>NZ_JBEPMC010000005.1:0-511040 GCF_040545535.1 Mesorhizobium robiniae
ATAGAGCTGCTTCCGCATCAATGCCTCCACTCGATTCGGAAGCCTTGAATCACAACTCTGCGCTGGCGGGAATCCTAATTGAGTACAGACCCTAGAGGAAGGTTTCCGGAATCGGCTTCCAGCGGTCCCCGTCTGGTGCGAATTGCGGGATATGTGCGAGGCTGTGGATCAGCGCCCGGTCCGGCCCAAGCGTTTCTTGCCAATCCCGCGCCTCGGTGAGGATCACGCCGATGCCAACCATTTCCGCGCCCGCGCTGCGCACCAACTCGACCGAGCCCTTCAGGCTTGAGCCGGACGCCACGACATCATCGACCACCACGACGCGCTTGCCCGCGAGGAGCGGTATCGCGCGGCGGTCGAGAAGCAGGCGCTGCTCGCCCTTCGAGGTGATGGAGGAGATGCGCTGGACAAGCGCGTCGCCCAGATGGATCTTGGGCGATTTCTGCAAGATCACGTAATCGTCGAGTCCCAAGGCGCGGCTCACTTCGATGGCGACGGGAATGCCGAGCGTGGCCGCGCCCACGATCACGTCGGGTTTGAGCGGCCGCAACTTCTCGGCCAATTTGCGGCCGACATGCTCGCCAAACCTTACCCCGAGATCGATGACCATCATCAGCGAAATGGCAAAATCCGGCTTGATCGCAACGATCGGCAAATCGACCTGTACGCCGGCGACGTCGACCGGCCAGTGTTGCCCGGTCATCGGCGCAACAGCGGTTTCCTGGGTCATTTTGTTTGTCCTTGATGAGCGAGCCGCGGTTCGACCAGCAGGCCGACATTGCGCCACGTTGTGCGCTTGCGGTTCATGTCGAACCCATAGATGGAAAGTGAAAGCGAAATGGCGTGCGCCAAGCGGATGGCCTGCACCAGAAGCGGCACACCACGTGCCAGCGCAAAGCGCAACCGAGTTGGCAGCGAGACGTCGTCGATCTCCATGCCACGTGCGCGCTGCGCATCGGCGATGCGCTCGAAATCCTCGCGCAGCATCGGGATGATACCGAAGGTGAGCGACAGGACCAGAGTGACAATGGGCGGGAGACGGGCAGCACTGGCCGCAGCCAGGATAGAGCCTGGCGTACTCGTCTCCATGACAAAATAGAAGGCCGCGGTCGTCGTGACGAGACGTGCCGCCATTCCAGCAGCGATCGGCAGGGCATCGGCAGGTGAAAGCCCCTGCAGCAGAAGGTTGCCGATCCAACTCGCCATGACCAAAAGCACGAGAAGCGCCGCACCTTTGAGATAGCCGCGCAAGCCAGGCACCTGCATCACGCTCAGGAAAACGAGAGAAAGTAGGGCCAGCGGCACGCCGAAGCGCCAGTCCGGCGCAAGCCAGGCCACCAGCATGATGGCGAATGCAGCCGTCAATTTCACGAAAAAGTTGAGTTCATAGATCCGTTTCATGCCGCAGCTCCCGTCGATAGAACCGTCGGTGCGGACCAACCGAGCTGGGAGAATGCACTCGACGCCCAGGCTTCCTGCGGCGCGCCGTCGAAGACGATCTGCCCTTCATCCAATATCAGCGTGCGCGAGGCGACATCTTGGACAAGGTCGAGATCATGCGAGATGAGCATGATCGCGCGTCCCGACGACAGCATGGACCCTACGAACAGGTCCAGCATGCGTCTGCCCTGCAGGTCTCGCGCAAGCAGCGGTTCGTCCAGGATCGCCACCGAGGCCTGTGCCGCATCGGCGCAGGCAAGTCCAAGCAGTGCCTGCTGCCTCGTCGACAGCGCGAAGGGATTGGCTTCGGCCAACCCTTTAATTCCGTATTTCTCCAGCGCTGCATGTGCCTCCCTCCTTACCGAATCGTCGGCTGCCGCGCCTGCGGTGATGGAGAAGACGACTTCCTCGAGCACAGTCATGTTGAACAGGATGCGGCGCATATTCTGCGGAAGATACGCTATCGCGCGGGCGCGGCGGGCAACGGTCCAGCCGTCGGCCGGTTCGCCACCAATACGGACCGACCCTGCGGCGAGCTTCGCCAAGCCTAGGATCGACTGGAACAGCGTCGTCTTGCCTGCGCCGTTGCGCCCTATCAGCGCCACGTGCTCCCCGGCACGGATCTGGAGCGAAACATCACGCAGGACCGGGGCGCCGTCGGGGCGCGCAAGCCGGGTGCGGATGCCGGAAACCGAAAGCAGCACATCGCCGACAGGAAAGGATGGTGTGCTGGTCGCCCGATGGTTGGGCGGCAGGATGCCCGCCTCCAGCCACGGCTCTTGTTGTGTCATGATCAGGCGCGCGGCGACCGCCTCCGAAAGCCTGCCCGACACGAGCAGGCGCACATTGTCAGCGACGGATTTGAATGCGCCCGGATCCTGTTCGGCGACGAGCAACGAGGGCACCTCGTCGGCCAGCTTCGCGAGAATTCGAACCAGCCGTGCACGGGCAGCTGGATCGAGCCCAGTCGTGGGCTCGTCGAGTACAAGCAGCTCAGGCGCAGCCGCAAGGGCAGCCGCGATTGCCACCATCCGCCGTTCGCCGCCGGAGAGAGTGAGAACTCGCCTCCCCCGCAGCGGATTGAGCTCAAGCTCATCGAGCAGAACCTGCAGCCTGCGGCGGATAAGTTTCTTTTCCACGCCCCGGTTTTCCAGCGGGAACGCGATCAGGTCCTCGACACCCAGGTCCCAGAGCTGGTCCTCGACATTCTGCGTAACGATGCCGATCCTGGTAAAAAGGGCATCCTTCGACAGGCTCGAAAGCGGCTGGCCATCGAATGAAACCGAGCCGGAGAAGTGACGGGGCGCAACGAGGCGGGGGATGATTCCTCCCGCCACGTTGAGCAACGTGGTCTTGGCTCCGCCTGCCGCCCCGCATACGAGCAGGCGCTCGCCACGTGCAATGGTCATCGTCGCTTCGGCGACTGCCGGCGGCGCATCGCCGAAGCCCACCGTCACATTGGTCAGTTCAAGCACTTTTCAAATCTTACCTTGCGCTCAGAAGCGCGTGAAACCGGCAGGATGCGCGCTCTTGAGAATCTTCAGCGCTGGGACGACAAGAAGCGGCGTGCCTATGATCATCGGCACGATGTCCGACAGCCCCAGATACATCACAGCCCACCAGAAGGGGAAAATGCCGAGATAAGCGAGACTGGCCGAGACCGCAACAACCATCACGAGGCCAACAATTAGGCATACTGCCGCAATTTTGATCAGTGTGTTGCGATCGAATTTCGTTCTGGCCGGGTCGAATATCAAGCCAGGCACGAGGCCGGTGAGGCCTACCATGATGCCGTCGACGATGAGCGAATGGGCGGGGATGAATGTGCCCGCCAGCAGCGACCAGACTATGGTGCCGAGATAACCGCAGATGAAGCCGCTCTTCCAGCCGAGCAGGATACCCACAAGCGGAGGCAGAAAGGCGAAGATGCGCCACTGGATGACGCCGGGAACGAGCTGTATCGGATTCGCATAGGCCCAGAGCACTCCGGTCGCCGCGGCAGCGACGATCGACAGCACGATCGGGAAGAGGGTATTACCCTCAGAGTGAGTGGCAGTTGCGTCTTGCATGACGAAATTCCCCTGATGTGCCTCCCCTGACTGAAAAGCAAGTTATGTGCCGGATTCCTGCCAGCGGACCGAATTGGATGCTCGCCGGCCGGACGTCGGAGCACTGAGCAAATGCAATCATGCCGCAAGCTTGGAAAGGGCCAGAATCCCGGAGCAGTGGAGGCACAAGGTGATTTTAGGCGTCGCAGAGCCCCACCATAAAGTCGATGACCGCGTCGCGATGAGGCTCCGCTGCTGCGCCCTGTTCTAAGTGCTCGCGCGTTTGATGATCTGGAAGCCGGTGTCGACGACCCGACCTCGATTTCGATTACCCCTGGCGCGTTCCACGATCATTGTAACGGATTGCTGCCCCATTTCGTAGGCATTGGGCTGGACCGTAGTGAGGCCGGGAGTGATTTCGGATGCGATTTCATAGTCACCCCAACCGGCTACGGCGATCCGGTCCGGGACCTTCCATCCGCGCCGTCCGCATTCGAACAGCACGCCCGCCGCCACGATGTCCGTCGGGCAGATGACAGCATCGATCCGAGGACCGATACGGCAAAGCTCTTCGAGCGCCTTCGGACCTGCACCGAAACCGTCCGCCTCATCTGCCAGATGAACCAGATCAGATGACAAACCAGCTTGCGCAAGAACAGACCTGAAGATCGGCAGTCGCTCTGTGAACCGGTGAGACGCAGTACGCTCGTACCCGATGAAGCCGATGTTGCGGTATCCTCGAGCAAGGAGCACGTCGAGGATCGCCTTGGTCGCCGCAGTGGTGGAATAGCCAACGGCCATGTCGATAGGATTTCCCAGAACCCAGGATTCCACCACGGGGAGCGCTGTCTTTTGGAGAATATCTATGGCTGCTGGCTCGTGCTCATTGCCGACAAGGGCAATGCCGGCAACGCGCAGCCCGATGAACGTTTGAATGGCTGCGTGCTCGTGGCAAATCGTATCGGCCAGTTTCAAAACGAGTTCGTAGCCATGCTCGGCAGCCGTATCTTGCATGCCACGGACATATTTGTAGAAGCTCGAGTTCTTGATCGAAGGTATGATCGCGCCGATGACACGGCTTTGTCCCGATGCGAGATTTCCGGCTGCATGATTGGGCACATAGCCAAGTTCAGCAGCGATCCGCATGACCCGCTGACGTGTCTCTTCCTGAACGCGCTCCGGGTAGCGGAAGGTGTTCGAAACAGTCATGGGCGAGACACCCGCGGCACTGGCAATCGAGTGCATGGTGACCAGACCGACCTGCTCGCGTCGCTTGGTCATAAATTACCGCTTGCTGTTCGGGCTGGGTGACGACAACCGTCCTGTCCCTTTAAAGGAAGCAAAAAAGCCATACCTGTTGACTCGTTTTGGCTTTCCATGAATTGTAGCGCTACAAAATATAAATGGGAACAGGCCTTTGACGGAAATCTTGCAGGCAAAAATCCTGGGCCGGGGCCACTGCGTAGCATGAGTTCTGGGCTGGAAAAGGCAGCGGACCTGCAACTTGCCGGCATTTCCAAGTCGTATGGAAAGGCGCTGGCCGTCCGCGATCTAGACCTGGAGATCGAAGGGGGACACCTGGTGGCCCTTCTGGGTCCTTCCGGTTGCGGCAAGACGACGACGTTGCGCATGGTCGCAGGTTTCGAACGGCCCGATGTGGGTTCGATCAAGATCGGCGCAACGGATATTACTCATTTGCCGCCCCATCGTCGCAATCTCGGGATGGTCTTTCAGAACTACAGTCTGTTTCCGCACCGCACTGTTGCTGAGAATATCGGTTTTGGCTTGCTCATGGCAAAAGTCGGCGCTGCCGAAAGGGACCGCCGCGTCGCGGAAATGCTGGACCTGATCCAATTACAGTCGCGCGGCGACATGTATCCTTCACAGCTTTCCGGCGGCCAGCAGCAGCGCGTGGCGCTGGCCCGTTCGCTCGTGGTCAATCCCAAAGTACTGTTGCTGGACGAGCCGCTCGGCGCTCTGGACAAATCGCTGCGCGAGAGCATGCAGTTCGAAATCCGCGCAATGCAGCAGCGTCTCGGCATCACGACCTTGCTCGTCACCCATGATCAGGAGGAAGCGCTCTCCATGTCGGATCGGGTGGCCGTCATGAGCAACGGCCGCATCCTGCAAACCGGGACCCCGACCGAGGTCTATGATCGGCCGCAAACGCGGTTCGTCGCGGAATTTCTCGGGACCTCGAATATTTTCGAAGGCACGGTGGCGCCGGGCGGCTCGGCATTGATGCTGCCTGGTCGTTCAGCGCCGGTCGATGTTCTTCTCGATCGTCCGCAGGAACCCGGTTCGGCTCTCATGGTTTCAATACGTCCCGAGCGCATGACACTCGGGGCGATACCGGTGAACGGCCCGCAATTCGAGGCGCGGATCACGGGCGCCGTCTTCCGCGGCAACTACGCCGCCTATCAGGTCGACGTTCCGTCCTTGAAACGCGAGCTCTTCGTCTACAGGCAGGCCGATGGGCCTTTGGGGTCGGTCTCGTTTCGACTTGGTGAAGCAACGACGCTCGGCTGGGCGCCTGAAGATGCCGTCATCGTACGGCCGGAGTAATGTGGAATGACAAATACGGAAAATGCCGGCGCTCGCATCGGCATCGATGTCGGTGGCACATTCACGGATTTCGTGCTTTCCGATCCGCGCAACGGAAGTCTTACGCATTATAAGGAACCTTCGACCCCCGACGAACCGTCGCGGGCTCTGATTGAAGGGCTGCAGTCTCTGCTCGACAAGGCAGGTCTGCGGTCGAGCGACATCGCGACCATCATGCATGGAACGACAATCGGGCTGAACGCGATCATCCAGCGGCGCGGCGCCACGATCGCGCTTGTGGTCAGTCGCGGATTTCGTGACATCCTTGAGATCGCCCGAAGCCGAATGCCGTCGTCGTTCGATTTCCACGCCAGCAAGGAAGAGCCGCTGGTGCCGCGCTTCCGGATTGTCGAAATCAATGCGCGCCTTTCCGCGAGCGGCGAAATGACCATGACGCCGGACGACGCGGAACTCGATCGCGTCGCGGCGGAGATCAAGACGCTCGGGGTTGATGCCGCCGCCCTGATGCTCATCAACGGATATACGAAGCCGGCGGTAGAGATTGATCTTGCTTCCCGCCTATCGGCGAAAGCCGGCGGCCTTGCAATCAGCTCCGCTGCGGCGATCTGGCCCGAGATCCGTGAATATGAACGGACATTGGTTGCCTGCCTGAATGCTTATATCCAGCCGCTGATGCACCGCTATTTCAGCGGATTGAAGAGCGGCCTCGAGCGCGACGGCGTCGTCGCTCCCATCCTTGTTACGGCCTCGAACGGAGGTTCGCTGAGCCTATCTTCGGCTGGAGAGCGGCCGGTCGAAACCATCCTGTCCGGGCCGGCATCAGGTGTGATGGCCGCGGCGCGCCTTGCCGAGGCCGCGGGCGTTCAATCGATCATCACTTTCGATATGGGCGGCACCTCGTCGGATATCGCGGTAGCGAGCGCCGGTTCGGCGCAGCTTGCGACCCGAACCGATGTCGGCGGCCTTCCGCTGGTCCTTCCGGTCGTCGATGTTTCGGCGATCGGTGCAGGCGGCGGCTCGATCGTGTGGGTCGACGATTACGGAGTGCTGAAGGTCGGTCCACGCAGTGCAGGCGCTATGCCGGGGCCGGTCTCCTATGGAAGAGGCGGCACCGAACCGGCAGTGACCGATTGCTACCTCACGCTAGGCTATATCGATCCGGGCGGCTTTCTCGGAGGCCGCATGCGGCTCGACGGGAAAGCGGCGGCTGCGGCGCTTTCCAAAGTCGGGGTACGGATCGGCCTCGATGGGGAGGATGCCGCACAGCGCGCCGCAGAAGGCGCATTGGCGGTCACGACGGCGGGCATGGCGACCGAGCTTTACAAGACGCTGGCCTCGCGCGGTCTCGATCCGGCGACGTTCGCGCTCGTTCCCTTTGGCGGTGCAGGGCCGACCCATGCCAATCTGCTGGCCGAGGAGACGGGGATTGGACGTATCGTCATTCCGCCGGCGGCGGGAACCTTTTGCGCACTGGGCGCTGCCGCTGCGGACTTGCGGCGCGATTTCGTGCGCAGCCTGCGTTGGCCTCTCGACGCGCGGAGCGCTGGGTTGCTGCAAGGCGTATTCGATGAACTCTCGGCCGAGGGTAGCGCCTGGCTGGCCCGGGAAGGCGAGCAGAGCACACAGCGCCGGTATGAACGTGCAGTCGACATGCGTTACGCGGGACAGGCTTATGAGTTGCGAGTGGAGCTTGCCGACGACTGCAAAGACGCACTCTGCGTGGCGGAGGCATTTCATCGCGAGCACGAGCGCATTTACGGGTTTCGCGACACGGAGAGCGAGATCGAACTCGGAACGGCGCGGCTTGCAGTCGTTGGCGTCACCTCGAAGATTTCCGAACCGGTCATCGCGGCCGGGACAGGCACGCCCAAGCTGAAAGCGCAGCGTCGCCTGTTCAGAAAAGGCGCCTGGATTGAAGCCGGTGTTTACGCACGGAGCGATTTCGGCGCCGGAGACACCATTCAGGGACCGGCCATCATCGAGCAGGAAGACACCACGACGGTTCTTCTTCCCGGCTGGGCCGCCAAGGCGGATGCCACTGGTAATCTTCATCTGGAAAGACATTCGTCATGAAGCTCGATCCCATCACGCTCGCCATCCTTGGCAACAAGCTGGCTGCCGTCAGCGAGGAAATGTGCCTGACGCTTCAGCGCACCGGCCGCACATTGTATGTCAAGGAAACGGCTGATTTTGCCTGCGCGCTGGCGGGACTCGACGGGCGCTTCTTTGCCTATCCGCGCTCCATCGGGGTTTCGGGTTTCGTCGGCCTCGAGTGCGGCCCGACGATCGCAGCTGTCGGTCCTCTGGAGCCGGGCGACGTCATTTTAACCAACGATCCCTACCGGTCGGAGGGGCTTGCGACGCATCTTCCCGACCTTCACATGATCCAGCCTTACTTTCACGACGGCAAGATAGTCGCCTATGGCTGGTGCTTCGTCCATTGCTCGGATGTCGGCGGGCGCGTGCCTTCCAGCATCTCTCCGATCAACACCGAGATATTCCAGGAAGGTCTGCGCATCCCGCCCGTCAAGCTGATGAAGCGCGGCGAGATGACAGCGGAAGTGCGCCTGTTCCTGGATGCCAACAGCAGGACGCCCGATGCCAATATGGGCGACATCCGCGCCATGCTCGCAGCGCTTTCCGCCGGCCGCCGTCGTCTCGAGCAGACCATCGCGCAGCATGGCGTCGCGGCAGTGTCCAATGCGGCAGTCGATCTGGTCGCCTATGCGGCTGAGAAGGCCCGGACCGTTCTGAAGCGTGTACCGGCCGGTACATACGCCTTTTCCGACTATCTGGACGACGATGCCGCGACGCGCACTCCAGTGCGAATAGCGCTGGCTGCCACCTTCGAAAAAGGCGAGGTTCATCTCGATTTCACCGGCACCGATCCTCAGCTCGCGACTGCGATGAACATCCCCTCACGGGGCCGGCCGCATGCCTGGCTGACCTTGCGCGTTCTGGCGCTGGTCAACACGCTCGATTCAACGGCGCCGCTCAATGTCGGGCTGCTCGATCCGGTGCGCATTACCGCACCGGAGGGAAGCCTGGTCAACCCGCAGGAGCCGGCGGCGACGGGCGTGCGTCATGCGGCAGCAATCCGCGTGAACGACGTTCTGAACGGTGCGTTCGGCAAAGCCCTGCCGGACGTGATGCCGGCAGCATCGTCCGGCACGGTGATACCGGTCGTCCTGGCAGAACCCGATGGCCGCGGCGGCCGACGTGTTCAGGTCGTGGAGCCGATGATCGGCGGTACCGGTGGTCGTTTCGGTCGTGACGGCGTCGATTGCCGCGACAGCGGGATTTCCAATCTGGCGAACAATCCGGTCGAGACGGTCGAGGCGGAACTCGGCATCGATATCCAGACATACGCCCTGCGTCCGGATTCCGGCGGCGCCGGTCAATGGCGTGGCGGCTGCGGCATGGAACTGACCTTCCGTATCCTCACCGACGATTCCAATGTGCTGGGGCGCGGCATGGAGCGTCTGGTGTTCCGCCCCTGGGGATCGAATGGCGGCAAGCCAGGACTTCCCGGCGCGCTGATCGTCAATCGTGGCAAGCCCAGCGAGCGGCACCTTGGCAAGATCGATGTGCTGAATCTCAACGCCGATGATACTGTGACGTTCTTGACGCCGGGCGCCGGTGGCTGGGGCGACCCGGCCCGTCGCGACCTGGAAGCGGTGCTCCAGGACGTCAAGAACGGTTTCATCAGTCCCGAGGGCGCAGCCGCGGATTATGGGGTGGTGATCCGCGACGGTGCGGTGGATGAGGCCGAAACCGCAACGCTGCGCCAGACGCTTCCACCCAGCAATGCATCGAATGCTCAAGGCCCTGAGCGCGAGCGCTGGGAAAGCATCTTCACAGCACCCGTCATGGACCGGCTGAATCAAGGGCTGATCGCCTTGCCGGGCGCAGCGCGGCAACGCCGTCGGCGCGAGATTTTCGACGCCGTGCTGACCGATCTGCCGGAGACTTTCCCCCGCGCGGCCGCCAATGAACAAGCTATCTCCAATGCACGCGAAAAGTTGGAGGCGATCGCGCAGAGCCTCTGAACCTTACCAGACCACCTGCATGCCCCTTCGTTCCAACCCCTTTGGAGAACTGCTATGATCCTTTTGAAAAGACGCAATTTTCTTAGCGGTGCCGCCGCGATCGGCGCCGGCCTGATGACCGGCGGCATGCCGCGGTTTGCGAACGCGCAATCCAGCGAAATAACGGTCACCGCATTTGGCGGCGTGTGGGAAGAAGCGGTGCGAACCTGCTTCGTGGCGCCGTTCGAAGCGAAGAGCAAGGCCAAGGCCAATGTTTCGCTCGGCGGCCCGCCGCAATGGCTGGCCCAGGTTGAGGCCAATCCGGCAAAGCCGCCGCTCGATGTTCTGATCATGACGCCGGACCTGGCATTGACCGCTGCGAAGGCCGACCTTGTCGATGACTTTACCGTCGCCAATCTGCCCAATCTGGCCAAGATTCCGCAGCAACTGACCGATTCCATCATGGGCAAGGGTACGCTCTTCGACTACGGCGTCGGCGGGATCACATTCCACAAGGAACGCGTCAAAAGCCCTCCGAAGTCCTTTGCTGAATTTGTCGATCGCGTTGCCGCGGGCGAGTTCGTCGCCTCCCTCCCCTCGATCAGCTATGCGGTCACGCCCATCATGCTGATCTGGGCCATGGCAAAGGCACTTGGCGGCGGCGTCGACAATGTCGATCCATTCTTCAAAGCCATGGAGAAAATGAAGGACAATCTCGTCTTCTGGGCGGGGCCCAACGATTTCTTCAACCATCTATCGTCCGGCGAGGCCGAACTCGGCATCTATTTCGACGGCCGCACCTGGAACCATTATGATAGCGGCGCGACCTGGATCGACTTTATCAATCCGACAGAAGGCGGCTCTCTGAACGGTGTCGCGGTCCAGAAGCCCAAGAACGCAAACCCGCTCGCCTGGGTTTACATCAACGAGGTTCTGGACGCCGCCAACCAGACCAAATTCGCAGAGATCATGAATTACGGCGTGACCAATACCGACGTGGTCTACAGCGAAAAGCTGAAGCCGCGCGTGACGCCGTGGGAAAAGACGGCCTTTCCCCCTTACGAGCAGATTGCCCTGGTCCGCAATGAATGGGTCGATCGCTGGAACCGCGAGATCGGTCGCTAACAACCGCCGTAGCTGCGTCGCTCCGCCGGGCGACGCAGCCACGATTCTCACATCGGAAACAGTCAATGGCCGATACTAAGGCGCCCGCCATTTCGCAAGCGAGAGCACAGCCGGTGTTGAAGCCGTTCTTTCTGGCTATTCCGGTCGTGCTTTTCCTGCTGGCATTCTTTGTGCTGCCGCTGATCGACAACGGCATGCGCAGCTTTGCGAACGCGGAAACCGACGGCTTCACCTTGTCGCGCTATGTGTCGCTGTTGACGGATCCATTCTATTTTCGCGTGGTCGCCGAAACGATCCTGCTGTCGACGGTGGTGACGGTCATTTCAATCGTGATCGGTTATCCGGTCGCCTATTTCCTCGTCCGCAAGGCGGGGAGATGGTCCGGCCTGGTCATATTCCTGCTGATCGCGCCGCTATTGACGTCGATCATCATGCGGACTTTTGGGTGGCAGGTGCTGTTTGCACGCCGCGGCCTGGTCAACAATCTGCTTGTCGAACAACTCGGCATCATTTCGGCGCCATTGCGGCTGACGAATTCTCCCGAGATCGCCATTGCTGCGCTGGTCCACGTCCTCGTCCCCTTCATGGTCCTCTCGATCAGCTCTGTACTGCAGGGGCTTGATCGTCACATCGAGGAGTCCGCCAAGATCCTTGGTGCGGGACGGTTTCGCACGTTCTGGGAAGTCACCCTTCCGCTGTCCCTCGACGGTGTCGGCACCGGCGCGATCCTCGTCTTCATGATCGCCAACGGCAGCTTCGTAACGCTGGTGCTGCTCGGCGGCGGATTTCAGACGCTGCCGCTTATGATTTATCAGCAGTTCAACACAACCCGCGATTTTGGAATGGCGAGCGCGATGAGCACCATCCTGCTCGTCATCGCCATCCTGTGCCTCTGGCTTCAACTGCGCCTCGTGCGCCGAAAGGGAGCATGATGGGTCAGGCACAAAGGGACTGGATCAACCTCTGGCTTTTCGCCTTCGTCGTGCTGTTTTTCATCTTCATGCTCGCGCCTATCCTGGTCGTCGTCGTCGTATCCTTTACGTCCGCCGGCTTTATCGCCTTTCCGATCCCTGGCTGGTCGCTGAAATGGTTTGCGAGGATCTTCGAATACCAGCCCTTCATAGACGCGCTTATCGTCAGCATCGAGGTGGCGATCGGTGCGACGCTATTGTCCTGCCTGCTCGGCGTCCCGGCTTGCCTGGCACTAGCGCGCTCGCGCGCCGGCTGGACAAACGCGGTGATGACATTTCTGCTGTCGCCGCTTTCAATGCCGATGATCGTCATCGGTTTCGCCTCTCTGTTCTTCCTGTCCTGGCTGGGCATCGGCGTTTCGTTCACTGCCCTTTTGATAACGCACACGGTTGTCTGCCTTCCCTACGTCGTGCGCACGGTGGCTGGCGTCTATCATGGGATTCCGAGAGCCTATGAGGAGTCGGCCTCCATCCTTGGCGCCGGTCCCTTCCAGGTGTTCTGGCACGTTACCTTGCCGCTGATAAGGCCGGGCATCATGGCGGGATCGCTGTTCTCGTTTCTCACCTCCTTCGACAACTTGCCGATCAGCTACTTCTTTGGAAGCGCCAGCACCAACACACTGCCAGTCGTCATGCTGAGCTACATGGAAAACCAGTTCGATCCGTCGATCGCCGCCCTCAGCACGCTGCAGCTGGTCATGGCCGTCATCGCGCTGCTGGTGGTCGATCGTCTCTACGGCATCGATAAGATGACGGTTTCGGCTTGATGCTGCATCTGCCGATCGATCACGTGGTTCTGGTGGTGCCTGATCTCGACCGTGCCGGCCAGGCATTCGAGGCGGCGGGCTTCCACGTTACGGAGAAGGCCACTCATAGCACCGCGATGGGAACCGCCAATCGCTGCATCATGCTCGACGGGACCTATATCGAGCTGATGGGAATAGTGACGGAAACGCCGTCCAACCTTCCGTGGCGCACGCTCCTGGACATGGGCCAGGGCATTCGCGGTCTTGCTTTTCGCAGCACCGACATCAGCGCCTCTGGGAAAGAGCTGACCCAGGCCAACGTAGCCATCGAGCCGACCCGACATTTTTCCAGAGAGACGCCGCAAGGCGAGCTTCGGTTTTCCGTGGTGCGGATCGACCCAGCGGAGACGCCTGGCCTGCAATGCCTTGTCTGCCAGCATCATACTGCCGAAAGGCTGTGGACGGCGCAAAGCATGCGTCATCCGAATGGCGCTGTCGGCCTGCAATCCCTGGAGGTTCCGGAAATTGCGACGCTGTATCGCCTTGCGGCCGTGTTCAACGACGGCGGCGTCGCCGTCGCCTCAGGTGATGGCCGCCTGGTCTTGGCGGGGCACCAACCGAACTCCTTCGATCTGCGCAGCGCATGCGGCGTCGAAATCGAGGTGGTCGGCCAATGACCTCCTGGCCTCTGGACAAGCCATCACAGCTCTGGATGGCGCTTTCGCGCGAGCGCTTCGAAGCGCCGGCCTTGCAGAGTGAGATCGAGGCTGATGTCGTGGTGGTCGGCGGCGGTATATCCGGTTTGGCAACGGCGCTGGAGCTGGCGCGGCGCGGCCGGAAGGTCGTTTTGCTGGAGGCAGCGAAGATCGGCTACGGAGCCTCCGGGCGCGCCAACGGTCAAGTGATATCGGCCCTCACGCGTCATGGACCGGCGGCGATCCGGGCTCTTGAGCCGGGCGAGAAAGGTGATCGTCTCATTGCGCTGGTGCGAGACGCAGCCGACATGCTTTTCGCGCTTGTCGATAAATACGCTATCGACTGCGACGCCTGCCGGAACGGCTGGCTGCAGCCTGCCCATAGCGAAGGGCGCGCGCGCCGCACTACGGATCTTGCCGAGCAGTGGGCGGCAGTCGGCGCACCGGCCGCTGCTCTTTCTTCGCACGCCATGCAGGCGCGTCTCGGCGCCGGCGGTTATCATGGTGGCTGGGAGCACCGCGGCGGCGGCCATATCAACCCTTATGCCTTCACCCTCGGTCTGGCCCGGGCGGCGGCACAGGAAGGAGCCTTCATCTTCGAGAGCAGCCCGGCATGGCGCATTGGACGTGTGAGAAATGGCTGGCTGGTCGAGACGCCGGAAGGCAGGGTGAGCGCGCCGAAGATTGCGCTCGCCACGGCAGCTCATACTGGCAATCTTTGGCCGGCGCTCCGCCGGTCTATCGTGCCGGTGACCTCTTATCAGGCGGCAACCGAGCCTTTGGGGGAGCTTGCAACCCGGATTCTCCCTGACAATGAGGCCGTATCCGATACCCGCATAGACCTTCGCTATTTCCGTAAGGATCGCGATGGCCGGCTGGTCTCCGGCGGTGCGCTGGCGCTGCAAATCGGCGCATCACGACGTCTGCCCGCGCTCGTGGCAAAGCGACTGCACAACATGTTTCCAGCTCTTCGAAAGAAGCGAATGGAGTTCTTCTGGGGCGGCCGAATCGCCATGACAATCGACAGGCTGCCGCACCTTCACCGACGCGCCGACGGCCTCTGCGCCTGGGTCGGTTGCAATGGCCGCGGGCTGGCACTCGCTTGCGCGATGGCACCAGTGCTGGCCGACGCCATTGACGGCGTGCCCGACGATGAGCTCGCCTTGCAACCAAGCAAGCCACGCGCAGTACCGCTGCACGCGATTACCTCCCGCATCGCGCGCTTCATCCTGCCTTGGTACCGATTCAAGGACAGTTGCGAAATCTAACCTGCCAAGACGACGCGCGGCTCAGCGCGAGGAGACAGCATGACCTTTTCGCTTTCCGCATTCGATCGAGCAACCGGCATGTTTGGCATCGCGGTTGCAAGTTCCAGCATTGCCGTCGGCAATCGCTGTCCATGGGCGCGAGCTGGTGCGGGTGTCGTTGCAACCCAGCACCGAACGGATATCCGCTGTGGACCACTGGGCCTCGAGCTCCTCAGCCAAGGTTTTTCTGCGATCGAGGTCGTCAATCTCCTCGTGGCCGGCAGTGAGCACCCGGATCTGCGACAGTTTTCCGTTGTTGACCGCGACGGGCGAACCGCCTTTTTCAACGGTCCCAAAATAGAATCCATTGCCACAGCACACCAGGGCGACGCCTGCGTCTCGGTTGGCAATTTCCTGGCAAACGAGCGCGTCACAGCCAAAATGGTGAGCGGCTACGAAAAATCGTGGAGCGCAAGCTTTGCGGCAAGGCTTCTGGATGCGCTGGATGCTGGCGTAGCTGCCGGAGGAGAGACGCAGCCGGCGATGGCGGCAGCGCTGTTGATCGTCGACCGACATGCCTGGCCGCTGGTCGATCTCAGAGTTGATTTCGTGGCAAATCCGGCGACGGGCCTGCGTGCGCTCTGGGGGGCCTATGAGCCGCTCGTTGACAGGTTCGTGACCCAGGTGCTGCGGCCGGCAGAGTTGAAGCCGCTCATCAACAGCCCTCTTCAGGTCTAACCCGAAGCTGTGCCATCGCCGCCGCCCTACTCGACTGCTTCGCTCACCGGTGCTGATCTTTCAGGATCAAGCGCGCCGTATTCTCGTCGGTGATCAATCCATTGGCCAAGCTCCCCGCGAAAGCTGCTTGGACCGCCTGAACGCGGTTGGCGCCCGAAGCCACGATGATCGTCGGACGCGAAACAGACGGCGTCGGCGAGAACGATGTCAGACGCGGATGATAATCCGCGTCGACCAGTCTTCCCCGGCTGTCGATTGCGCTGCCCAACAACTCTCCAACGCCGCCCCTTTCCATTGCCTGGCGTGTCTCGGCAGGCGTGATGAAGCCGTCCATGAGGAGCGACGCTTCCGCCCCCCAGTAACCGATCCCCATCATCAGGACGCTCGCCTCATCGACAAGTGCACTCAGCATCTTATAGCCAGGCTGAGCCTGGAGCACTTTGCGCTCTTCAATCGAATTGGTCACAACCGGCATAGGCAATGGGTAGCACTGTGCGTTGATGCGTTCGGCAAGCCAGGTGACCACATCGTAGTGACTGGCGCGGCCATCCCGCGTGAGATTGCCCATCAGCGAGACGCATTTGTGCTGTGGCCGGTTCATCTGCTGCAAGCGCCGCGCAACTTCTCGCATCGCCTTGCCGTTGCCGATACCGATTGTCACCGGAGCCTTCTGCTGCAGCAGATTCTCCAGATACAAGGCGGCCAGGAGACCGACGGACGGGATATCCTCGACATTGCCTGATTCATTGAGAGCAACATCGCAATACTGCAGTCCAAACCTGTCGGTCAGTTTCTCGGCAAGCTCAATGCACTCGCTCATCGGGTGAATAAGCTGGAACCGCATGAGCTTTTCGCTTTGGGCCAATGCGATCAACCGCTGCACGATCTGGCGTGACACCCCGAGCTGCGCCGCTATCTGATCCTGCGTGCGGCTTTTTTCGTAGTAGAGCCAGGCGGCACGCGCCGCGAGGTCGATCCGGCGGTCGCCGTGCATGTCGATGCGATCGCCGGTGTCGCTCATGAACGCGGCCCAGACAGGTAATGCAGCATCACAGGTTCAAGAGCCTGGCTATGTTGCCGCCGACGATCTTGGCGTAGCCGTCGTGGTCGGCCGTAGCACGCTCCATTTTCTTGAACTCCCATTCATAGTCGACGAAGGGCGAGTCGGTGCCCCAGATGACCTTGTCTGGACCGAGTTCGCGCACGGCGGTCTGGATCTCGAAGATCGGCGCCCGCGATGTTTCGAGATAAAGGTTGGGATATTGCCGGGCGAACGATATCGCCTGATCGACCGACCAGAAGAAGCCCATATGGGCCATCAGCAGCTGCACGGCAGGGAAGCGCGCCGCCATAAGCGCGAATTCGGGTGGGCTGTTGTAGAGATCGCTGGCGCCGTGGACGATGATCGGAATGCCGAGTTCCTCGGCCACCCGGAACAGGGGGTCCACCAGGTTCGGGTCAGACAGATGAAAACCATTGATCGTCGGGTGCAGCTTCAGCCCTTTGAAGCCCCAGTCGACGACGCACCGGCGAACTTCATCGGCCGCGTCCGGCTGCCAGGGATTTACTGCGCAAAAGGGGATCAGCCGGTCTGGGAACTGGTCGAAGGCCTCCTTGATCGGCTCATTGCTGAAATTGCCTTCAACGAAAGGAAACATGACGGCCTTGTCGACACCAACAGCGTCGATCTTGGCGACCAGTTCAGCGCCGGTCTGACGTGCGCCCGGCCGGATTCCGAGATGGTTGTGTGCATCAATGACAAGCATGCGAAGGACCCCTATTCTTTTCGTTTCAGGCCGCCAACCGCCATGGCGAGAAGGATCAAGCCGCCATTGAAGGCATAGCGCCACGGCGCGCCCATGCCCAGGATCGTAAGCCCGTTGCCGATGAAAGCGATGAAGAGCGCGCCGAGCAACGTACCGAACACGTTCATCTCGCCGCGCCTTGAAGCGAGCGTTCCCAGATAGGCGGCGGCGAACGCATCGAGCAGATACGGTTCGGCGCCGCGCGGCATGGCGATGCCGGTGCGCGAAACCAGCGCGACGCCGGCGATCGCGGCAAGGGTCGACGCGACTACGAAACCCGCACCGAAAACCATTCGGATATCAATGCCTGCCAGGAAGGCGGCGCGGACATTATTACCGACCGCTCGCGCCTGCCGAGCGAACGGCGTGTAGCGCATCAGTGTGAAGACGAAAAGGAACACCACTGTGGCTAGGATGATGAGCGCTCCTATGCCGCCTACCGATCCTTGACCGAGAAACAGGAAGGGCGCCGTCAGGCCGCGCGGCAGCGTGAAGAGGATCTGTGGCTCCGAGCCATTGGTCGCCATGAGTTCGCCTGACCGGATGACGAACATCATGCCCAGCGTGCCGATAATGGCAGGTATCCCCAGATATGCCATCTGCACCGCATTTACCGCGCCGATGATCACCCCGAATGCGACAGGCGCGGCGAACGCCACCCAGATCGGGTAGTGATTGATGATCGCGATAGCGGCGATCAGACCGGCGGCGTCGGCAACCTGAGCGATTGAGAGATCGACGCCGCGCATCGACATCACGACTGTCAGACCGAGCGCAAGGATGATGAGAATGGTGCTCTGACGAAGCACGTTGGCGACGTTGTTCGGGCTGAGGAAAGACGGTTTGAGCAGATAGACGATCGCCAGCACCAGGATCATGCCCAGGATGGGGCCGTAGGTGCGTAAAAGGTCAATGAGCCTATTCATGTTGGACTGTGTCAGAGTGGCGGCCACGGTCATCTCACTTCAAAAAATGGTAACTTGGCCGATTTCCCGGCGACGCACGACACCCACCGCTGTCGCCATGACGAGGACGATGCCCTGGATTGCCGGCAGCGCCTGGCTGGATATCCCCATCAGGATCAGCCCATTGGACAGCGACGCCAGGAAGAGCGCAATCACCACGGTCCCAATGACGTTGAGATCGCGTCGGCGCGACAGCGTGCTGCCGAGGAAACTTGCCGCCAGCGCGCTGATCAGAAAGTCGATGCCTGTCGCGAGCGCCGACGCGCCATAGCTGTAGGACGCCAGTACGACACCCGAAACGCCAAGGATGAGACCGCCAAGCGCAAAAGAAGCGAATGCATATGGCGCCTGGTCGACGCCGCGCAATTGCGCCGCCGGCAGGTTTTGACCGACCGCGTACATACGCCATCCGAGCCGGGTCCTGCGCAGCACACCGTGCAGACAGATCGTCGACGCGATCAGCAGGATGAAAACGAAAGGCACCGGCCCGACATAACCCTGCCCGATGAAGAAGAAGCCGGGCTGGCTTGCCAGCGTCAGTGCCTGGCCGCCATTGTACAAGAGCGTCGCGCCCATAGCCACGAACATGGTTCCCAGCGTCGCCACGAAGGGGGGCATGCGAAACACCAGGACCAGAAGTGCGTTGAACATCCCCGCGGCGAGTCCGGCTAGGGCTCCGAACAGAATACCGATGGCCGCGCTCATACCGCCGATCAGAGCACCGGCCGCCAAATTCGTCGCCAGTTGGCTAATCGCGCCTGCCGACATGTCGAAACCGCCGGCAATCAGCACCACCGTCAGGCCCAGAGCGATAAAGCCAAGCACGCTTCCCTGCTTCAAAAGGTCGAAGACATTGCCCGGGCTGAAGAAATGTGGCGCAACCACGCCGATCAGCGCAAGCGTTACCAGCATTCCGGCGATGGTGCCCCATCGGGTGAGAAGGCTGGTCATCGTCCACTCGGTGCGGCCATCGTTCGCCGGCAGCGAATGCGCGTTGCCGAGCGTTGCAGCGGCGGACGGGGCGGTGTTGCCGGACGCCCAGAACAGCAGCGCGGCGGCATCGATTTCGGGACGCTCCAGAAACTTGCTGATCCGGCCCTTGTGCATCACTGCAGCGCGGTCGCACATGCCCGCTATCTCCTCGAAATCGGAGGAGATGAAGATGATCGCCGCGCCGCGTTTGGCGAGCTCGACCATCTGCCGATAGATTTCAACCTTCGAGCCCACGTCGACGCCAGTGGTTGGCTCGTCGAAAATGAACACCTCCGCATCACCCATCAGCCAACGGCCGATGACGATCTTCTGCTGGTTGCCACCCGAGAGGTAGCGCGCGATCTGTCCGATGCGCGGAGGCTGGATGGCAAGCCGGCGCACGACTTCCGCCGCATCCCGGTTCTCGCGCCGTACATCGAGCAGCCCGAACGCCGACCATCGCGAGATGTTCGGCAAAGTGAGGTTGTCACGCACGCTCATATCGAGCACCAGCCCCTCATGGCGTCGATCCTCCGGGATCAACGCAAAGCCCTCCTGCTTGGCCTGGCGCGGTGACGACGGCGTTGAAGGCTTGCCATGCAAGGTGACGGTGCCGGCGCTTCGCGGCAGCGCACCGATAAGTGCCATTGCGAGCTCGGTTCTGCCCGCGCCAACCAGTCCGGCGAGGCCGAGAATCTCGCCGCGCCTAAGCGTCAGATCGACACCGCCAAGTGCGTTGCCCTGAGAAAGTCCCTCGACGATCAGGATCGGTTCGCCGATGCTTACTTCCTCCTTGGGATACAGCTGGGAGATGTCGCGCCCCACCATCATGCCGATGATGTCGCCACGCGAAGTCTCGTTTGCCGGGAGGGTTGCAACGAGCTTGCCGTCTCGAAGAATGGTGACCCTGTCAACGAGATCCAGAACCTCGTCCAGATAGTGCGAGATGTAGATGATGGTGACGCCGCCATCGCGAAGCGCGCGCACCACCTGGAACAATTGCTCCGACTCAGCCTCGCTCAGCGATGCTGTGGGCTCGTCGAGAATGAGGACACGCGGGTCGCGCATCAGTGCCGCGGCGATCGATACCTGCTCACGCTGAGCGACGGTCAGGTCCCCCACCAGCACGTCTGGCGAAAACGAAGCGCCTACCCTATCGAGCGCCGCCTGCGTGGCGGCGCGCATGGTCGCGAAATCGAGGATGCCGGCGCCCCTTGTGCGTTCCTGGCCGAGGAAGATGTTCTGCGTGACATCGAACTGGGCGACCAGTGCCTGATCCTGGTGCACGATGACGATGCCGTTGGCTTCGGCGTCATTGGGGCCGCGCATACGGATGGGTTTGCCGGCGACCTCGATTGTGCCGGCGTCGGGCTGATAGACGCCGGTCAGTATTTTCACCAACGTCGACTTACCGGCCCCGTTTTGTCCGACGAGCGCATGGATTTCGCCTTTCTCGACAGCAAGCGAGACGTCAGAGAGCGCGGCGATCCCGGCAAACTCCTTGCGGATCGATCGGCATTCGAGGATCGTTGCGCCTGAGGGTTTCATCGCATCGTATTGGTTCGACATCATAATTTGACTCTTGAGAGTGGAGCGAAGGGCGGCGTGCTCATGGCTGCCCTTCGCCCCGCGCGTTCATCACGGGAGGACTGGATGAACGACCTGCAGCTCGCCGTCCTGCGGCCAGCGTCCCTCGACAGTGGCCTTGTCGATGGCAAGATCGGCCCAGACATTGGCGCCCCAGCGCTTCTCAGCCGCCGCCACGCCGTTGGCATGAGTCGCCAGCCAGGCGTCGGTGAAGAGCGTGCTTGGAAAATCTGACTTCCCACCAAGCTTCTGGATGATGATTTCGCCGGCCAGCGAGCCGATGCGGTTCACATCCTGCACAACCGTCGCAACGAATGGGCTCCCTTCGTCGAGAAGCATTTGGAAGCCGACCCGGTCGCCATCGATCGACGCGACCTTGATCTCGTTTCGACCGTTGCGGCGAATGGCTTCCACCGCACCCGAGACAAGGAGATCGTAAGCGCCCCAGACGGCGGCGATCGATCCCGGTTCCGGATTGGCGGTCAGGATGTCCTCCATCTGCGTCTGCACCTTGGCAGCGCTATGTTCGGTGGGGACCTCGTGCAGCTTGACCTGCGGATAGTCGGCCGCGATCGCCTGCAGGATACGCTTGCGCGTCTCAAGAAGCGGCGCGCCCGGCACCCAAACCACGTAGACGTCCCCCTTGTAGTCAATGCTCGACAACAGCGCACGACTGATCATGGCCGACATGAGAGCGTCGTCGCCGCCGACATCGGCAAGCGCCCCTTCGGTCTTGGCGCCCACGGACGTTGTCACCACTGGAATGCCGGCGTCACTGGCCTTCTTGACGACCGGCGCCAATTGCTGCGCATCGCCGAGTTGCACGATGATGCCCGAAACGCCCGAGTTGACGAGGTTTTCGATATTTTCGTTGTGCTTGCGCGGATCGGCTCCACCATCGGTAACCACCACTTGGCCACCAGCGGCCTCAATCACCTTCGTCGCGCCGGCGATGATGTCGCGGTTGTAGTCGTTGGTTATTTCGCGTGCGGCTATGCCGATCTTTTTTCCTGCGAGGTCTTGCGCATCCCCTTTCGAGGGTGCCGCCACCATTAGGGCTGTGGCCATCGCTACCAAATGCAAAAACTTCATCGTCTCCTCCCAAACTCACTTTCGATCAATTGATCGATGGCTGAATAATTGCTCGCACATCTTCGCATGTCAATGCCGGTCGGTATTTTTGGAAACGCCGGCGACCTCGATCCCCGCCTTGAGCCGCTGCCGGCCGGGACTGTATCCTGCCTCCCCAGCATGCTCGGACACGGGTTCAGACCCGTTATGTGTAAGCAACCTCGGTGTGAGGCCGAGCCAGCGCTAGAAGAGCACCAGCGTCTGTAAGGTCGGCAACGGTCCAAAGCGTTTCGGCAAGGGGCTCCGCCGCCAAAGTCGGGCAACCGTAACGCGCCAGCGCGGCAAATTTCTCTCTGAGCGCCGAGTCTGACATCGGTCGAGCGAGGCTGCCGGTCGCGACCCTCTCGGACACCTCGACCGAAGAGCCGTCCGCATATCGGATCGAGACATGAGCGGCTTCGACCGGCGTGCCGGCATCGATCTCGACCGGGCGGACCTTGGCGCGCAGGGCCTTTACCTCGGGATCGTTCACCGCCGCATCGCTGAATTCCTCTGCGCCCGCTCGGCCGCGCAGCAGGCTGATAGCGACCGCGTGCTGGGCGCTCACCTGCGCCTCGCGCCCGGTGGTGACTTCGGGCCGATCAGCGCGAGCCTTGAGCAAGGGGGCACCGCGCACGACGACCTCTGCGATCCGGTCGGCGGAGAAACTAGGCTCGGCCCGGACAGCAAGGCAGGCATCGATCACGGGATTCAGCACCACTCCGCAAGGATAAGGCTTGAACATGTTGCGCAAGATCTCCCAATCCCTTCCCAGCCCTGCCTCGATCAATTCGGGCTTTGGCTGGTCCGAGCAAACTTTCAGGAAGCCGCGCGGCCCCTCGAGCGGCTGCGGCGGCCCTTCGACACCGCACTGCGCCATCAAGGCCGAGACAAGACCGCCGCGGGCCGCATTGCCGACGCCCGTGCTCTTGGCCATGAAGCCGAGCGTCTCGACGAGGCCGGAAGCTTGCGCGGCGGCATTGCCGAGCGCCCAGAGGATTTCGTTCTCGCTGAGATCGAGGAGCTTCGCGGCGGCCACGGCGGCGCCGAAGATTCCGCATGTCGACGTGATGTGCCAGCCGCGGTCGTAGTGGCTTGGCGAGACCGCGTTGCCGATGCGGCAAGCGACCTCTACGCCCAGAGTAAAGGCGTGGAGGAGTTCCGCACCACTCACTGGGCGCGTTTCGGCAAGAGCCAGGACAACAGGAGCGACGGGCGCCGTAGGATGGATGATCGTTCCCGCGTGGGTATCGTCGAAGTCGAAGACGTTTATTGCTGCCGCGTTGAGGAAAGCGGCCGTCAATGCATCCCGCCGCTGGCTATGGCCGATGACGGTCGCGGTCTCGCCAGCCGAAAAAGGCGCGAGGCTTTCGGCCAGCCGCAGCACCGCCTGATCGGACGAGCCGCCGAGCGCCGTTCCAAAGCCATTGAAGACTGATCTCAGCGCGTGCGCGCGGACCGGCTCCGGGACGTCCTCCCAGCGGGAGCGGTGTACGAAGGCCGCGAGCCGGCGCGAAAGGCCCGCGGCGGAGGGCTGCAAAACGTCGTCGGTCATGCGCGAGGTCTCCGACCTGGAACTGCGAGGCATCAGCCCCTCGCCTTGTCGCCGGCGACGATAACGCCGGCCCAGTCCTCGATCGGCTTGATGATTTCGGTCAGGTCCGCATCCGCGCCGAGATCGCCCTTCGCCACAGTCAGAAGTTGCCGTACCGCGCCGCCGACGATCATCGGTACGCCAAGGGCGTCGCTTTCCTCGAGGCAGAGCCGGATATCCTTCGCCGACAGACCGATCGAGAAGCCGAAATCGAAACTGCGGGTCAGGACAAATTTCGGAATCTTGGTCATCGTGGCATTGGAGCTGCCGCTGCCCGAATTGACCACTTCGATCAGCACGTCGGGATCGAGCCCGGCCTTGGTGCCGAGCACCAGCGCCTCGGAAGCAATGGACAGGGCCGTCACCGACATGAGGTTGTTGATCACCTTCATCATTTGCCCCATGCCCGGCTCTGCGCCGACATGGATTGGCTTGCCGAGAACTTCAAGGATTGGCCGGACCGTCTCCATGACAGACATTTCGCAGGCGACCATCATCGCCAGCGTGCCCTTCTCGGCGCCGCCGACGCCACCGCTTACCGGACAGTCGACCGTCGTGATGCCAGCCGCCTTCAGGCCTTCTGCCAGCTGCCGCTCGGTGCGCGGGCCAGTGGTCGACAGGTCGACGACGATTTTGGCCCCCTTCCCCGATGCAAGCCCGTTGGGCCCGAGCGCGACGGCGTGCACGATCTCGGGCGTCGGCAGCGACAACAGCACCACATCGGACAGGCTCATCAGCTCCGCCGGGGTCGCGGCCCTGCCCGCCCCCTCTTTCGCCAGCGCGGAGACGGTGACGGTGTTGGTGTCGTAGACGGTGACTGTGTAGCCGGCCGCGATCAGCCGTCTCACCATCGGCGTTCCCATGCGTCCTACGCCGGCAAAACCCAGCTTGAAGTTGGTCATTGTGATCTCCTGCTTGAAGGCCAGTGCAGCTCAGCTCCGCGGGCGAATGCTCACGGCGCTGCCGCAATCGGATTGAGATCCAGGCGCACGATATCCTCGACCCCCGGCAGCGCGGCCGGATAGCGCGTCAGCACAAGCGGGTCGTGGCCCGGAATGACATGTTTGGGCGAACTCGCGAGCTTGCGCATCGTGGCGTAGCCTTCCAGCATGTCGGTGGCGCTCTCCAACACCGGAAAGGGCCGGTTCTGCTCGAAATTGGCATAGAAGTGCGAGGCATCGGAGCCGAGCACCACCCAGCCGCGCGCCGTCTTCACCCGGATCACCTGCAATCCCTTCGAGTGGCCGCCGACACGATGCACGGTGAGGTTCGGGGCGATCTCCGAGACGCCGTCATGGAACGTCACCCGCCCGGTGAAGAGCTTGGCGATCATGCTGGCCACATCCTCATAGGCGAAGGGGTGGCGCAGATATTCGTGGCACATGCAACGTCCGGTGCAATAAGCCATCTCCACGTCCTGGACATGATAGCGAGCATTCGGGAACAGTTCGTGGTTGCCGGCATGATCGAAATGCATGTGCGACAGGATGACGTCCTCGACCTTGTCCGGATCGATCCCGATCATCTTCAGGCCTTCGCCGACCGGCCGCAGCAACTGCCTTTGCCGCTTCTCAGCCACCTTGGCGTCATAGCCCGTGTCGAACACGAAGGTCCGCGTCTTGCCGACAATGGCCCAGACGAAATAGTCGAGGGGCATTGGACCGTCGTGCGGATCGCCGCCGATGAAGTTCGCCGCCGCATTGCGGTCGTGGTGCCCGTAGCGAACCGCGTAGAGTTCGTAGACATCATCCATGCCTGCCTCCTTTCGCTGCCAAGCCGCCATGGCGCTGAGTCACATCGATCCGGATCCGCTCAGCTCGCAAGCCACCCACCCTCGACCGGGAGCATGGCTCCCGTCATATCGCGCGCGATCGGCCCGCAGAGAAAGACCAGGAGATCGGACACGCTCTGTGGTGAGACGAAGCTGCCGCCAGGCTGCTTGCCTTCCAGAAAGAGGCGCTCTGCCGCGCCGCGATCGATGCCTCGATCCGCCATCAGCTCTTCCACCCGGCTCTCCGTACCCGGTGTCAGCACCGAGCCGGGACAGAGACTGTGGCAGGTGACGTCGACGTCCAGGTTCTCCAGTGCCACTGCCCTTGTGAGGCCGAGGATGGCGGATTTCGTCGTCACATAGCCGACACGACCTGGTGTGCCGCGCAGGCCGTAGACGGAGGTTATGTTGAAGATACGCCCGAAGTTCTGCTCTCGCATCTGCGGTAGCAACAGCCGGACGGCGTGGAAAATCGCCGAGAGGTTCACGGCCAGCGCCATGTCCCACTGATCGGGCGGGAAATCCATAATGGACGCGAAATGCCGCACGACCGCATTGTTGATAAGAATATCCACCCCGCCAAGTTCGGCGTTGGCCGCTGCGACAAGCCCCTCCACTTCTGCTGGTGTGGACAGATCAGCCCTGTGGTAGGCAATCTGTGAGCCTGTCCTGCCGGCCAGGGCTTCGCGCTGCGGCTCGACCGCCTCGGGCGTTTCGAGCCCGTGCAGCATCACATTGCAGCCGGCCTCTGCAAGCCGAGCGGCCATCACCTGTCCCAACCCCGCGGTGGAACCGGTGATCAGCGCACGGCGCCCCTTCAGGACTTTTGCCGAGTTCGGAAGCATCGCTTGTTCTGGTTCCTTCGACACGCTCATATCCTGCCCTGCCGCTTCGTGAGCATCGCCAAAGTCCTCGTCCTGGTCCGGACGCAGCGTCGCGCCATGTTCATTTTTTGGTACCGGTAACAGGAATGGACTATAGAGCAGCGCCGCCAGCGGCGCAACCGCTGGTACGGGTCCTGGCGGTCAAGTGCTTTCGCGCTGGATCAACTCGAATTTCAGATCAACCACGCTGCCGCGCAGGTGCTCGGCTCCGTCCATGATTCGGCTGAGCAGGATGCGCGCCGTCCGCTCGCCGATGTCATAGCGTGGCAACCTCAGCGTGGTGACGGATGGACTGACGTGGCGCAAAAGGTCCACGTCATCGAAGCTTGCCAGAGCGATCCGGCCGGGCACCGTCCAGCCGCGCTTCTGGCACTCAAAGAGCGCTCCCACGGCCAGCACGTCTCCCGCGCAAAACAGCGCGTCGACTTCCGGTACGCTCTGCACCACGCGCGCCATCACCTCGGCCCCGGCAGCGAGCCCGCGCTCCGTCTCCAGCACGATGCGGGGGTCGGGATCGAGGCCAAGCTGGTTGAGTGCGGCATGATAGCCCTGCAGCCGGTCCTGCGAACGGTCGTTATGGACTGAGTAGAGACTGGCGAAAGCAATCTTGCGGTATCCGAGCCGGCCGAGATGCATCGTCATAGCGTAGGATGCGTCATAGTTGGAAAAACTGACCACCATGTCCAGCGGTTCTCTAGGTATATTGCCGTTTTCGACCACCGGTATGCCCGATTTCCGGATCTTCTCCGTGGCTTGCGGTGTATGTTCAGTACTGTGCAGAACCAGGCCGCTCACGCGGTGACTGAGGAAGACCGTTATCAGCTCCTCCTCCTCGTTTGGGTCATAGCCCGACTCGGCGATCATCAGCTGGAAGCCTGAGCTTTTGAGTACTTCCGACAGGCCCTTGACCGTTTGCGTATAGATCGAATTGTCGATGCTCGGCACGATCAGCCCGATCGTCGTGGACCGGTTCGACGACAGGCTGCCGGCCAGATGGTTCGGCAAATAGCCGATCTCGCGCACCGCCCGGAGCACCCTTTCGCGCATCTCCTCGGAGACTTTGCCGGGCTCGTTCAGCGCCCGTGACACGGTCATGGTGGAGACGCCGGCGCGAACCGCCACGTCCCGCATCCTCGCGCTCCCGCTGTGCGGGTTTCCGTCTCCAGACGATCTCTTCGGCATTTCCCATCACAGCCCGATGTGGCGGCAGAAATCAAATCATTGCGTGAGTGCGCAAACAAGCCTTCACGGCAGAATTCCGCAATAGTATTGTTACCGATACCAAAATCCAGTATTGCCTGAAAGGGGTTTGCGCCTTCAAGGGTTCTGCGGAGATCGCAATGCATGGAAAAGCCAACAGCGGAGCGGAACAGGCGGTGTTGCGCTATGTGGCGACTGCCCGACCGGTGCAGCAGCAGATAAGCGAGACGCTGACGCAAGTCGCGGGCTTCGCGCTGCTGCTGATGACCTCGCCGCGCCGGGCCGTGCTCGCCGAAAGCGCGCTCGCCAGCGCACAGGAGGCAGCAACGCGAGCAGCCGAGGAGCTACGTGCTCTCACGGTCCCCGAAGTCGCTACGCACCACCATCATCATTTGCGCGGCGCCGCCGAGACGCTCCTCCAGGCCTGCGTCGCGGCGTTGGATTCCCGCCGGATCGACACCTCCGAGCAAAGTGATGCACTCGTCCGGACGCTGCGGGCATCAAGCGATCACCTGCGAGCTACGGCCCGTCTGTTGCCGGGCTTCGAACTTGTCGATTTCAGCCTGGCTTGCTGCGCGGCTCATGCCCCGCAGCGCCTGCTGCAGGAAGCAACATAAGCCAACGGTATCAGGGAGGATGAAATGGCGGATTACTCGATTTGGGTGCTCGAATATGCGGCGGTGGAGAAATTCCCCTTCAGCGTCATGATGTATGGGCCTCAACATCAGGGCACGCGCAAACTGCCCTATGCCTACGCGCTGCTTAAGGGAAAAGGCGAGACGATCCTGATCGACACCGGCTACGACCACGTTGCCTATGGCGAACAATTGGCGACCGCCTACGGGGTCTCGAACTACCATGGGCCGCGCGAGGTTCTGGCCGAATGCGGCGTCAAGCCGGAAGATGTGACCAGCGTCTTCATCACCCACGCCCATTTCGACCACATGGGCGCCATGCATCTGTTTCCAAACGCGAAATTCTACGTCCAGAAGAGCGAATTGGACAAATGGGTCTGGGCTCTCACGTTAGGCCCGGAATATCGGTTCCTGACCGGTGGCGGCGATCCGGCCGACATCGTGCGCGCCGTCGAGGCCGCGAAGGAAGGCCGGATGATCTGCATCGATGGCGACCAGGAAGATGTCCTGCCGGGTATCGACGTCCATCTGGCAGCGGACACCCACACCTATGGCAGTATGTACGTCACCATCCGCAACGACGGCGCCAAGGATGGCGAGGACAAATGGATCTTCGCGGGCGACCTGATTTATACGTACGACAATCTGACCGGCCTCGATGCGGATGTGCCGCAGATCGTGCCGATCGGCCTTGCCGTCGGCAGCCAGCATAATTTGATCTTCTCCAGCGCCGAGATGCTGAAATCGGTGGGTGGCGAGGTACGGCGAGTCATCCCCGTCCACGAGGATCGGCTGCGCACCACATTTCCGTCGCGGCTCACCGACAAGGGCTTGCAGGTGGTGGAGATCGCGCTGGCAAAGGGCGAGAAAAGCTGGGTCGGCTGAGAAGCTGGTCGACTGAGCCTGGGCGGCAGGACGCACAGACGCCCTGCCCAAGCTGCACCTTGAAAATTCAGAGTTGGTCCGCGCCGGCGACGAAGCCGCCGCCATCGATCACGATGGCTTGGCCGGTGATGAATGAGGCCGCGTCCGATGAGAGGAACAGCACAAGCTGGGCAATCTCCGACGGGTCGCTGATGCGCCCCATGGGGATCATCGGCAACACCGTATCCTTTGCCCCCTGCTCGCTGCCGAACATGCCGCGCAGCAGCGGCGTCATCACCGAGCCCGGCGCGATGGCGTTGACGCGGATGTTCTTGCGGGCCACTTCCAGCGCCACCGAATTGGTCAGCCCGATTACGCCCCACTTGCTGGCGCAGTAAACTGCAGTGGTGGCGAAACCCATGACGCCGAAGAGCGAAGACGTGTTGACAATCGCGCCGCCGCCCTTCGCGATCATATGCGGAATCTGATGTCTCAGTCCGTTGAACATGCCGCGCAGATTGACGTCCATCAGGAGATCGTAGTCCGCGTCGTCGAGTTCGTGCACAGGCGCCGTCTTGCCCGGCACGCCCGCATTGTTGAAGGCGACATCGATCCTGCCGAAGCGATCGAAGGCCTTCTGGTGCAGCGCGGCCATCGCCTTGCTGTCGCGCACGTCGGTCTCCATGAACTCGATCTCGACGCCCAACGGCTTCACCTCTTCCTTGAGGCTGCTCCCGAATTCGGCGCCGATGCCGGCGACAAAGAGATTTGCCCCCGCCTGGGCGAAGGCCAGCGCCGTGGCGCGGCCAATGCCGGTCGTTCCACCGATCAAGATGACGTTCTTGCCGGAAAAATCGTATTTTACTTGCATGGTTGGTCCTCCCACGGCCCGCGGCCTCAAGACATCGCGGCAAAAATCATCCGCGCCGTGGCTATCCATAGCCTTGACGTGATACCGCTAACAAGAGAAAATAGAGCAAGACGCGCACAAGATAGCGGCTCCTGTTCGATTTTCGGCCAAAAAATGAATTCCCCTGACAGGGTAAGCCGCCTATTGCCGCCCTTCTGAATGTAATTTATGATACCGGTATCAGATACGACGGATCCCGGCAGCTAAGCAATCGTAGAGACCTGATCTGCGGAGCGCCAAACGGACCTGGAGAGGCACACCGCTTCGAGGCTCTTGGGCGAAGGAACGGGTCTTGGGGTGCGAGGGGGGCGAGCGAAGATCGCAGAAACCTCGTGAGAAGGAAGGCGCCGGACCCATCGTGGGGACGGTCGACAGGGAGAGAGGATTTCCAAATGCACAAACTGCTGCTTGCCGCATTGACGGCCGGCGCCATGATTGTTGCCACCGTCGCCCAGGCGAAAACGCTTGGCGTCGTTGCACTTCTGGCCAATGATGCCCTCAACATAGCCGTCATTGGCGGCGTGACCGAAGCCGCCAAGGCTGCCGGCTGGGATGTCAAGGTGACCGATACCCAGGCGAGCGCCGACCAGGCAAATGCCGCGATGAACTCTTTCGCCGCGCAAAAAGTCGACGCGATCTTCGTGCTTGCCTTCGCCAGCAGCTCCATTGGCTCCGGTCTTGCCGCGGCGCGCGATGCGGGCATTCCCGTCGCCACCTGGGGTGGCGAGATCGTTCCCGGTATCGTCGTGACGACGAGCGGTCGCCAGGTCGGCGACGACTCGGTTAAGTTCCTGCTCGACAAGGTTGGTGGAAAGGCCGACGTGCTGGCGATGACCTTCCACCCCGGAAAGCTCTGCATCGATCGCGGCATCGCCTTCGACGAGGGCGTGAAGGGCAAGTCCGACGTCAAGGTGGACTATAGCGAAGTGACGGCCCCCGGACAGGTCCAGTTCGGAAACGCCACCGCCGCGGCCTGGCTAACCGCGCATCCTGCCGGCGGCGACAAGCCGCTCGCCATCTGGGCCTGCTGGGACGAGCCGATGCAGGGAGCCGTCGCTGCAATGCGCCAGGCTGGCCGCACCGACGTCACCACGGTCTCGATCAACGGCAGCCCGCAGGCGCTGCAGCTGGTCAAGGAAGGCGACCTGACGGCGACCGTCTGGCAGCCGGCCTACCAGGAAGGCAAGGAGGTCTTCCAGGCCATCCTCGACTCGATCAAGGCCGGCGCCTCCTGGCAGCCGAAGGACATCCAGATCCCCGGAATCGTGGTCACCAAGGACAATGTCGACAAGTTCATGGCCGAACATCCCAATGGAACGTGAGACCGTTTTACAGCGCCTGACGGAGCGGCGCCGCTAGATGCCGCCCGCAGCTTCGGCCGGGCCGTGGATGCGCATCCGCGGCCTGACCAAATCCTTCGCGGGAGAACTTGCTCTCGACCACGCCGATCTCGACATCGAGCAAGGCAAGGTACATGGCCTGGTCGGCGCCAACGGCGCCGGCAAGTCGACGCTGATCCGCTGTCTTGCCGGAGTAACCGTGGCAGACGAGGGCAGCGTGACGATTTCCGGCGAGGATCTGCAAAAGGGGTCGCCTCGGGCTTCGGAACGAGCCGGGCTTGCCTTCATCCATCAGGAATTGAACCTGATCCCGCATTTCAACGCGCTGCAGAATATGCTGCTCGGCGCACCCAAGGTCACCCGTTTCGGGATAATCGACTGGCAGCGTTCCGGCGTCGCCGCTCGCGCTGCCGCCGAGCGCGTCGGCATCCGCTTTCCACTCGAGACGAAAATATCAGAACTTTCGGTGGCCCAGCGCTGGCTGGTCATGATCAGCAAGGCGCTCGTGGGCGAAGCCAGCATGATCGCCATGGACGAGCCCACGGCCTCGCTCTCGGGTCCGGAGAGCGAGCAGCTCTTTGCCATCATACGCGATCTCTCCGCCCAGGGCGTGGCCATACTCTACGTCTCTCACCGGCTCGAAGAGGTGCTCCAGCTCTGCGACAGGATCACCGTGCTGCGCGACGGCCGCATCGTCGATGGTGCGGAGCGCGGAGCGCTCAACAAGAAGGGCCTGGTCAGAGCCATCATCGGCCATGACATACGCCCGCCAGACGCGCGCGCCCGCTTCGCCGCCGACCGCAGCCGGCCGCCGATCTTCTCCGTCCGCGACATCGCCTGGAAGAGCGCGGTAAAGGGCGTGAGTTTCGATCTTTATAAGGGTGAGGTCCTGGCGCTCGGCGGCCTTGTCGGCGCGGGACGGACCGAACTCGCCCATCTCGTGGCCGGCGTCGCCCGGCCGGATGCCGGCCATTTCGAGCTCAGCGACAAACGGCTCGATATCGCCAACGAGGCGGAGGCGGTGCGGGCCGGTATAGCGCTGGTGCCGGAGGAACGCCGCTCGCAAGGCGTGATGCTGCAGCAGTCGGTGGGCTTCAACATCAACATATCCACCTTGAAGAAGCTGCGCGCCATTCCAGGGCTCCCGTTCGTCTCGGACAAAAAGGCCCGACGGCAGGCGGAGAGCCTCGTGGCCCAGCTCGCCATCAAGACGCCCAGCGTCGAGGCCAGGATCGGCGGTCTTTCAGGCGGCAACCAGCAAAAAGCGCTGATCGCCCGCTGGCTCAATGCCGGAACCAAGCTCCTCATTCTCGACGAACCGTCGCGAGGTGTCGATGTCGGCGCACGTGAAGAGATCCATGACGCGATCCGGGCGCTTGCCCGGTCCAGCGTCGGCATCCTGGTGATCTCGTCGGATGTCGAGGAACTCACGCTGCTGGCGGATCGTGTCCTCGTCATGCGCGAAGGCCGCGTCACCGGCGAACTGACCGGCGCTGATATCACCGAAGCCAAGATCATCGAACTCAGCTACCACGATCCCAATGACGAAGAAGGAGACATCGCATGATGGCCCAGGCCGGAACCGCGACGAAGGACGCGCCCCTGCTCCGCAAATCCTCGTGGAAGCGGACCGCGCTGATCTGGCTCTCTCGCTACGGCACGATCGTCGGCCTCCTGCTGATGGTTGTCTTCTTCTCGGCGAACGCGCCGGGAATCTTCCTGTCCCGAGCCAACTTCCTCAACATCCTCAGCCAGGCGTCCCTGACCGCGATCATCGCCTCCGGGCTAACCTACACGCTCGTTGTCGGCGAGTTCGATCTCAGCATTGGCTATGTCGCGAGCTTCGTCGGGCTTATCGTTACCGGGTTGATGGCCTACCAGGGTTTTCCGATCTGGCTAAGCATCGTCTGCGCCCTGCTTCTGGGGGCCGCGATCGGCGCCTTGAACGGCGTGCTGGTGACTAAAGTGAGGATCAACGCAGTCATCTCCACGCTGGGCATCGGGACCATGCTGACGGGGATAGGCTTCACCTACAGTTCCTTTCCGATCGCCACCGGAATTCCACGTGCTTTCACCGACATTTCGCTTGGTCGCCTGATCTTCGGCCTGCCCAATCCGGTGATCATCATGGTGATCGTGCTGATTGCGCTTTGGATCATCCTGAACAAGACCGACATCGGCCAGAAGATGCAGGCCGTCGGCGGCAATCTGGAGGCGGCCAGGCTCTCGGGCATCCGGGTGGACCGCATCAAGATCTTTGCCTTTGCCACTGCAGGCTTCTGCGCCGCATTGACGGGAACGCTGCTGTCCTCACTGCTCGGCAGCGGCACGCTGGCAGCAGCCGACGGCTATCTCCTGGACGCCTTCGCCGCCGTCTTCCTGGGGTCCGCCACGCTGAAGGAAGGTGAATTTCACATAACCGGGACGCTGGTCGGCGTGCTCATCCTGGCGGTCGGCTTCAACGGGCTCAGCATCTTTGGCGCCCCCACCCATTTCCAGCCGATCTTTAAAGGCGGCATCCTCGTGCTCGCGGTCGGGATGTCCGCGCTGGCCCGGCGTTATGCCGCTTCGGTGTGACTGAGGTCGGGCACCACCTCTTCGAGGATGTGCTCGGCTTTAATTTAGGGTTTCGGGTCCCAGATTCCCATTTTGCGCAAGGCGCGCACCTCCTCCCTTATGAGGGTAGTCAGCGCCCGGATGACGGTAGTGGTTGGCCGCTGGGTCGAGGTGGCGAGCAGCAGTTCCCTTTCAATCGATGGATTCTGGATACGCCAATATTTGATCCTGCCTTCCGCGACCAGGTTGTGGCAACTCGAATAGGACAGGATCGTATAGCCCATGCCGGCCTCAACGAGGCGCAACGTCGAAGGCATCGCCTCGACCTCGACCTCGATCTTGGGCACGATGCCAACGGAACCGAAGATTTGATCCAGCAGCACCCGCAGCCCATGCGGTCGGGCCGGAAGGATCATGGGGATACGTGAAACAACCTCGGCATCGACCGGTCCCGGGCCGAGCTTGCTGGGGTCATTCTCAGCGCCAAGCAGAAAGAGTTCGTCACGCAGGATCGGCTCTGACAGAAGGTTGTTCATGCGCGGCGCGTTGTAGAGCACCGCGACGTCGATCTTTCCCATCACGAGCCATTCGAGAAGATGGCCGCTGAACCCCTCGACGACGCGCATGCTCACCTGCGGGAACTGCTCGTGGAAATGCTGGACGAGGGGCGAGGTGAGGACGACGCCGACTGATGGCGGCATTCCGAGAGCAATCGTCCCACGCGGGTTCGATCGCAAGGCTCCGAGTTCAGTCGAGGCCCGCGAGGCCTGCTCCAGGATTGCCGACGCGTAGTCCCGGAGAAGCTTGCCTGCCTCCGTGAGCACGATGCCGCGACCGTTTCGATAGAGAAGTGCGATCCCGACGCTCTCCTCCAGCGCCTTGATTTGCCTGCTCAGCACCGGCTGGCTGACCGACAGTGCAACGGCGGCCCGCGAAAAGCTGCCGAACTCCGCCACTGCCGTAAACAGTTGGAGCTGCCGTAAGTCGAACATGAACATTGCCTCGTCGCAAAATGCGGAGAATTCCGTTGGCATGCAACGAATGCCGGAGTTTGGGGTACATCGAAGCCGTTGACAAGCGCGCGTCGAGCCCGCGGCAAAGCTGTTATGCGCGTCGCGAACCTTATCGCGCGGGCAGCAATCGGCCTAATCTAAACCAACCAAAAATTGCCTAAATTCAATAGATTTGAGAGGAAAAGTCGTTGCAGCGTCAAACGCTTGGGTTCATCGGCCTCGGCCGCATGGGCGCGCCGATGGTGCGCCGCCTGATCGAGGCCGGCCACCATTTGGTCGTCTACGACACGCGGCCGGACGCGGCGAAGGAACTGCCTGCGGACTACACGAAATTTGCCGCATCTCCCAAGGCGGTCGGCGATGAAGCCGACATCGTATTCTGCAGCCTGCCGACGCCTCAGGTCGTTAGAGAAGTCGTGCTGGGCGCGAATGGAATCGCGGCCGGCGCAAAGGCCAGGATCATTGTCGACGTGTCCACCACCGGACCGAGCATGGCAAAGACCATCTCGGAAGCCCTGACCAGCAAAGGCATTGCGTGGGTGGACGCACCGATATCAGGCGGGATCGCAGGCGCGCGCGACGGCACGCTGGCCGTGATGGTCTCCTGCCCCAAGCAGATCTACGAGGAAATCGAACCTGTCCTGGCCAACTTTGGTCGCAGGTTCTATTGCGGAGAAACGCCGGGAAGCGCTCAGGTTGCAAAGCTCGGCAACAACATGATCGCCGCCGGCGTCATTCTGTTGTCGGCAGAGGCGCTCGCAATGGGTGTCAAGGCTGGCTTGGATCCCACGGTGATGTGCGACATCATCAATGCTTCGAGCGGGCGAAACAGCGCGACGCAGGACAAGTTCCCCCGTGCCGTCTTGCCGGGAACTTTCGATTTCGGCTTCTCCACGGCGCTGTCGTACAAGGACGTGCGCATGTGTGTCGATGAAAGCGAGAATTTGGGCGTACCCATGGTTGGCGGCTCCCTGGTGCGGCAGATGCTCGCCGCCACCAATGCCCGCTTCGGCCCTGATTCGGATTTCACCTCGATGGTCCGCATCGTCGAGGAATGGGCCGGCGTGGAGATACGCGCCTAGGGCTTGTTTTGTGGAGAGCAGCATATGACCACGCGCTCGATGGAACTGGCAGACGCCTTGGCGAACCTTGCTTCGCCGGTTTTCAGTCCTGCTGTTGTGATCAAGGCCAAGCTGTGCCTGCTCGATTTTCTCGGTTGTGCATTTGAGGCTTCGGCATTGGAGCCCAGCCGACAGGCGGTCGCCGCCGTGGCGTCAGCGCCTGGTGGCCATATGATTGGCGAAAGCGCAACCGCGACACCAGCGGATGCCGCCTTTGTCAACGCCGTGAAGGGCCATGGCCTCGTCAGGGAAGACATGCATGCCGCGTCGGTGTGCCATCACGGCGTGGTTGTCTGGCCGCTGCTTCTTGCCTTGGCGGAGACGGAAACTGTTTCCGGCATGGACCTGATTCGGTCGGCGGTGGTCGCCTATGAGGTCGGCGGACGTCTTGGAAGGATGCTGATCGACCCGGCGATGTCGTCACTTTTCCGGCCGACAGGACTGATCGCTCCCATCGGATCGGCATGCGGTGGCGCCTGGATGCTGAAGCTCGACCGAGAGCAGATGGCCGCGACGATCGCCTTGGCGGCGAACACCGCGTCTGGGTTGAACCAGTGGCCGCACAGCGGCGGCTCCGACATGTTCTTCCATCCCGGCTTTGCCGCGCGAAATGCCTGGATGGCGGTTCGGCTGGCCGAAGCCGGGGCCTTTGGCAGTCCTGACATACTTGAAGGCCGATCGGGATACTTTGCCGCGCTGGCGCGGCGGCCGATGCCTGGCCCGATCGAACTCTTTCCCGATGAAGAGGCGGATATTCTCAACGTCTATCACAAGGCGGCGCCCGCCTGCAATTTCGCCCAGACCGCCTGCCAGACTGCATTGAAGCTTGTCGAGATGATCGGCGCCGACGCCGCGCCGGTCGAGCGCATCCGCATCAGCGTGCCCGCCGCGGCGGCTGCATATCCGGGTTGCGACCGGACAGGACCATTCGACAGAGCCCTTCAGGCGAAGATGAGCATTCCATTTGGTGTGGGGGCCGTGTTTGCGCACGGCCGGCTGTCCGAGGACATCTACAGCGACCTCGCTCACGCTGAAACGATACGCTTGATTGGCGCCAGCGAACTGGTTGCTAGCCCGGATCTCACCGCGTTGTTTCCCGACCAGCAGGGCGCGGCAATCGATGTGACGCTCGGCGACGGTCGCCAGCTTTCGATGGGCCTGCCGGATGTCGTGCCCGCCACCGAGGCGGAGGTGCGCGAACGCTTCCGGTCGGCGGCAGCAGGCATCCTTGGCGTTGCCGGGGCGGAGGCTATCGAAGAATTTGTCGACAGGCTGGACACCAAGAAGGATGCCGGCCGGCTCCTGTCGCTTTGTGCGACAGCCAAAAGGCAAACGACGCGAGTGCCCCGCCAAGGGGCCGGCAAAGCTACGCGTGTGTCCAGGTAAGCTTCGTAACCGATCCCAAAACAGGAGCAAATTTCATATGTCCAAGGATGTCTTCGAGCGTGGCCTGGCGATCCGCAAGGATGTGCTGGGCAAGGAGTTCGTCGAAAAGTCGTTTGCCGCGGCAGACGACTTCAACCGCCCCATGCAGGAACTGGTGACGGAATATTGCTGGGGTGCGGTCTGGGGCCGTGAAGATCTGCCCCGTAAGACGCGTTCGATGCTGAACCTCGCCATGCTCAGTTGCCTCAACAGGCCCCATGAACTCAAGACGCATATCAAAGGCGCCTTGAGCAACGGTGTCAGCCGCGAGGAGATCCGCGAGATTTTCCTGCAGGTGGCGATCTATGCCGGTGTGCCCGCGGGGGTGGATTCGTTTCGTATCGGACGTGAAACTTTCGCCGAACTCGATGCTGCTAAGGCCTGACCGACATTTCCAGGAGGACGGCCTGACATGATGGATCGGCAAAGGATCGCCTTCGTCACCGGTGCTGCCAGCGGCATCGGGCGCGCGGTTTGCATGAGCCTCCACGGCAAGGGCTGCCGCATCGTGCTGGCGGATCGCCAGGAGGGCCATCTCACCGCCCTGGCCGGCGATCTCGGCGCCAATGTCTTCCCGCTCCCCCTTGATATCACCGACGGCGCCGCCGTCGCCAACTGCCTCGACCGGCTGCCGCCGGAATTCCGCGACATCGACATACTGGTGAACAATGCCGGTCACGACATCGGCGGGCGCACCCGCTTCGACGTCGGATCGGCCGACGACTGGTCGGCGATCATCGAGACCAATCTGATCGGCCTCATGCGCGTGACGCGGGCGATCCTGCCTGGAATGGTCGAACGCGGCCGTGGCGACATCGTCAACATGAGCTCCATCAGCGCTTTGCGCCTGGTGCCTGACCAGGCGCCCTACTCTGCCAGCAAGGCCGGCGTGCACATGCTGAGCGACATCATCCGCGGCGAATTGGCGGAGACCCCCATACGCGTGATCGAGATCTTGCCGGGGCTTACCCGCACCAACATCGTCACGTCCCGCCATCGCGGCGACGAGGAGGCGTCCCGACAATATTTCGAGAAGTTCGGCATGGCGCTCGACCCCGAGGACATCGCCCGATGCGTCTCATTCGCGCTTGACCAACCGCCCCATGTCCAGATCGCGCAGATGTTCGTCCTGCCGACGAACAGGTGGTAGAAACCGGCTAGGCCTAAGCATTAGCGTCGCCGCGTTTCGCCGCGACTTCAGTTCTGTGACCGGCCGCTCTTGCCACGACAGGCTCAGTGGACCGCCGCGTACATGATCCCGCTTTCGGTCGCCTCGGCGATGTCCATCTCCTCGACGATCCGTCCCTGCCTCGCAACGAGAATCCGGTCCGACAGCGACATGATCTCGGGCAGGTAGGACGAGATGACCACCACGGCCATGCCGCTGTCGGCAAGCTCGTTGATGAAGTTGTGGATCTCCACGATGGTGCCGACGTCGACGCCGCGCGTCGGTTCGTCGAGGATGACCAGCTTGGGCTTCTGGATCAGCGCCTTGGACAGAACCACCTTCTGCTGGTTGCCGCCGGAAAGTTCGATGACGCGGGCATCCGCGTCGATCGCCTTGACCCCCAGCCGCTTGGTCCATTCGGTGGCGAGTTCGCGTCCCTGGCGCGGCGCGACCGGCGTCAGCGGATTGTTGCCTTTGGCGAGTTGGCCAAGCTGGATGTTGCCGGCGATCGTCATGGTTTCGAAGAAGCCTTCGATCTTGCGATCCTCGGTGACATAGACGATGCCGTCGCGCACCGCCGGTCGCGGCGTGCGGTAGCGAACCGGCCTGTCTTCGAAGCGCACCGTGCCGCCATGGAAGTAATCGCGCTTCAATACGCCGGCGACGATCTTCATCGTTTCCGTGCGTCCCGCGCCGACGAGGCCGAACATTCCCGTCACCTGTCCGGCGAACACGGAGAACGATGTGTTGCGCACGGTGTTTCCCATCGACAGGTTTTCGACGCTGAGTATCTTTCTGCCCATGGGCCGCGCCACGCGCGTCTGGCCGGAATAGAGCTCGCCGGACAGGCTGCGGCCGACCATCGCCTGCACGATCCGGTCGCGATCGAACTTGCTCGTTTCGTCGGTGACGACCACTTTGGCGTCGCGCATCACCGTGATGCGGTCCGACAGCTGCAACGCCTCTTCGAGCGCATGGCTGATGAAGATGATCGCGATGCCTTCCTCTTTTAGGCGGCGGGCCAGATTGAAGAAGTGGAACTTCTCCTCGGGCGTCAGCGTCGCGGTCGGCTCGTCGAAGATGATGAGCCGTGCATTGTGATGAACGGCGCGCGCGATCTCGACCATCTGCTTCTTGCCAGCCCCGAGAAAGGAGACCTGCGCAGTGGGGTCGACGTAGAAGTTCAGCGATAGCAGGTAGCGCTGCGCCTGGATGTTCAAGCCGCGCAGCCGGTTGAACAGCTTCTCGTCGCCAAGATAGATGTTCTGCGCCACCGACATCGACGGCACCAGATTGGTCTCCTGGAAGACCATCGCTATGCCGCGGTTCAGCGCGTCGGACGGCGAATTGAGGGTGACGGGCTGGCCGTCGAGCAGCATTTCGCCGGAGCTCGGCTGGTAGACGCCGGCGAGCACTTTCATGAGCGTCGACTTTCCCGCGCCGTTCTCGCCGAGAATGGCGTGTATCTCGCCGGGACGGATCTCGAAATCCACGTTCGAGATCGCCAGAACACCGCGGAAGTCCTTGGAGACACCGCGCAATTGAATGAGCGGTGTCATTTCGCGGCGTGCCTCGCCAGTTCGTCGATCGCCACGATCTTTCCCGATCCCTTTGCACCGATCAGAAGCCGGCCATCGGCTTCGCACATTGACGTCACGCCGTGCACATCGCCATCGGCACGGCTTTGATAGTTTCGCAGCATGGACATGGTCTCGTCGCAGCGCACGACGAGGCCCGCCGACCAGGTCGGCGACCACGGCTTCAGCATGTTGAGCTTCTTGCGTGCGCCGCCCTGTATGGGCTCGAGGAAACTCCGTCCGGTGGCGAGAGAGGGAGCGATCCAATATTCGGGATCGATCGTCTCGATCATGCGACTGCGGTACTCGTCCTCCTTCAGGACGAACTCGACAAGCGGGTTGCGCGGCGCAAACATCGCCAGCCAGAAGCCGCCTTCCGCTGTCGGCGCGATGCGCCCGGGATAGGCGGGGAGCGAACCGAGGGCGATCTGTTGGCGCGAGCCGTCGAGGCCCATCGAAAGGACACGGTGCCGCCAGGCCTCAGAGACGAAGACGCGGTCCTTCGACACGATTATCCCCGACGGAAATGCCACCCCCGACGCGATTGAAACGGCGCTGCCTGCAGCAAGGTCGACGCGCCAGACCGAGCCCGCTTCCGTCTTCGTCATCAGATCGTGTTTCCACCGGTGCGCGGGATTGCTGGCCGATCCTACGGCGACGAACAAGGTGGACGGGTCGGCGAAAGCCATCGCCGTGATGCATTCCAGATTGAGCCCTTCAGGCCTGATCAATTCCGCGGATGCGCGGCCTGGCCTCTCGATGTGAATACCCTCGCCCTCGACCGCGACAGCCAGCAGGTCTCCGGCCGCCGCCATGCTGGTCACGGGTTTGCCGGCGTTACGCGTTCCGGTGATCGAAAGCGCCTGCCCGTTCTTGCCAGCCGCCGTCGCCAGCGTATGAATCTCATGACCGACCGAGCAGACGATCTGTTGCCCACGCAGCACCAGATTGTCGACATCGGCGAGATCGAGCAGCAGCGGCGCTGCGTCGAGCTTCGCGTTCGGCCGCAGCGGGCCGTCCATCGGCGGCACCGTGCTGCCTGTGAGATCGAAGCCGCGGAAGTTCGCCCAGGCGCGCTTGACGGCGCCGATCATGGGCGCGGCCCCCAATAGGCATCCTGCCCGCACCAGTCGGGGTCCGCGTCCGGCAGTCTGTAGCGGCCTATGCGGTTGTTCGAAACGCCGCCGAGATAGAGCCATCCCCGGTGCTCGCGCATCGAGGTGATCATGGGGTGGTTGCGGCCGCCGAGATCCCAGAGATTGTCGAGGATTTCGCCCTTCTCGTTGAATTTCACCACGCAGCCGGTGTTGATGTTTGGATAGAGCCACTGATCCGGAGCGACACGGCGGGCCATGCGCTTGCGGAAGCCGGGCATGCGCATCGCAAGATCGAGCGCCGGCCCGCGCATGCCGAGCAGCGCCAGCCAGTAATTGCCGTCCGAGGCCCGGTTGATGTTATCGGGATAGCCGGGCAGGCTGGAGATGACACGTTCGGTCGTGCCCTTCTTGGGTCCGTCAAACCAGTATCTGCTGATGGAACAGGTCCAGCTCTCCGCGAACATGAAGGACTGTCCGTCGGGACACATCGTGACACCGTTGGCGAAGACCAGCTTCGGGATCTCGGTGTGCGTCTTGCCGGTGCGCGGATCGTAGCAGATCATGCGTCCGCTCGCCCGGCTTTCCAGCGCATCGGTCGCCCAGTCCTCCTGTTCGTAGCGGATCGTCGCCTCGCTGAAATAGACGCGGCCATCGGGTGCGACGTCGACGTCATCGGCAAGTCGAAGCCTGGAATCGTCGACGACCGAGGTCCAGCTTCTGTTCGTCTCATCGGTGAGCTTGGTGACGGTCTTGTCAGGCGCAACCTGGAATAGACCCATGCCGCCGATGCAGACCAGCAGGTTGCCGGTGCGGTCAAACGCCATGCCGAGCGGATGGCCGCCAATATGCGCGAACACTTCGGAGCGTTTGTGGTCGGGACCGAAGAAACGGACGATGTCGCCGTGCCTTGTGCCGCAATAGAGATTGTCGTCGCGGTCGAGGATGACGTCCTCGGGTCCTTCGATCTCGCCGAGCCCGATGATCTCGACGGAGCGCAAGCGGTCGTTCAGCACATAGGGCGAGCCGGGTGCGTCGACCTTCGGCGCCGGCGGCAGGGAAAGGTAGGCAGGCGAGACATAGACCTTGGCGAGAATGCGGTGGCGGTGCTTCTGCCAGCGCATGTCGACGAAGACGGCGAACAGCAGGATCGCGCCGAGGATGGTCGAGGTGATCGGGCCGCTGATGCCGAGATTGATCAGGCCGTTGGTGAGCATCAGCACCAGCAGGCTGCCGATGATCGCCTTCGCCACCGAACCCCGGCCGCCGCCGATCGCCGTTCCGCCGAGCACGGCCGCGGTAAGCGCCTGCACTTCGAGCCCGACGCCGGTGTCGGACCCTGTGCTGCCCAGCCGGGCGGCGAACAGGAAGCCGGCCAGCGCGCACATCGTGCTGGAGGCGACATAGGTGAGGAACACCATGAAGCGCACGTCGATACCGGCGTTGAAAGCCGAACGCCTGGCCCCGCCCACGGCGGTGAGCCGCCAGCCGGGACGCATGCGCGACAGCACAAGGTGCCAGGCAAGAGCGATCACCAGCGTGACCACCAGCGAGGTCGGAACGCCGAGCACCGTGCCTTCGCCGATGAACAGCCAGAGGTCGGACATGGAGAAGCCCACCATCATCGAGGTGGACATCTTCACGAAGACGATCTCGTAGATCGAGCGGAAGATGATCAGGCTGACCAGCGTGGTCAGGAAGGCGCGCAGGCGCAGATAGCCGACCAGGACGCCGTTGATGGCGCCGCACCCCATGCCCATGACCAGTATGCCGGCCAGGACGACCGGAACCGGCAGTTCGTAGACGTTCACGCCGATCAGCGAGAACAGCACCGCGAGCGAGAAGACGGAAGCGACCGAAAGGTCGATGCCGCCTGAAATCATCACCACCGTCAGGGCAAGCACCACGAGCCCGAATTCCGCGAACTGCCGGGCGAGGTCGGAAAGGCTCGACAGGGACAGAAAGTCCGGAATGATCGAGCCCAGCACCACGATCGTGAGCAGGAGGGCGGAAAACGGGATCGCATTGTCGATCCAACGCTTCGACAGAAGCTCCCCGATCAGATGATCGGGGAGATAACGCGAACGCAGATACGCGAAGGTGTCGCTGCTGGCCATGATGATCTCAGGTACTCGTCCGGTCGATCTATTTCAGCTGGTCCAGCTGCCAGCAGGTGCGCGGACCGATATTGTCCTTCGTCAGCAGCGTCAGCGGCGTGTAGTAGGAGGTCTTGCTCTCGCCGGCCTTGGCCGGCGCCAGCAGCGTCTGCACAATCTGCTGGTTGATCGCATTGCCCTGGAGCGGGACATCGTAGCTGATGATCAGGTCGAGCAACCCCTTCTCGATGTTGTCGCAACCGATCTTGTTGCCGCCGCCGGAGGTGACGACATAGATGTCGTCGGCCTTGCCGGCCGCCTGGATCGCCGCGCCTGCGCCAACGTCCTGGTTGTCCCAGTTGCCGACCACGCCGCAGAGGTCGGGGTGCTGCTGCAACACCGTCTCCATGATCGCGCGCGCCTTAGCGGGGTCGTATTGAGCGGCCTGCTCCGAAACGACCTTGATCGACGGATCCTTGGCGAAGGTCTGCTTGTAGGCATAAAGCTCGTAGAGGTCCGAAGCTGCCGTAGGCTGGCCGCGAATGATGGCGATCTTGCCGGACTTGCCGGAGCCCGCGCCGCATTGCTTCACCAGCGCCTCGGCCTCGATGTAGCCGACGCGCGACCAGTCGGCGCCGACATAGGCGTCGGTCGGGACGACGGATTCGAGATTGAGCTGCACCACCTTGATGCCGGCATCCATGGCCCGCTTCAGCAACCGTGCGTAGGACTGCACATCGGGATTGTGCGCGATGATGAGATCGGGCTTTTCGGCGATCAGCGCGGTCAAGGCGCGTGTGCCCGCATCCGTGCTCCAGTTCGGATCACGGATTTCGAGCGTATAGCCGAGATCGGCCGCCTGCTTGCGCATGATTGCGGCCCATCCCTCCGTCAGGTCGAAACCCATCGCCAGAGGGATGAAAACGACGCGTTTTCCCTTCAGGCCGTCATAGAATGGATTGCGCGACGGGTTATCGAGGCCGTCATCGGCATGTGCGGCGCCCGCCAGCCCGAGGGCCATCAGGCCTGCCGCCAGAATGTTGCGAATCTTCATGGTTTCCTCCCGTTGATCACAAACAAAATGTGGTTCAGATATCCCCTTGGCTCTGCTGCGAGGTCTGCTCGTCCCTGGGGTTGATGAAACTGTCCACCATGATCGCCAGCAGAAGGATCAGGCTCTTGATCAGGTTTTGCGTGGTGTAGGTGATGTCGAGGATGGTCATGCCGTTGAGCAGCACGCCGACAAGCAGCGTTCCAACCAGTACATTGCGCACACCGCCGCGACCGCCGCTCAGGCTTATGCCGCCGAGCACCACGACGAGCAGGACATCGTAGATCATGGTCGAGTTGTAGAGGCGTGTGCTCATGCCGGACACGGCCGCCGCCATGACGACACCGGCGAGGAAGGCGATCAGCGAACTCACCACGTACTGCGAAACGATCAGCGGCCGCAGCGGCAAACCGGTGATGCGGGCCGCCAGCGGATTGTCGCCTGCCGCATAGACAAACCGGCCGAAGCGGGTGCGTAGCAAAAGCAGCGCAATCAGCGCCGCGAGCACGGCAAAGGCGATGATCGGCATCGGTAGGCCGAACAACAAACCACGGCCAAGAAAGTCGAACCAGGCGACGCCGACCGGTGTGTTCTGCACGTCTATCTGAAACAGGAAGGCGCGCCCGGAGCCATAGGCGACAAGGCCCATGGCGAGCGTCGTGAAGATCGCCGGGATGTCGGCGTAGGCGACCAGAATTCCGCTTACCAAACCGATGGCGAGGGCGAGCAGGACGCCATACACGAGCGCGGTGTCGAACGGCGTGCCGGTCTGTGCCATGGACAAAACCCACGACAGCGAGACCACCATCGTGGCCACCATTGCGAGGTCTATTCCGCGGCCGATCACGACCAGCCCCATGCCGAGGCCGAGAATGCCGAGGATCGATACGCTGCGCACCAGCGCGATCAGGTTACCGGCGGTCAGAAAATTGTTGAGCGTGACCGCAAATACCGCGAACATCGCAACGGCCAGCGCGAACACCACGCCCTCTTGCGACAATCGCGCCTTCCCCATTCTCCGACCTCCCAGACCGGCCGATGTCGTTCCACGGATGCGGACCTGCGCGCGATCGGCATCGAGCTGGAACGAACATCCCTTTTTTGGAGAACCCGAGACAGACCCGTCGGTGGAATATCAGTTATGCTGGCTACCGGTTCTATCGCGGAGAACGGTTGAGCGTTGGCAAATGCGGCGGTCGCAAGAGCGCGTCTGGCATTGGGCGAGCGCAGCTGCTTAGGCTGGAGTCGGCGGTTTCCAGATGTGGGTGGATATAATGTCCCGCAGCTCCGTGCGCACTGTCCGAAACAGAGGGCGAAAGGTCGACGACATCGGTCGCTGCGAGGAGGTTGCAAGAATCAACTTGCGGGTAATCGGCGGATCGAACGGCCAGACTTCGATGCGTCCGGCTTCGACCAGCAGATGGACCGAGGCGTAGGGTAAGACGGTGTAGCCCGCGCCCTCCTCCACCAAAAGCAGTGTCGAGGGCATCGCTTCTAGCTCCATCTCGACGCGCGGATACACTCCGTGCTCGGCCAGGATGTTGTCGAGCAGACGCCTCAGCCCGTGCGGGCGGCTCGGCAGGATCATCGGCAGTTCGGCAAAGACGTTGAGGCCGACCGGTCCCGGCGGCAGCACGCGCTCGCGCAAGGCCGGTCCGATCAGGAAGAGTTCGTCGTCGGCAAGCGGCTCGGTGAGAACAGAGGGATGGTTTGGCGAGTTGTAGAGCACGGCGGCGTCGATACGGCCGGCGATCAGCCATTCCAGTATGTGGCCGCTGAAGCCTTCAATCACCTGCAGCACGACATTCGGGAATTCATTCTTGATCTTCTTGACCAGAGGCACCGTCAGCACCGTGCCGACCGACGGCGGCACCCCCAGCACCAACCGGCCCTTCGGCGAGGTCTTGAGATTAGACACTGCATTCTGCGCAAGCCGCATCCGCTCAACGATCTCGTCGGCATGCGCCTTCAAAAGCACGCCGGCCTCTGTCAGCACCACCCCGCGACCGTTCCGATAGAAGAGCTCAACACCGAGTTCCTCCTCCAACCCGCGGATATGACGGGTGACCATCGGCTGCGTCACATTCAGGTCAAGTGCGGCCTTCGAGAAGCTTCCCGCTGAGCCAACGGCGATGAACACCTGTAACTGCTTCGTGTCCAACTCTCACCCATCTGACCATCCGCTGCGGCAGAACTTTCAGGTTGAATTTCCGTAGTAACTTCTCACTTCCCGAATGGATACTTCAGACCCCGGACATTCAGGAAAACTGCATAGACCGACGTGGTCGCCGTAATGAACAACCTGTTGTTGCGCGGCCCACCGAAGGTTAGATTTGCCACCATTTCAGGCACTTGGATCTTTCCGATCAGTTCGCCATCCGGTGTATGGCAGTGGACGCCGTCCCAGGCACTGATCCAGAGATTGCCCGTGGCATCAATGCGGAAACCGTCCGGAATGCCAGGTGAAATCTCTGCGAACACACGGGAATTTATCAGTTTCTCGCCCTCGACGTCAAACAACCTGACGTGGTGGGGCGCGTTGCAGTCGGTGAGAAAACCGGAGTCTGAGACATAGAGCTGTCTTTCGTCAGCCGAGAAAGCAAGCCCGTTCGGCATGGAGAAATCATCGGCAACGACGGTGACCTTTCCCGATAGCGGCTCGATCCGATAGACGCGACAGCCCGGCTGTTCCTGAAGGCTCCTGCGACCCACATAGTCGGAGATGATTCCGTAGTTCGGATCGGTGAACCAGATGCTGCCGTCCGACTTCACCACCACGTCGTTCGGCGAGTTCAGCCGCTTGCCGTCGAACGCATCGGCCAGCACCGTGACCGAGCCATCCCATTCGGTGCGCACCACCCGGCGCTCGCCCTGCATGCAGGTGACGAGCCGCCCTTCCCGGTCGCGCGTATTGCCGTTCGGGTTGGCGATGTTGCCACGAAAGAGTGACACCGCGCCGGTCTCTTCATCCCAGCGCAGGATGCGGTCATTGGGAATGTCGCTCCACACCAGCGACCGGTGGTCGGCAAAATAGACCGGCCCCTCCGCCCAGCGATTCCCCGTATGGATGGTTTCGAGGAAAGCGACAGGATCGATCAGCTCGCCGAACCTCGCATCGATGATCTCATAGCACGACATCGACGGCCCTCATGGCTGCTTCCTCGAAGGTCCTGTCCGGTCAGCGCTGGACGAACGGCGCGGGAATGGAATTCCCGCTATCGATCCAGACGCTTTTTTCCTGGAGATATTCGTAGATGGCGGTCTGGCCGTTCTCCCGGCCGAAGCCCGACTGCTTGTAGCCGCCGAAGGGCGAGAGATAGCTGGTCGCACGATACATGTTGACCCAGATGCTGCCGGCTTCGAGCCGTTCGGGCAGGCGGATCGCGCGGCCGAGATCCTGCGTCCACAGACCGGCCGCAAGGCCGTAAATACTGTCATTGGCGATCGCCACCGCCTCGTCCTCATCCTCGAACGGAATGATCGAGAGCACCGGTCCGAAAACCTCCTCCTGGGCGATGCGCATGGACTGCTTGACGTTGCCGAAGATCGTCGGCTCGACGAACCAGCCGTCGGCGATCGACTTGTCTTCCGGAACTTTGCCGCCCAGCAATTGCGTCGCACCCTCGCCATTGGCGATGCCGATATAGTCGAGCACCTTCTCGCGCTGCGGCAGCGTCGTGATCGGACCGACCTGGGTCTCGGGATCGAGCGGATCTCCAATTTTCGCGGTCCGTGCGAACTCGACCAGTTTTTCCGTCACCTGGTCGTAGACGGAGCGCTGCACGAGCGCGCGCGAGCCGGCGATGCAGGTCTGGCCGGTCGCCGCGAAGATGCCGGAAACGAGGCCGGGAATGGCCGCCTCCATCTTGGCGTCGGCAAAAACGATGTTGGCGGACTTGCCGCCGAGTTCGAGCGTCACCTTCTTCAGTCCGCCCGCGGCCGATTGATAGACGCGGCGGCCAGTCGCGTCGCCGCCGGTGAAGGCCACCTTCGCAACGTCGGGATGCGTCACCAGCCGATCGCCGATCTCGTTGCCAAAGCCGGTGATGATGTTGACGACGCCCTTCGGGAAACCGGCCTTCTCGAACAGCTTGCCGAAGAACAGCGCCGAGACGGAGGAGAATTCCGATGGCTTCCAGACGATGGTGTTGCCGGCGGCAAGTGCCGGCGCCAGCTTCCAGGTCGCCAGCATCAGCGGCGAATTCCAGGGTGTGATCGCCGCCACCACCCCGAGCGGCTCCTGGCGCGTGTAGTTGAACACGCCAGGCTTGTCGATCGGGATGACCCGGCCTTCGATCTTGTCGGCGAGACCGCCGAAGAAGCGGAACCATTGCGGGATGTATTTGCACTGCATCCGCATTTCATTGATCAGCTTGCCATTGTCGCGGGTTTCGAGAATGGCCAGGTTTTCGGCTTCCTCTGCGACCAGGTCGGCAAAACGCGTCATGATCTGCCCGCGCGCGCTCGCGCTCATTGTTCGCCATTCACCGCGGAAGGCGTCGATGGCGGCTTGAACGGCCGCGTCGACATCGGCAATCCCGGCGCGCGGAACCAGCGCCCAGGCCTTGCCGGTGAAGGGATCGAAGGATTCGAACCGATCACCCGATGCCGAAGCGACCGAGCGACCGCCTACCAGCATTGAAAGTTTTTCCGCGGCGAGCGGCGGACGCGCAATCATGCCTGGGCTTCCTGCATGGCCTCGCGGGCGAGCCGGAAGGCGTCGACCCCTGCCGGCACGCCGGCATAGATCGCCACCTGCAGCAGCACCTCTCGAATTTCGTCCTTGGTGACGCCGTTGCGAAGCGCGCCCTTTACATGCATCTTCAGCTCGTGCGGACGGTTGAGCGTAGCGAGCATGGCAAGGTTCAGCATGCTGCGCGTCTTCTTGTCGAGCGTATCGCGGCCCCATACGGCGCCCCAGCAATATTCCGTCACCAGTTCCTGCATCGGGCGATTGAAATCGTCGGCGCTGGCAAAGGATTTCTCGACGAACTCCGCGCCCAGAACCGATTTGCGGATCTCAAAACCCTTATCGAATACGTCCTTGCCCATTTGGGTAGTCCTTTCCTGTTTGCTTGGGAGGTCAGAGGCCGGGGGTCGGCCGATATTTGCGGCCGCGCGCGATCACATGCCCGAGCGAACCATTGGTCAGGTAGATCTGCGTTGCCTTGGAATCGTACTGGACATTTTCCTGTCCGGGATAACCGATCAGCTCGCGCACGCGCGGGTTCATGTAGTAGGTGGCGATGGCAATCGTGGTGATCGCGGAGAAGGCCTCGCCGTCTTGCCTGTTGATTGTTTCCAGATGTGCCTCCGCGCCAGTAGACGGATCGGTGGCGATGGCGCGGGCAAAACCCTCCTTGAGATCGATGCGGAAATCGAGGGATTTCTCGACATCGGCATAGCTGCAGACATCGCTGAACTTCGGCATCTTGCCATGCGCCGGAATCAGGAAATCGGCGAGCGCGAAGAAGGCGTTCTCTTTCGACATTTCAAGCCACCTTCTGGTTGCGGCGCTCGGCGATCATGCGGTGCGTGTTGCGCAGCGCCACGGCCATGATGGTCGCGGTCGGATTGGTGGCGCCCGAGGTCGGGAAGGTCGAGGCATCCATGACATAGAGGTTAGGCACGTCGTGGCAAGCGCCCCATTGATCGACGACGGAGCGCTTGGGGTCGTCGCCCATGACGGTGGTGCCGATCAGGTGCCAACCGGATTCGCGCACCGGTGTCGAAACCAGCGTCTCGATGGCCCCGGCGGCACGTACCGATTCCAGGCAGCGATCGATATTGAACTGCAAGAGCCGGTTGGAGTTCTCGTTGACCTTGTAGATGATCTGCGGCGCCGGCAGGCCATCGGAATCGACCAGGTCCTTCGACAGCACCACTTGGTTGCTCTCCTCCGGAAGGTCCTCACCGACAATGCCCCAGATCAGCGAATGACCGAAGCGGCGGGCGACATTCTCATGCAGATTGGCGCCCCAGAAATCCTGGAACCGGCCTTCCTCGGCGACATAGACCTTGGAGCCGATCGCACCGGACACGCCGACCGGTCCGCCCGACGGCATGCAGTTCCATTTCGAGCCGCGCACGAAGCCGCGGCTTTCGTCGGTCTCGTAGAACTCCAGCGAATAGACCTGCTGACCGAAGGGGCCGCGCCAGGAATCGAGCGGGTCCTCGTAGGAGGCGAGCACGCTTGCGAAAGGATGCATCATCAGCCGCTTGCCGATCATGCCGGAAGAGTTGGCGAGGCCGTCCGGGTTCTTGCTGCCGCCCGACATCAGCAGCAGCCGCGGCGTGCCGACACCATTGGCGCACAGGATGACGACCTTGGCGCGCTGGCGCCGGTCGCGACCATTGGCGTCGACATAGACGACCCCGGTCGCCAGTCCCTGGTCATTGGTTTCGATCTCCTTGACCCGGGCACGGGTGATCAGTCGTGCGCCGGCTTTCTGCGCCAAAGGCCAGTGCGACCGGTCGGTCGTCGACTTCGCCCCCTCGGGACAGCCGGTAAGGCAGGTGCCCCGGCGCACGCACGGATTGAGTTCGCCGAACTTCTCCGACGGGATCGCATTGCTTCCCGGCCACCAGTGCCAGCCCATCTTTTCCATGCCGAGCGCGCCGCGCAGACCCACGGACCCCATCGGCAGCGCCGGAAAGGGATAAGCGCCGCGCGGCGGAAAGGCGGGATCGCCCGCAAGACCCGATACGCCCACCTCGCGCTCTATCTCGAGCTGATAGGGCAAGAGGTCTTCGTAAGTGAACGGCCAGTCCTCGGCCACGCCGTCCATCGAGCGCACCCGGAAATCGGACGGCAGGAAATGCATCCACTGCGCGCCGTAGAGCGTGGCGCTGCCGCCGACGCCGGCGAACATCAACGGGTTGATGTCCGTCGTCGACGTATCGACGGGATAGTCGTTCGGATTATCGCGGACGTTGGGATTGGGATGCCAGAGCTTCGTGCTGACCAGTTCGTGCTCCGGCCGCGCCCCGGTATAGTCGGCATAGTCCGGCCATTCGCCCTGCTCGAGCACGACGACGGAGATGCCGGCCCGCGCCAGATGAAGCGCCGCGACCGAGCCGGAAGGTCCGGCGCCGACGATCACGACATCCACCTCCTCGTCGCGCCTTGCCCGTGCACTACGATCCGCCAGAATTTCAACCGTCATTCTCTTCCTCCCTCGAGGTCCAACGACCGCATCATTCCTCAGGCGAGCCGCGCCCGGTAAAAAGCCGCGGCGCCGATGATGATGATACCTTTGATGATGAGCTGCATCTCGATCGGAAAACCGAGCAGCAGCACCAAATTGTTGATCACGACCAGCACGGCGACGCCGAGCAGCGCGGCGAAGACATTGCCGCGGCCGCCGGAAAGCGCGACCCCGCCCATCACCGCCGCGACAATCGAATCCAGCTCGTAGCCCTGGCCGACCCAGTTCGACACCGTGCCGACATAACCGAGCAGGAAGAGCCCGCCTATCCCGGCACAGACCGAGCAGATGACGTAGCAGAGGATCACGACGCGGTCCGGCGCGACCCCGTTCAGAAACGCGGCTTTTGGATTGCTGCCTACCATGAATATTTCCCGGCCGAGGCGCGACCGATGCAGCACAATGCCAAAAGCAATGGCCAGAAAGGCCAGGGTGATCAGATTGACCGGAATACCAAAAATCCGTCCGGAGGCCAGAAAGCCCATGCCGGGCGGCAGCGTGCTGATCGGCGCGCCGCCGGTGTAGGCGAAGCGTGCGCCCTGCAGGATGATCATCATCGCCAGCGTCGCGAGAAACGGGCTGACGTTGCGCTTGGCCACGAGCCAGCCATTGACCAGGCCGACCGCGGCCGACAAGGCGATCGCGGCGATGAAGATCATCGGGATCGCGTCGTTGGTGGTGGCTTTGAAGGCGGTCGCCAGCACGGCCACCGTCGCCATCAATGAAGCCACAGAAAGATCCAGGCCGCGTACCAGGATGACAAAGGTCTGGCCGACGACCACCATGCCGAGGGGTGCCGCAATCGTCAGCACATTGACGAGGTTTGCCGGTCGCAGAAAGGTCGGTGAAGCGACAGCCGCAACAACCATCAGCGCGACCAGGAAGATCACCAGTCCATAGCGCTCGAAGACGGACGCCATGGAAACGCTTTGCGGTCGCTGCATCGGAGTCTCGAGAGGCGTCATTTCCGCCTCGCGCTGTGAATACCGACTGCGATGAGAATGATGAGACCCTGAATGACCCACTGGTAGTAGGACGAGACATTCACGAAATTCAGCAGGCTGTTCAGCATAGTCACGAGCAGCACACCGAGGAACGTGCCAAGCACGCCGCCCCTGCCCCCGGCCAGAATAGTGCCCCCGACCACCACCGGCGTCACCGACTGCAGCGTCAGCGCGGCGCCGATGCGCGGATCGCCGACGCCGGTTCGAGCGGTCAGGAAAATCGCCGCTATCCCGGCGCACAGGCCCGACAGCGCATAGGCGAGCACCACGATGCGGTCGACAGGCAAGCCGTTCAGCCGCGCCGCTTCCCGGTCGCCGCCGGCGAAGTAGATGCTGCGGCCGGTGCGCGTCCGCTGCAGCCAAAGCCCGGCAAGCGCGAAAATCACCACCAGCACGATGGCGCTGATCGGAATGCCGCCGACCTTTGTATAGGCGATGTCCGCGAAGGCGCGCGGTACCGAGCCGCCTGGTTCCTTGCGATACATCAGCGTGCCGCCGAAGATGATCGAGGACATGCCGAGCGTGACGATCAAGGGATGGACGCGCAGCACCACGGTCAGCAGGCCGTTGATCGCGCCGACCCCGGTTGCGGCGATCAACGCCAGCGGCAAGGCAAGCCAGACCAGATCCGGGCGCCATTCGAGGAAATTCGCCAGGAAGACGGTGAGCGCCCCGACCAGCGAACCAACAGCCAGATCGATGCCCCCCATCAGCACGACGAAAGTCTGGCCAAGGCTGACCATGCCGAGCACGATGAGCTGCTGGAGCAGATTGCCGATGTTTCGCCAGGTCAGGAACCGATCGGACAAGAAGCCGCCAGCGACGGCGAGCAGCACCAGCAGCACTGCCACGATCAGATAGGAAAGCATCAGCCGGTTGCGGCGAATATCCATGGCGATCGCGCTCATCCGACCGGCTCCGCATGCTGATCGACGTTCGCCTTGCGGTCCCCGATCGAGCGCACCGCGAGATCCATGATCGCCTCCTCGCCGAGGGCATCGCCTTTGATTTCGCCGACGACGTGGCCTTGGGCCATCACGAAGACCCTGTCGGAGAGACCGACGATCTCCGGCAGTTCCGAACTGATCATCAGCACGCCAACGCCCGAATCCGCCAGCCGACGCACGATACGGTAAATCTCCACCTTGGCCCCGATATCGACGCCGCGCGTGGGTTCGTCGAGGATGAGCAGCTTGCTGGCGATCCGCGACCAGCGGCTGAACAGCACCTTCTGCTGGTTGCCACCCGAGAGATTGCCGATCTTCACGTCAGGCGACGGTGTCGCCACCGAAAAATCCTGAATCTGCCGCGTCGCCACCGCACGTTCCTGCGTCCGGTCGATCAGCCCGCGTTTCGTGATGGCGTCGAGATCGGGCGCCACGATGTTGGCGGAAATCGGCAGGCCGAGGAACAGGCCGTCGTCCTTGCGGCTCTCGGTCAGAAAACCGAGCCCATGGCCGATCGAACCCTTCGGGAGCTTTCTCTCGAATGGCTTGCCGTCGAATTCGATCACGCCGCTGTCGACGGCGCGGGTGCCGAAGATGGCCTCGGCGACCTCGGTGCGTCCCGAGCCGACCATACCGGCCACGCCGACGATTTCGCCGACCCTGACGTTGAGGCTGACGTCGCGGACGCGCGGGCCGGCCCTGAGATTGCGAACGCTGAGCACATCCGGGCCGTCCGCAGGTGCTGCACGCCGCGGCGGATAGATCTGGCTGAGCCGGCGGCCGACCATCTTGGTGATCATCTCTTCGCGCGTGAGCGCGCTGACCGGGCTCGTGCCGACGAGCTGGCCGTCCTTGAGGATCGTCACCCTGTCGGCGATCTCGAAGATTTCCTCGAGCCGATGAGAGACATAGACGATGCCGACGCCTTCATTGCGCAGCCTGCGCATATTCTCGAACAGAAGATCGACCTCGCGGCCGGCGATGACCGCCGTCGGCTCGTCCAGGATGAGCAGCCGCACGTCGCCGACCAGGGCTTTCGCGATCTCGACCATTTGCTGGTCGGCAAGCGGCAATTCGTCGATCTTGGCGTAGGTCGGAATATCGACGCCGAGCTGTGCGAGGATTTCAGCCGCGCGGGCGTGGCGGGCGCGGTTTGAAATGAGCCCCAGCACGCCGCGGGGCTGGGCGTCGACCAGGATATTCTCGGCAACCGAAAGCTCGGGAAAAAGCGCCAGCTCCTGGTGAATGACGTGGATGCCGGCAGCGCGCGCTGCCTTCGGCGACTGCCAGGAAACCGGCTTGCCGAGATAGGTGATGGTGCCGGAATTGGGTTTGGTCACGCCGCCCATCACGCGGATCAGCGTTGATTTGCCCGCGCCGTTTTCGCCCAGAAGGGCGTGGATCTCGCCTGGTTGCACAGCAAAATCGACCTTGTCCAGGGGTTTGACTCCAGGATAGTCCTTTTCGATCTGGCTGAGCTCAATAACAGACGCTGACATATCCGGCGCTCGAAACTGTTCAATTAACGTCCGGTGCGCGCCAAGCCTGGCGCGCACCGGGTCGCTTGGGAGGCTTACTTCGGATAGTCGGGATTGAATGTGCTTGGATTGTAGCCGGCGGGCAGCCCGTTGCTGGGCGACAGATCGCCCGGATCGTCCATGCTAACATGGTCGAGCAGATGCCGGTCGCCCTTGACCGACACAGTATCGGCACCCGGCGACGTGACGACCTGGAAGCTCACCTCGACCTTGTCCGGGACAGAAATGCCCTTCATCACGTCGAGCGCCGTCTCGATGCCGGTGATGCCCATCGACGTTGGATAGTCGATGCCGACCATCTTGATGTTGTGCTTGTTGGCCAGCTGATACATCCGGGCGACGTCACCACCGGTCATCGGTGGGAATTCGCCGTCCTTGTAGCCGGCGTCGAGGAACGCTTCGATCGCGCCATAACCCTGGAGCGCACTGTCGGCCAAGACGCCATTGATGTTCTTGCCGTGCTTCTGAATCAGCGCCGCCATGACCGACTTGCCTGTGGCCGGATTCCAGTCGCAATACTGCTTCTCGAGCACCTTGATGTCAGGGAATTTCGAGAACACTTCCTCGTTCGCCTTGATGCGGATTTCCGCCACGCTGGAACCGGCAATGCCGGGCAGCATCACGATATTGCCCTTGCCGCCGAGCGTCTCGCACAGCCACTGAGCCTCGAGGCGGCCGAGCGCCCAGTCGGACGCGGTGACGTAGGTGATGTAATTCGACGCCGTCTTCACCTTGCGGTCGACCATGACGACGGGAATGTCCTGCTCCATGGCGCGACCGACGACGGAATCGAGCGCGTCCTCGGTCGAGGCCGCGATAAGCAGGATGTCGACGCCCTGGCTGATCAGATCCTGGATGTCGGCGATCTGCTTGGAGGGATCGTCATTGGCGTCGGTCACCAGCAGATGGGCGATCTCATCGCGATGCTGGCCGGCGGACCAGAGAACACCATGCTGGAAGGCGACGCGCCAGGCATTCGAGATCGAGGCGTTGGAGAAACCGATCGTATAGGGACCGTCCTTCTTCCACTTCGATGTGTCGACCATGGTGTTGGCGTTGGGATTCCACATCCAGGTGCGCGGCGCACCATAGTATCCGGGCCTGGTTTCCGTTTCAGTGGCTGCGGCGGAGGTAGCCTGCGCAAGCTGGAGGCCTGGCACGGCAGCGATCGCCGCGGCGGCGGCGGGCATGCCCCTGATGAAGCTTTTGCGGGATATCTTGTGATCTAGGATGCTCTTTATTGACATTGGTTCCTCCTCCTGAACGCTCAACAGAGCGCATAAAACTCTCCTCAGAAATAAACACCAACGAGAAAGTATAGGCGCAGAATAAATGTCTATATCTCGTTAAAGCGCATGACTATCATCCTGAAATCCTCCAATTCAGGAAACTCGATTGAAACCGATTTGCCGCAAATTAGCAGTCGATTACCCATGATCGTCAATCTGCCGTCTTGTAATATCTGCTATTACCTTTTTGCCCATTGGGAGCAGCGGAGAATACGACTTATGTAGCCGCCGGAGTCGGGCGCTTGAGGTGCGTTCCGTCGGAGGAGAGGCCGTGAATATTCTTGTTGTCTTGCGCATGATCCCGGATTCCGCGGGCGAGCTTCAGCTCGGCGAAGACGGGCGCAGCATCGATCGGGAATGGCTGGATTTCCAACTCAACGATTTCGACGATCACGCTCTCGAGGAAGCAATCCTGATCAAGGAGGCCGTCGGCGCGAAGGTGACTGCGGTCGCTGTCGGCGAAGGCGCCAACCGGGTGCTGCAAATGGCTGCGGCGCGCGGCGCCGACGAGGTCGTCGCACTTCAATTCGAAGAGGATACCATGATCTCCTCGCGCGACATCGCTGCATCTATTGCCTCGATGGCGCAGGCAAGATCCGCCGACCTTGTCTTGTGCGGCGTTCAATCGACGGAGGACCTTTTCGGCCAACTCGCGCCCTATGTCGGAGCCTTGCTCGACTGGCCGCATGTTTCAGGCACCAACCGTATCGCAGCAACGGGCGCTGCACTGCGGGTCACGCAGGAGCGCGGCGCCGGTGTCGCCGTGACTTACGATCTGGCCATACCGGCGGTTCTGGGCGTCCAAACGGCGTCCAAGGCACCGCGCTACGTCTCCGGCAGCAAGCTTCGCGAAGCGTCGAAAACCCCGATCGGCCGCGCCACGATCGAGCCGTCCGGCTTCGAGCGTTCCGCAGAGATTCGTGAGCTTCGCCTGCCGGCGCAGGGCGGCTCAGGTGAAGACCTCGGCAACGACCCCGAGAATGTCGCCGATCGTCTGGTCACCATCCTGGCAGTCAACGGTCTGACCGCCAACGGTCTGGCAAGGAAGTAAGCCATGAAGATGATAGCTTGCACGGAAGGCCGTTCCGACAGGATCGAAGCCTTCTCTTTCGAGATGATCGCCGCCGCGCGTTCCATCGCAGCGGCTGGCGACGAAGTGGTTGCCTTCTTCGCCGGCCAGGCCGCCAAGGCGGCAGCTGCTTCCTTCGGGGCAGCCGATCGGCTGATCGCCGCCGAAGCCGCCGGATCGGACCTCGTCCCTGCCGAAGCCTATGCGCGCCTGTTGCGCGATGCCGTCGCGGCCGAACAGCCTGATCTGGTGCTGGTGCCCTACTCGGCGAACGGGCTGGATGTCGCTGCCGACATCGCCGCGCGAACCGGCTGGCCGCTCCTGTCTTATGTCAATGAAATCAAGCGGAACGGTGAAAATCTCAATGTTGTCGCTCAGATGTATGGCGGCAAGGTCCGTGCCGAATGCGTGGTCAAGCTCCCTGCGGTCCTGATGGTCAATCCGGGCGTCTTCGAGGAGGCCGTGCCGAGCCCTGTCAATGCCGCCAGGGTGCAGCAATTCGATGCCACGCCTGCCGTCGAAAGCGCCAAGGTCAAGATGGTGGCCATCAATGTGCCTGACTATGCCGATGTCGACCTCACGACCGCCGAAAGGATCGTCTGCGTGGGTCGCGGCATTGGCGACGAGGCAAGCATCGACATTGCCCGCGATCTGGCGACGATCCTCGGCGCCGAGATCGCCGGCAGCCGGCCCGTGGTCGACAATGGCTGGCTGCCGAAGCTGCGCCAGGTCGGCAAATCAGGCCAGAAGGTCAAGCCCAAGCTTTATCTGGCGCTAGGTGTCTCCGGCGCGCCCGAGCATCTCGAGGGCATGTCGCACGCCGATCTGATCATCGCGGTCAACACCGATCCGAAGGCTCCCATCTTCAACGTCGCTCACTATGGCGCAACCTGTGACCTGTTCGATCTCGTTGCGAGCCTGAGCGACAGGCTGCAGGCGCCGCCGAGCCGTTGAGATGGCATCGACCTTGGTGCTCTGGGTAATACTGGCTTCGGCAATCGCAATGACAGGCTGGCGCGCACGCCGCTACGTGTTCGCGCTTGCCAACGCGCCGAAGGCCGCACGTTTCGACCAGCCGATGCGACGCCTGGAGGGCGTGGCAACCGCCATCGGCCTGCACCGGAAGATGTTGCGCAAGCCGCTCGCCGGCGTGCTGCACGCGATCATCTTCATTTCCTTCTTCGTTCTGTTCACCGCGACGATCGAGGCCTTCGGCTCGCGTCTGTTTCCAGGGTTTTCGCTGGCGCCCATCGGTGGTGAAACCTGGATCGCCACCCTGCAGGACTTGTTTGCAATACTGATGCTGATCGGCGTCGGGCTTGCGCTCTACCAGCGTTATGTCCTGAGACCAGCACGGTTCAAGGGATCGAGCGGCAGCGACGCTGCGGTCATCTACGTGCTGATCGTGCTGATCGTGGGCTCGCTGCTGTTTGAAGCGGCGGCGCGCATTCTGGGCGGCGCGGACGGGTCGTGGCGGCCGGTCGCCTCCTGGCTTGCCAGCCTGCTCGGCCGCGCCGGTGTGCCGGCACATGTGATGGAGGAGATATGCTACTGGCTGCATGTCGGCGCCATCCTCGCCTTTCTCGTCTATATTCCCGGCTCCAAGCATCGGCATATGTTCCTGGCCGCGCCGAACATCTATTTCCGCAATCTTGAACCGCGCGGCACCGCGCCGGCCGTGCCGCGCGAGCGTGAAAGCCCCGGCGTCGACAAGCTCTCCCAGTTCGACTGGAAACAGCAGCTCGACCTTCTGTCCTGCACCGAATGCGGACGCTGCCAGGCAGTCTGTCCCGCCTATTCGGCGGGCCTGCCGCTCAGTCCCAAGATGCTGATCACCGACATGCGCGACGCCCTTGGCGGCGGGCCGGCGGCGGCCCCGCTGGTCGGCGGCGTGATTTCAGAGGCCACGCTGTGGGCGTGCACCACCTGTCGCGCTTGCATGGAGGCGTGCCCGGTAGAGATCGAGCACCTGCCGAAGATCATCGACATGCGCCGCCATCTGATTGACGAGGGCCATGTCAGCCCTGGGCTTCAGGACGCGTTGTCGAACCTGACCCGTCTCGGCAACTCTATGGGCAAACCGTCGAAGATGCGGGCGCGCTGGACCAGGGAGCTCGGCTTTCCGGTCAAGGACGCGCGCAGCGAACCTGTCGACGTCTTGTGGTTCGTCGGCGATTACGCGTCCTACGATCCGCGCGTTCAGGAGATCACCCGCAAGGTTGCCGAGCTGCTGACTGCCGCCAATGTTGATTTCGGCATTCTCTTCGACGCCGAGCGCAACAGCGGCAACGATGTGCGGCGCGCCGGAGAAGAAGGCCTGTTCGAGACGCTGGCTCAGTCCAATATCGATGAGATCAAAGCGTGCAGCTTCAACAGGATCATGACTACGGATCCGCACAGTTTGAACGCGCTGAAGAACGACTACCGGCACTTCGGCGCGGCCTTCGAGGTTCTGCATTATACGGCGCTACTCGCGGAACTGATCGCGGCAGGAAAGCTCGACCTTGTCGTGGCCGACGGCGCCAGAGTTACCTATCACGATCCCTGTTATCTCGGGCGCTACAATGGCGGTTTCGACGCACCACGCGAACTGATCCGCGCCGCCGGTTATCAGCTTCACGACATGCCGCGCTGCCGCGAGAATTCCTTTTGCTGCGGCGCCGGCGGCGGCCGCATCTGGCAGAACGACGACGGGGTGACCGAGCGGCCAAGCGAGAACCGAATACGCGAAGCGCTGAGCCTGGGTGACGTCGCATATTTCGCCGTCGCCTGCCCGAAGGACAAGGTGATGTACACCGCGGCGGTCGATGCCCTCGGCGTGGCCGACAAATTGAAGGTCGTGGACATAGCGGAACTTCTAGTGCTGCGCACAGGCGCGGCGCTCGAAGAGTCAGCGGTGGAAACGACCTGACCAAATGCGATCCCTGGAGATCGAGGCAAGTATCATGGGCAATATGCCCCGAACGAGGAGTGAGCGATCATGTCGACGATGAAAATCGGCTTTGTTGGCGTCGGAAAAATGGGCACGCCGATGGCGACTCGCCTCATCAATGCCGGCTGTGATGTGACGGTCTATGACGTCGACCGCAAGGCGGTGCAGGACCTTGCAGCCGCGGGGGCGAAGGTCGCCACCAGCGCCAGCGGGGTCGCCGATATTGCCGAGATAGTCTTTGCCAGCCTGCCGAGCCCGCAGATTCTTGAAAAGGTCGCACTCGGCGAGGCTGGCATCGCCGAGGGTAAGTCGGTTCGGATTTTCATCGACATATCAACGACCGGCCCGCGCACGGCAGCTAGAGTTGCCACGAGCCTTGCCGAGAAGAAGATAGCCATGATCGATGCGCCGGTCAGCGGTGGTTTGAAGGGTGCCCGCAACGGCACGCTTGCCGTGATGGTATCAGGACCGAAGCCGGCTTTTGAAATCGCAAAGCCCGTGATCGAGAATTTCGGAAAGATCTTTTACATGGGTGAGGTTCAAGGTGCCGCCCAGACCATGAAACTTGCCAACAACCTGCTTGCGGCGGCAGCGCTCGCCGTCTCTTCCGAAGCGATCGTCATGGGTGTCAAGGCAGGCCTCGATCCCAAAATCATGATCGACGTTATCAACGCCTCCAGCGGCCGTAACAGCGCGACCGAAGACAAGTTCCCGAAATCGGTGCTGCCTCGCACCTTCGATTTCGGCTTCGCGACCGGCCTGTCCTTCAAGGACGTGCGGCTTTGCGTCGATGAGGCCGAGGCGATCGGCGTGCCGATGGTGGTGGGCAGTGCCGTTCGTCAGTTGCTGAGCGTAACGAACCAGCTCTACGGACCCGACTCGGATTTCACCTGCATGGTGAAGACCGTCGAAACATGGGCCCATGTGGAGGTTGGCTCGGCCGAGAAGCCGAATATTGCCGAAGCGAGCTGAACGATGAGTGCCGGACGTTATGAAATCCATGCCGTGCGCTATGGCCATTTCGAGCGCCGCTCAGGCGAGAATTTCCTTGGCGGCGACACGCATGACGTTCCCATGCCGCTCGATTATTTCGTCTGGGCGATCGTCGGCGAAGAGCGCACCTTCATCGTCGACACAGGCTTCGACAAGCCGACTGGCGACAGACGCGGCCGCAGTATCGTCAGGCCTGTCGGGGAGGGCCTGGCGGTCATCGGTATCAACCATGCGGATGTGACCGACGTCATCATCTCACACATGCATTATGATCATTGCGGGAACCATCATCTGTTCCCCAACGCGACGTTCCACTTGCAGGATGCCGAAATGGAATTCGCGACCGGCCGCTGCATGTGCCACCATGCGATGCGCCATCCATTCGAGGCTGAAGATGTCACCGTCATGGTGCGGCGCGTCTACAACGGCAAGGTCTGCTTTCACGATCCGGAGTCGCGGATCGCACCTGGCATCACGCTTCACAAGATCGGAGGCCACTCACGCGGGCTTCAAGTGGTGCGCGTGGAGACCGACAATGGCGCCGTGGTGGTCGCTTCCGATGCCGCCCATTTCTACGCCAATATGGAGCGCGAAAAGCCTTTCCCGGTCTTTGATCGACTGAGCGACGTGATCTTTGGGGTCGAGCGTATGAAACAACTTGCCAGTTCCCCAGCTCACATCGTCCCAGGGCATGACCCGCTGGTGCTCAAGCGCTTCGCGCGCACCCGCATCGACGTTGAAGACATCGTAAGCCTTGCTCACCCCACGCCCTGAGCTTGCGCGGCGGCGGGTGCCAGGCCTGCTCGACTGAACCCCTTGGATCCGATGCTCGGAGTGCGCCTTAGTGGAAATAAATACCGCCGCAGACGTTGAGCGCCTGGCCGGTAACGAAGGCTGACTGCTCCGAAGCGAAGAAGCACACCGGCCCGATGATGTCCTCGGGATAGCCGAGGCGCTTCAGCGCTGCGACCTCTTCCCAGTGCCGGATGGCCTCATCGCTGCCGAGATTGTTCTTGCCCATCTCGGTCAGGATGATGCCGGGGCAGATTGCGTTGACGGTGACGCCGTCCATGCCGACTTCCTGCGCCAGCACGCGGGTCAGCGTGATGACGGTCGCCTTGGTCGCGGCATAATGGCCCTGCGTCGGCACGCCCTGACGCCCGGCGATCGAGGCGATGTTGACGACACGGCCGGATTTGCGCGCCCGCATATGCGGCAGCACCGCCTGGCACATCAACAGAACGCCTTTGGCGTTGACGTCGAAATGCGCGTCCCACGAGCCTTCATCGAGATCCTGCAGCAGGCTCGGCTTGAGGATGCCGGCATTGTTGACCAGCACGTCGATGCGGCCGGCATCCCTGAGCAGCGCCGCAGTGGTCGCCTCGACCTCATGCTTGCTGCTGACATCCATCGTGTAGATATAGGCTTTGCGGCCGGTAGCCTCGATCTCGGCGCGCGTTATCTCGAGTTCCTTGGCCTGCCCAGGCAGGTCGGTGACGGCGACGTCGTAGCCGAACTTCGCCAGCCCGACGGCAAGCGCCCGGCCGATGCCGCGGCTGGCGCCGGTGACCAGCGCGACCGTGCCGATTCTTGAATTGCTCATGGGAATGTTCCTTTAGGATTGCTGGCTTCAGGCGTGGGCGTAGGAGCGCGCAGGCGCCTTGACCGGAAGGGAATTCATCGCGGCGATAGTGTCGTCGAAGGAGACCAGCTTGCCGTCCGAGCCGAGGCCCATTGCCACCTTGGCGGCAACCGCCGAGGCAAAGCGCGCCGAGCGTTCTAGATCCCAACCTCTGACAATGCCGACGATGATGCCGGCGGTGAAACTGTCGCCACAGCCGGTGGTGTCGACGACCTCGATGTCGAAGGCCGGCAGGTGGAACGGCTTGCCGCTCTCCGGCGCGACATAGACGCCTTCGCCGCCAAGCGTGAGCAGACAGTTCTTGACGCCCTTCGACTTGAAGTAGGCGGCAACCTTTGCGGGATCGCGCTCATGCGCCATCTCGCTGGCTTCATCGATGCTCGGCACGAAATAGTCGATATAGGGCAGGCACGGCTCGACGAAGGCGATCGTTTCCGGCGTCGCCTGGATGAGATCGAAGGTTGTAGTGCGGCCGAGTTCCTTGGCGCGCTTCAGCAGTTGCACAGTCGGCTCGCCGTCGAAGCTTTTGAGCAAGCCGGTGCCGCCGACATGGACGACGCTCGCATCGAGCGCGGCGTCGAGATCCTCGTCGGCAACACGGAAGACGGTTGCGGTGCCCGGCACATGCAGCGCCGGCCGCTCGCCATTGGGTCGAACCGGCAGGATGGTGGACGAGGTCTGCACGCTGCCGTCGCGGTGGACCAGACCGCAGTCGAGACCGTATTTCTGCAATTTGGCGACGAACCAGTCGCCCATGTCGTCGGTGCCGAGCGTGGTCACGGCCTGCGTCTTCAGGCCGAGGATGGCGCAGTCCATTCCCGTTGCGCCGGCGGTGCCGGCGACGGTCATGCGGATCTCCTCGATATAGTCGGCCCTGCCGCCTTCCGGGATGCGCGAGACCGGGCGGCCGAGAATGTCGAGCACGTAGAAGCCGATCGAACTGACATCGAATTTGGGCATGGAGAGAAATCCTTTGACGAAGAGGCGAAAAATTACTGGCGGGCGCGGCGCAAGCCGAAGCTCACCGCGAGCACGAGAAAGACGAGAACGCCGATGCCGACCTGCTGCCAGTAAAAATTCCAGCCGATGAGCAGCAGCCCGTTCTTGACCACCGCAAGCAGCAACACGCCAAGCAGCGTGCCGATGACCGTCGGCCGGCGTTCGGCGCTGAGCGTGGTGCCGATAAAGGTGGCGCCGATGGCATCGAGCAGGAAGGCGTTGCCCGAAAGCGGCACGTAGGACTTCACCGTCGCCGACAACAGGATGCCGGTGATGCCGCAGAGCAGCGCGCAGCCGATATAGACCAGCGACTGCTGGCGCGGCACACGCAGGCCCGAATACCAGGCGACACCAGGCTGCGCGCCCATGGCCTGGACGGCGCGGCCGAAGACCGAGCGATGCAGCAGGAGATAGACGACGACGATGCAGGCGATCAGCACCAGCACCGGCGCCGGCACGCCCAGAGCCGAGGTCCTGGCGATGGCGTTGAACTGGTCGCCGGCGTAGCCCGTGATCAGGTAGATCGGCTGGCCGCCGCTGGTCGCCAGTTGCTGCGTGCTCTGGCCGATGAACAGCACGCCGAGCGTCGCCAGGAACGGACTGATCTTCAGTCGGGTGATCAGGACGGCGTTGAGCACGCCGACGGCGACCGCCGCCAGCAGCCCTACGGTGACGCCGAACACGCCGCCATAGCCGGCAGCGAGCAGCATGACGAACACCATGCTCGCCATGTCGACCGAGACGCCCACCGACAGGTCGATGCCGCCCGACGAGATGACGATGGTGAGCCCGAGCGCGACGATGGCCAGCATCACCACATTGTTGACCAGCACGTTGTAGAGGTTGGCGCCGGTCAGGAAGGTCGGGCTGGCGACAGCGAAGAACAGGCAGATCGCCAGGAAGGTGATGACCACGCTGTAGCTGGCGATGAAGCTGCCGAGCCGTTGTGCGCCAGAGGCGCTCGTGTCTTGCGAGACGCTCATCGAGATGCCTCCGGTCCGCGGGCGAATGAGGTGACGGCGACGACCAGCAGGATCAGCGCGCCCTGCACGCCGTTGACCCAGTAGCTCGACACGTTGAGGAGCTGAAAGCCGTTGGCGAGGAAGCCGATGAACAATACGCTGAGCAGCGTGCCGCCGATGGTCGGAACCAGGCGCCGGGAAAAAACCGTGCCGAGCAGAGCGGCGGCCAGCACCGACAAGAGCATCTCGCCCGAGCCGGGGGTGCTGGCGCTGAGCCGCGACACCGCCAGCACACTGGCGATGGCCGCGCAAAAGCCTGAGAACAGGTAAGTGAAGGAGACGTGCAGCGGCACGCTGATGCCGGCGGCGCGTGCCGCTTCCGGGTGGCCGCCGACGGCGTAGAGCCTTAGGCCGAAGGCCGTCTTGTGGATGAAGACGAGCATGATGGCGGAAAACAGAATCAGACACCAGGCAAGCGTCGAGATGCCGAGGAAACTGCCCGACACCAGGAAGCCCAGTAGGGGTGACGTGGCGCCGACCACGGTGTTCTGCGTCAGCGTCAGCTCGGCGCCGGCGGCGATGTTCATCACGGCCAGCGTCGCCAACAGCGGCAGGATGCCGAGGCCGACGACGGCGACGGCATTCAAAACTCCGATCGCAACGCCGCAGCCGATCGCCGCGAGGATGGCGACGGCATCGGGATAACCGGCCTGCAGCATCGTCGCGAAGACCGCGGCGCACAGGCCCATATTGGCGGCGATCGACAGATCGATGCCGCCTTCGGTGACGTTCGAGCCGCCGCCGATGATGACGGCCGCCATGCCGAAGGCCAACACGCCGAGGATCGCCGACTGCTCGACGACGTTGATGAAGTTGAAGCTGGAGAGGAAGCCCGGCGCAAAAAGCGCGAAATAGAGCAGGATCAAGGCAAAGGTAGCGATGGCGCCGAGCCGCACGGCGACCGCGCCGATGCGCTTGCCGGTGTTTTGCACACGCCGCGCGTCGCTCTGCGCGGCGACGGACTGCCCGGCGGCATTGCCTGTGGTGTTCATCGTGGTTGCGGTCATGAGGAAACCTCCGCTTTCGGCCCGCGGGCACCGGAAGAGGCGGCAAGCAGCCTGTCGCCGTCGAGCTCGGCACCGGAGAATTCGCCGGCGAGCCTGCCGCGATAGACGACGAGCACGCGGTCGCAGACGCCGACCAGTTCGAGCAGGTCGGACGACAGCATCAGGATGGCGGCGCCCTCGCCGGCCAGCCGGTTCAGCAGATTGTAGATCTCGACCTTGGCGCCGACATCGACGGCGACGGTCGGCTCGTCGAGGATGTAGACGCGCGACTGGCAGCTCAGCCATTTGGCGATCGCCACCTTCTGCTGGTTGCCGCCGGAGAGCTGGCGCACCAGCGTGTCGCGGCCGGGCGTCTTGATCGACAATTCGCGAATCAGCCCGTCGATCGCCTGATTCTCCTGCCTTCGTTTGACGAAGCCGCTGCCGCTGTAGCGGCCGAGACTGGCGAGGCTGATGTTCTCGCGCACCGAGAGATCAATGGCCACGCCGTGAGCGCGGCGATCCTCCGGCAGCATGGCGATACCGCCCTGGACGGCGTGCACGGGGGTGGACAGCGACAGTTTCCTGCCCTCGACCTTGACCGAGCCGCGCTCGGCGCGGTCCAGCCCGAACAGGCACTGCACGATCTCCTTGGCGCCGGAGCCCAGCAGGCCGGTCAGCCCGACGATCTCGCCGCGGCGCACCGAGAACGAGATGTCCTCGAAACTGCCGGCCATGCCGAGATGCGAGACTTCGAGCATCGGCGCGCCGATCTCGACCGAGCGCTTCGGAAACATCTCGCCGACATCGCGCGCGATCATCATGGCGATGATCTCGTCGATCGGCGTCTGAGCCGGATCGACGGTGCCGACGTCGGTGCCATTGCGCATCACGGTGACGCGGTCGCAGAGCTGTTCGATCTCCTGCATGTAGTGCGAAATGAAGATCACGGCGATGCCGTCATCGCGCAGCCGACGCAGCACGGCAAACAGGCTGTCGACCTCGCGTTTGACAAGGGCGGCCGTCGGTTCGTCGAGCACCAGAACCGAGGCCTTCTGCGCCAGCGCACGGGTGATCTGGACGATCTTCTGCTGCGCCGTGGTCAGATCCTGCACCAGGATGCCGGCCGGGAGTTCGAGGTCGAAATAGCGTTTCAAGAGTTCGGCGGCGCGCCGGCTCATCGAGCGGCGGCTGACGAAGGGCCCGAAACCGAGTTCGTGACGCAGGAACACCGCCTCGCCGACCGTGGCGGTCGGCACCAGCAGGCGGTCCTGATGGATGAAGTGAACGCCGAGCCGTTCGACTGATGATGGGGTCAGATTGCCAACGGCCTCGCCATTGACTGATATCGTGCCGCTGTCCGGTTTCAGGATGCCGGCCAACACCTTGATGATCGTCGACTTGCCGGCGCCATTCTGGCCGACGAGGCCATGGATCGTGCCGCGTGCCACTTCGAGATCGGCATCGTGAAGCGCCTGGACCGGGCCAAACCGCTTGGAGATGCCGGTCATCGAGATGGCTATTTGGTCTGCTGAGGGTTGCACGGTCATGCCCTGCTCCTTGCGCGGTATTCTTGCGCATGACGCCTGAAACCGGGATCGGTTGCATGCGCAGGTTTGAAATTAAGGGAGCGCGTCGTGCGCGTCGAATCCGGCGCGGCGCTCTCTGGAGGCCGCGCCGCCGAAGCGGCGCGGCCCTGGGGTATGAGGCTTGGGAGGCCTTATTTCACGCCGGCCTTCTCGGCCGCCTCGAGGAACGGCTTGCCGGTGACGGCGGCGTTCTCCTTGTTGATCAGCACGGCAGGCACGAAGGTGAACGGCGGCACCTTCTGGCCGGCCAGGAACTTGGCGACGTTCTGCACCGAGGTCTTGCCGATCTCATATGGCTGCTGGGCGGCGACGGCGGCGGCCGGCGACTTCTCGTCCATCACCATCTTGATGACTTCCGGGCTGCCGTCGATGCCATAGGTCTTCAGCTCCGGCCGGCCGGCGGCTTCTGCAGCTTGGGTGGCGCCGATCTGCGGCACGTCCCAGCACGCCCAGACCGCGTTGAGCGAGCCCTTTTCCGGCGACTTGGTCAGCATGTCGGTGATATTGGAGTAGGCGGCCTGAACGGTGTTGGGGATGACGTCGCGCAGCTCCGGCTCAACGATCTTCACATCAGGGAACGAGGACAGCACATATTTCATCTGATCGTAGCGGACCTTGCAGACCGGCACGCTGTAGAAGCCGTTGAAGACCAGTACGTTGCCCTTGCCGCCCATGTCGGCGACCATCTGCAGCGCGATCTCGGCGCCGATATTGTAGTTGTTCGAGGTGGTGTTGTTGATCGCATGGGGCGTTGCCGTATCGACGGTGAACAGCGGAATGTCAGCTTGGCGGATCTTGGCCAGCCAGGGGTTCAGGACTTCGAGATTGCCAAGCACCTCGACGATGGCGTCGGGTTTCTGGGCAATCAGCGTCTGCAATTGCGCGATCTGCTGCTGGTCCTTGCGGCCGGCGTCGAGCGCGATCGCCTCGCCGCCAAGCGCCTTGATCTCGTCCTGGATGCCGCGGAAAGCCATCAGGTCCCAGTAGTGGTCGGTGCCGACGATGGAAACGCCAATGCGCTTGCCCTTGAGGGAAAGCTCTTCGGCTTGTGCGGCCGAGATGGCGAACTGGAAACTGCAGGCAGCCGTCAGCGCGATGGCCGCCGCCTTGAGAATGCTGTGTGATCTACTCTGTTTTTTGGACATTGATTTCCTCCACTTTGCCTTCAATAACCCTCAGAACCCGCTCTGAAGGACCTCACCGGTTCGATCCGGCAATTCGTTCGATACAGCTTTGTTGACCATGATCTTTTCCGAAAACCGGTTTCCACTTTTCGCGATAATGGCCTAGGCCGCGTCGACATCGTCGCGATGGCCATAGCTTGCCATCCTGCCGAGAACATTCTGGATTTCCACCTCCGACAGAAGCGGCGGCGTGCCGATCTGCAGGCAGCCATGATATTGGCGGGCCAGCGTCTCGACCTCCACCGCCAGCCACATCGCCTTGTCGAGCGAGGTGCCGACCGCAATCATGCCGTGATGCGCGAGAAGGCAGGCCTTGCGGCCTTCCAGCGCCTTGACCGCGCAGGCCGACAGTTCCGCGGTGCCGAAGGTCGCATAGGGCGCGCAGCGGATGCTGCTGCCGCCGGCGACGGCGACCATGTAGTGGATCGGCGGAATGTCGCGGCCCATGATGGCGATCGTCGTGCAATACGGCGGGTGAGCATGGACGATTGCCTGCACTTCCGGCCGCGCCCGCAAGATGTCGAGATGGAAACGCCATTCGCTGGACGGCGTCAGCGCGCCATCGACCGAACCGTCGGCGCGCATGAACACTATGTCCTCAGGCCGCATCCGATCATAGGCAACGCTTGTCGGCGTGATCAGCATGCCGTCGCCGTGGCGCATGCTGATATTGCCCGACGTTCCCTGGTTGATGCCCATCGCGTTCATCCGGATGCAGGCATCGATGATGGATTGGCGCTTGGCGGTGTCTGTCATTGGCATGCTATTTCCTTGGTCCTTGATCTCACCAGGCGGTGTAGCCGCCGTCGATCGACAGGATCGCGCCGGTGACGTAGCTCGAAGCGGGCGAAGCCAGGAACAGGATTGCCGAAGCGATCTCCTGCGGCTCGCCGCAGCGTGCCATCGGCGTCATGTCCATCCACACCTTGAACAGTTCGGGGCGGTCGCGCATTTTCAGCGTCATGTCGGTCGCGACATAGCCCGGCGCCAGCGCATTGACGCGCACCCCCATCGGCGCCCATTCGACGGCGAGCGCCTTGGTCAGCATGTGGACCGCACCCTTGCTGACCATGTAGGACGCAGCGCTTTGCGGACGGTTGACGATCAGGCCCGACATCGAACCAAGATTGACGATGCTGCCCTTTCCCTTCGCCACCATGTGGCGACCGAAGGCGCGCGATGCCCAGTAGACGCCGTTGACGTTGACATCCATGACCAGCCGCCATTCCTCGTCCGGCGTGTCGAGCGCCGAGTTGAGGCGAGCGATGCCGGCGCTGTTGACGAGAATGTCGATCCTGCCGAGCGAGGCCGCCAGATCGGTGGCGGCGGCTTCCATGGCAGTCGGGTCGGTCACGTCGAGCTGCCTCGTCGAGACGCTGGTGATGCCGGCATCCGCGAGTGCGGCAACCGCAGCGTCGAGCGCGCTTTGGTCGAGATCGATCAGCACGAGATGTGCGCCGCAGGAACCAAGCGCCTTGGCCGCCTCGAAGCCGATGCCACGGGCGCCCCCGGTGACCACAGCAACCTCGCCATCGAAATCCAGTTGACGCCTGTAATCCATGCACTTCCTCCACACTGGAACAAGGATCCGCTTGGCGCAAAGCAACGCTTTCCGCTCGTCGCCAACCGTCGTGGTGACGCCCTCAGGTCCGATATTCCGAAATCTCCTCCCGCCACCCTCTTGGGATGGCGGTCTCCGTCACCCCTGGGGATGACGCGCTCCGTCAGCCTGGGATGACGAGTTCGTCACCCTGGGGATGGCGGCATGAGCAGAACCCTAAGGTCCTTCCCCGCTCGTGTCAATCTGGTTATTACCAGAAATAATTTTTCTGCCTAGATTCCCGGCCGGCAATATCTTGCCTTGCGCGCCGGATCCCTCACCCGTTCGTGCCGCTGCTCTGCTCGATCGACATGTGGATGCGCGCCACCGACGAATTGTAGAGCGCCTGGTAGTATTCGAGGGCAGCGCCATCGGCATCGTAGGCGATCGATTCGATCGAGATCAGCGGCGTGGTCGGCGCCACGCCCATCCGCTCCGCCTCCTCCAGGGTCGGCATTGCGGCCGTAAACCAGCGCTCCGCACGCAGCACGGTCAGGCCGTAGCGCTCCCTGATCGTCTGGAAGACCGACTGGTTCTCGATATTGACGGTCTCCAGCCCCGGCACTTTGTGTCCCGGCAGGCTGATATGGGTCAGCGTGATCGGCGCGCCATCGGTCATGTAGACGCGGCCGATGCGCACGACACTGCCGGTTTCCGGTATGCCGAAGACGCTGCTTTCCTTTTCGCTGGGCGGGCAGCGGTAGAATTCGAAAGTACGGGTCGAAACGACATGACCCTTGGCGGTCAAATCCCCGAACACGGAGAGGTTCGAAGTCATGAAGTCGACATGCTCGCGCGGTGCTGCGACGAACATGCCCTTGCGCGGCATCTTGATGACGCGGCCGCCATTGGAGAGCGAGCCGATCGCGGCCCTCACCACCGGACGGGACACGCCGAAGAAGTCGCACAGTGCCTGTTCGGACGGAATGCGGGAGTTGGCGGCCAGCACGCCGGTATTGATCGCTTCCTCGATCTGGTTGCGCAATTGCACCCAGAGCGGGGCAGCGTTGTCGCGGTTCAGCTGGATCTTCTCGCCAATGCCGCGAAATGTTTCCGCGGCCTCGGCGTCTTCCTGGTCGTAGCGCGGTCTTCCCCGGGTCTTCAGCATTCACCCATCCTGAATTCTCGGCTCGGTTGTCAAACCGGGCACCAGCATGATCGCTGCGGCTGATACACTCCATCTTTGTGCGGGAAATCAAGTCCGACCGTCATCCTCTCGCTGTAGGGCCGATTTAACCTAGCGTCTGCCCCCGGCCATTTTTGCGGCGGCGGGCAGACGCCGTAAGGCGAGCATCGCCGCAGCACCGATGAAGGGTCCGGGCACCAGCAGCAGGAACGCCCAGCGCCAGCCGCCAAGCCAGGCTGCGACTTGCGGGACCAGCCAGATCACCAGCACGGTCAGCGCAAAGCCGAGGCCAAGCTGGATCGACAGCGCCGTGCCGACAAAGCGCCGATCGCCAAGTTCGGTCACCGCCGCAGAAAACTGTGCCGAATCGCCGATGATCGAAACGCCCCAGACAACAGCGACCAGAGCGAACAGCCAAAGCGGTCCGTCGAAGACGAAGCCGATGGCCAGCGCGCACATCCCAGAGACGATCATCAGCCCGGCAGTGGTCAGGCTGCGGCCGAAGCGATCGGAAAGCACGCCGCCGATCAGGCAGCCGCCGACACCGGCGGCAATCGACAAGAAGGTCAGAAGCGATGCCAAAGCCGGCGAGGCGTGCTGCTGCACCTCAAGCGCGGCGCGCGCATAGGCGAGCAGCCATGCCCACATCGCATAGAGTTCCCACATGTGGCCGAGATAGCCGATGTTGACGAGGACCAACGGCCTGTCGCGGAACACCGCACCGATCTGGCGCGGGTCGAAAACCGCCTTGCCAAACGGATACGGCCCTTCGCTGGCGAAGAACCAGAAGATCGCGGCGCCGAGGAGAGTCGCGATGGTCGCGGCGACGACCACCAATTGCCAGTCGAGCGCGCCGCTCAGCGCCCTGAACAGATGCGGCAGCGACGAACCCAATGTCAGCGCGCCGATGACGGCGCCGAGCGCCAGGCCCCTGCCCCGCACGAACCATGTCGAGACAAGCTTCAGCGCCGGCGGATAGACGCCGGCCAGCGCCACCCCCGTCAGGATGCGCGCTGCGACGAGGCCGGCCGGTTCGGGCTGCGTCAGCAGGAAGGCATTGGCGGCAGCGGCAAGCAAAGCGGATACAGCCATCAGCCGGTTCAGCCTGACGATATCGGGCAGGTTGACAAGGCTGGAGGTGAGCGCACCGGCGACGAAGCCGATCTGCACGCCATTGGTCAGCCAAGCCTCGGTGGCGCCAGACAGGTGCCACGCCGCCTTCAGCTCGGGCGTGATCGCGGTCGCCGAAAACCAGGTCGTCAGCGACAGAACGACAGCGACGCAGAGCAGGGCAAGCACGCTCCAGCGGTGCGCGTCTTCGGCAGGGGCGCCCTGCGTCGCGTCCGAAGTGCCCCGCCAGAGCGTCATCTCGAAACTCAGGCCTTGGCCAGCGCAACGGTGAACACGGTCGCGGTCCCGGTCAGGCAGATGTCGCCAGCCTCGTTGCGCACCGAGGTCTCGATCTTGCAGATCGGCTTGTCGGGGCGCACCTCCTTGACCTCGACCCGGCCCGTGATCATCTCGTCGACGCCGACTGCCTTGACGAATTTCCAGGCGACTTCGAGGAATACCGTGCCCGGGCCGGGGAGATCCTCGGCCACCAGCGCATTGAGGATGCCCGAGGTGACGCCACCCTGGACGATCAGCTTGCCGAAGACGGACGCCTCGGCCAGCGCCTTGTCGTAATGCAGCGGGTTGCGGTCGCCGGTCATTTCGGTGAAGGCCTCGATATCCTCCAGACGAGTGCGCCGCGAGCGCTCGGCGAACGCGCCCACCTGCGGCCGCCCGTTGATAACGCCAATCCAGCCGTCCTTCGTCTCTGCACTCATGAGCGTATCTCCAGTTTGGTTGGGTGAGCCGGCCATGGCCGACGGTTTGAAAGCGGGAAGCAGACGGCCGCCGATCCGCGTCGGCGCGAGCACAAGCGACTGGCCGACGGCGCAGGCTTCTTCGCCTGCCACAATGAAGCTGAGCATCGTCGGGCCTTCGTCCAGTTCGACCAAGCCGACAACGTAAGGCGCAGCGGGCAGCCAGCCGGGATGGCCGGGCTTGTGGACGACCGAGAAGGATTTTAGACGACCGCGGCCGGACGCCTCGCGCCAGGCGAGGCGGTTGCTCCAGCAGTGCGGGCAGATCGGCCTGACATAGAACACCGCCTTGCCGCATGCCTGGCAGGACTGGATCATCAGCCGTCCTTCCGACGCTGCCTGCCAGAACGGCGCGGTCAGCGCGGTGATCGTCGGTCCCGGCGTCTTCAAGAGATCGAGGTCGACGCTCATTGGTCGGCTCCCAGCACGAGCGCGGTCGCTTCGCTCATCGTCGCGCCATTGCCGGTGACCAGCGCCAACCTTGCGTTGCCGATCTGCCGGCCTGTCGCCTGCCCGCGCAATTGCCGCACCGCCTCCACGACATGGGTCATGCCGCCGGCAAGATCGGGCTGGCCGAAGCCGAGCTGGCCGCCATGCGTATTCAGCGGCGCCTCGCCCGCAGGACCGAGATCGTGGTCGCGGACCCATTGGCCGAACTGCCCGGCAGCGCAGAGGCCGGCATCCTCGATCGTCGTCGCCACCATGATCGTGTAGCAATCATAGAGCGACAGCAGGCTCATCTCGGCGGCGCTGGTACCGGACTGCGCGAAGGCACGTCCCATTGCCGGCTTGAGCGGGCCGGAAGTCAGGCTCGGCGCCTGTGAAACGGCGCGGTGCGTCACCTTCTCGCCGGCGCCGAGAAGATGCACGGCGGGCTTGGCCAATTGCCGCGCGCGTTTGGCCGAGACGACGACGACAGCCTCGCCGCCGGCAACCGGCATGACGATCTCAAGCAGATGCAAGGGCGAGGCGACCATCGGCGAGGCCAGCACGTCATCGATGCCGGCCGGCTTGCCGTGAAAGATCGCATCGGGGTTGAGCTGCGCATTGCTGCGCGCCCAGGCGGCGATCGCGGCGAAATCCTCCGGCGACGAGCCGTGTTCGGCCATATGCGCCTGCATCAGCAGCGCATAGGAAATGTTGGCGCCGGACGCGCCGAACGGCACGTCGAATTCGCGGATCGGATTGCGGTTGGGCGAGCGTGCCGGCACCTCCTCGCGGGTGTTGGCGAGCACACACAGCACCGTCTCGCACATGCCGGCTTCGATCGCCGCCGCAGCCCGCCAGATCATGCCGGCGCCGGAGGCGCCACCGAGATCGACGACATTGGCCATGTCAGGCTTGAGGCCGAGATATTCGGCAACCGTCGCCGGCACATGCTGCGGCGTCTCGCCGACCTGCGGTCCGACCAGCAGCCCGTCGATGTGTCCGGGCTCCAGCCCGGCATCGAGGACTGCGAGCCTGGAAACCTCGGCGATCATCTCCAGCGTCGTGCGCCCTTCGGTGCGGCGCGTCGGCTTCAACTCGCCGATGCCGGCAATGGCGCCGCGTGAGCGGGCGAGGTTCATGCCGCCTGACTCCGGACGAGATGCCGATATTCGTCAAGCACTTCAGGGTTGGCCAGCGACCCAAGGTTCTTCACCGCCTTGCCCTCTATGACAGTGCGGGCGGCGCCCTCCACCCGCTTACCGTTCAGCGTGTAGGGGATGGCTGACACGGCATGGATGCGATGTGGAACGTGACGCGGCGAGGCCTGCTCGCGGATATGCTTGCGGATGCGCCGCGCGAGCTCCGCCGTCAGTGTGTTGCCCTCCTTCAGCTTCAGGCAGAGCAGGATTTCCTCGTCGCCGCTGATCGGCGCGCCGAACACCAGGCAGTCCTCGATCTCCGGGAATTTCTCGCAGGCTGCATAGATCTCCGCGATACCGATCCTGACGCCGCCGGGTTTGAGCGTTGTGTCGGAGCGGCCGTGAACGATCGCCGAGCCATGCACCGTCATCTCGGCGACGTCGCCATGGGTCCAGATTTCGCGGCGGGCGCCAAAATAGGTGGCGTGGTAGCGCTCGTCGCCGCCCTCGCCCCAGAAGGTCAGCGGCATCGACGGGAACGGCTCGGTGCAGACGAGGTCGCCCTGGGTGGCGATGACAGGCGCGTTGCGATCGTCCATCACGGCAACCGCCAGCCCAAGCCCCTTGACGGTCAGATGGCCCCTGCGCACCGGATGCAGCGGCGAGCCTAACAGGAAGCAGCCGATGATCTCGGTGCCGCCCGAAATCGAGGCAAAGATCATGTCGCGCTTGACGTTCTCGTAGACCCAATCGAACTGGCCTGGCGAAACCGGCGCACCGGCCGACAGCAGCGAGCGCAGCGCCGACAGATCGTGCCTGGCACCCGGCGCATAATTCTCGTCAGCCAGCGTCGCCAGATATTTCGGGCTGGTGCCGAAATGGGTGACGCCGGCTTTCTCGGCGACGCGCCAGAGCGGGCTCGGGTCGAGACCTCCAGCCGTTTTCAGGATCGGAGCGCCGTCATAGAGCACGACTACCGCGTTGCAGGCGAGGCCCGAGATAAGCCAGTGATACATCATCCAGGCGGTGTTGGTGTACCAGCTCATGACGTCGCCCGGCCTGACGTCGCCATGCAGCAGATGTTCCTTGACGTGCTGGAGCAGGACGCCGCCGGCGGAATGCACGATGGCCTTCGGTGCGCCTGTCGTGCCTGATGTGTAGAGGATGTAAGCCGGGTGCGAGAATGGCACGCGCTCGAAGGCGAGGTCTCCTTCCCTGCCGAAGGCCTCGAAGCCGACGCAGGAAATACCAGGCGGGAATGATACCGCAGCTTGGTCGCCGCAGATCACGAGTGTCGTCAATTCGGGGATGCCGGCGACGATCTCTGCCAGCCTGCCTTCAATAGCATGATTCCTGCCGGCATACCAGTAGCGCGGCGTGGCGAACAGCACCTTCGGACCGATCTGGCCAAGCCGGTCGAGAATGGCCGCGACGCCGAAATCAGGTGAGCAGGATGACCACACCGCGCCGACGGAAAGCGTGGCGAGTAGCGCCGCCAGCGCCTCGATGCGGTTGGGCAGGACGCCGCCGACCCGGTCGCCGCGCCCAACGCCGGCAGCCTTCAGGCCATGCGCGGTGCGGGCGACCATGGCCCGTAATTCGCCGCGGCTGTAGCTGCGGAAATGCCCGGTTTCGTCGGTCTCTACGATGGCAAGTGCGTCGTCGTCGCCGCGCAACAGATTCTCGGCTAGGTTGAGGCTCGCGTCTGGAAAGAAGGCGCTGCCGGTCATCGGCGCCGACGGATCGGCGCGGAATGCCACCGCGCCCGGCTCGCCGATGATGGCGGCAAAGTCCCAGACGGCGCGCCAGAAGGCGCCCTTTTCGCCAATCGACCAGCGATGCAGCGTCTCGTAGTCACGCGGATCGAAGCCATTTTCGGCGGCGAAACGCGCAAGACCGGAGTTCTTGAACGCGGCCGAAGCCGGCGTCCAGAGCACGCTGGATGTCATCAACTCCTCCCGGAAATTCGTTTGGCGTTTCGCTCTTGGCGTTGCGCCCGACACCAGCTAGAATATTGGTTATAACCAGAATGTCAAGAAGCCGAACGGACCACCTCCGTGTCGGCAAGGGAGCGAGAACCATATGCAGGACGTATTCATCGTGGCCGCCAGGCGCACGCCAATCGGCAAGCTCAACGGCGCCTTCGCCGGCATCCCTGCCGCTGACCTCGGCGCTGCCGTGATCGGCTCGCTGCTGGAAGAGACCGGGATCGAAGGCGACGCGGTTGGCGAAATCATCATGGGCCAGGTGCTGACCGGCGGTGCCGGCCAGAATCCCGCCCGGCAGGCGGCGCTGAAGGCCGGCATTCCAGTCAGCGTGCCGGCGATGACCGTCAACAAGGTCTGCGGCGCCGGCCAGAAGTCGATCCACCTCGCCGCCCAGGCGATACGCTGCGGCGACGCCGACATCGTTATCGCCGGTGGCCAGGACTCGATGACGGAGGCGCCGCATCTGATCTACGGGGCGCGCCGCGGCATCAGGATGGGCGATTCTGAGATCAAGGATTCGATGATCGTCGACGGCCTATGGGACGCACCCAACCAGGTACATATGGGAGTGACCGCGGAAGGCCTGGCGCGGCGCTACCAGATCACCCGCGACGAGCAGGACCGCTTCGCTCTGGCCTCACAGGAAAAAGCAGCCACGGCGGTCGCCGCCGAGCGCTTCGCTGACGAGATCGTGCCCGTCACGGTCACGCTGAAGCGCGAGGAATATGTCGTCGCTACCGACGAGCATCCCAATTCCGGCTCGACGCTGGAAGGCCTGTGCCGCTTGCGACCGGTCTTCGCCCCGGAAGGCACCGTCACGGCGGGCAATTCGTCCGGGCTGAACGATGGCGCGGCGGCAGTAATGGTTATCTCGGAAAAGCGCATGCTCGAGCTCGGCTTGACGCCGCTGGCGCGCATCGCTTCCTACGCATCGGCCGGCGTCGAACCGATGGAGATGGGCCTGGGCCCGGTGGCGGCATCGCGCAAGGCGCTGGACAAGGCCGGCTGGATGGCATCCGACCTCGAGCTGATGGAGATTAACGAGGCCTTCGCCGCGCAGGCGATCGCGGTCAATCGCGAGATGGGCTGGGACAGCACCTTGATTAACGTCAATGGCGGCGCGATTGCGCTTGGGCATCCGCTGGCCGGCTCCGGCTGCCGCATCGTCGTCACGCTGCTGCACGAAATGTGCAAGCGCAGCGTAAAGCGCGGCCTGGCGTCGCTGTGCATCGGTGGCGGACTTGGTGTCGCTATTTGCCTGGAGCGCTCATGGTAGGAAATGTTGATGCGATATTTAGGGGCTCTCGCCGCAATCTACGCGTTATGCCGACATTCCCAACGTAACAGAACTTCTTGGCTAGTTAAGACTGACATGGGCCAGGCCTAAACTAAATCAATCCGCGATTCATGGCGATGGCCGCCGCATGGGCCTTGTTGGACGCGCCGAGTTTTCTCATCGCCTTCTGCAAATGATACTCGATCGTCGGCTTGCTGCGGCCTATTATCTGGGAGATCTCCCAGGCTGTCTTTCCTTGCGACGTCCATTTCAGGCACACGCATTCACGGTCGGTAAGAGCGGCGTCCTCGCTCTTTGGCGGATGGTTTTCACTCTTCGCCATCATGCCATAGGCATGGACGAAGGGAGCAACCGTCATCAGCCCTTGATAGATTGCAATCGAGGGATCGAGCAGGTTGGGCAAACCGCCTCTGTTGGCGACGATGGCGGAGCCCTGTGGTCGATATGAACAGCCGAGCTTCCTCTATGAACGTTCGATTTGCCGGCCGCATGGACAAGGTCAAACCTTCCGCCATCCGCGAGCTTTTGCGGCTCGGCGCGGATCCCCGGATCATTTCCTTCGGTGGCGGCTACCCGGACGCCTCGCTGTTTCCGTTCGAACAGTTGGAAGAGGTCTTTCAAACCGCGATCTCCGCCAACGGCCGGGATTCTTTGCAATACACCGTCTCTAACGGCCTTCCCCGGCTTCGCCAGCAAATTGCGCAGCGCATGGAGCGCGACGGCATCGCTTGCTCGCAGGATAACATCCTGATCCTGCAAGGCGGCCAGCAGGGTCTCGACCTCGTCGCCAAGATGCTAATCGACAAGGGCGACGTGATCGCCACGGAGAATCCGACCTTCCTCGGGGCGCTCATCGCCTTCAATCCCTGCGAGCCTCGCTATGCCGCCGTCCGAATGGACGATGACGGCATGGACATGGACGACCTCGAACTGGTGCTGGCGCGAAACCCAGGTGCCAAATTGATCTATACGGTGCCGGATTTTCAGAACCCGACCGGCGTGACCATGGCATTGGAGCGCCGCAAGCGGCTGATCGAACTTGCCAACCGTTTCGATCTGATCGTGCTGGAAGACAGCCCCTATCGCGAAATCCGCTATCAGGGCACTCCGGTTCCGCCTATCAAGAGCCTCGATACGGAAGGCCGCGTGATCTTTCTGGGCAGTTTCTCCAAGATACTTGCGCCCGGCTTGCGGTTGGGATGGGCCATTGCCTCCGAAGAGCTCACACAGCAGCTCGGGCTGCTGAAACTTGCCGCGGATACGCAGTGCAGCACGTTGAACATGTCGGCCGTTTCGCTGTATCTCGACACCTACGACATCGACGTGCACATCGCCTCGATTTGCCAGACCTATCGGCGCAAGAAGGACCTGATGCTTGAAACCATCAGAGGCAGCTTTCCGCAGGAGGTGTCGTTCACGGAGCCGAGCGGCGGCCTGTTCACTTGGCTGAGCTTCCCGCGGAACTTCGATACTGCTCGCTTCATGGCCGAACATGCGCTGCCCGAAGCAAAGGTCGCCTATGTTCCCGGCGCGACGTTCTTTCCGCTGGAGCAAGAGGTCAATCACGCACGCTTCAGCTATTCCACGCAGACCGACGAGACGATCGTGCAAGGCATCACTTCGCTGGGCCGGCTGTTAACGTCGAGCCTCCGGACCGCTGAGCGCCGGTTCGAAGACCGCACATCGACTTAAAGACAAGGAAGAACCATGCCAACGACGATTCACAAGACGGTCCCGAACCGCATCACGGCAAGCGAACTTCAGGACTGGGCCGGCGTGCCCGTGACGATACTATCCGATGTCACCAGCGGGCGCTTTGTCGCCGACCCCAGGATAAGGCCGGTTCGGCCTTTCCCGCTCGGCACGCGGATGGTCGGGCGGGCGGTCACCGCCTGGTGCGAGCGTGCCGACTTCGGACCGGTGTTGCATGCGATCGATATCGCTGGACAGGGGGATGTGATTGTCGTCGATGCCGGGGGTTCCGTCGACACCGCCTATATCGGCGAGCTGTTGTGCGGCGCCGCGCGTTTGAAGAAAATAGCGGGGGTGATCGTCAATGGCGCAGTTCGCGACATAGACACGATCGCAAGCTGGACAGACTTTCCGGTATATAGTGTGGGAAACACGGCGCGAGGCCCCCTGTCCAAGGAGCGCGGCACCGTCAATGACGCGATCGTTTTTGGCGGTGTCCCAGCGCAACCCGGGGACATCGTGCTCGGGGACAATGACGGCCTTGCAATCGTCCCCGCTGAAAGCGCCATGGCTGTCCTGGCGCTGGCGCACGAACGTGTCCGCGTCGAAGCGCAATGGGCAGCCGAACTGGCTTCGGGCAGGACGCTCGTCGACGTCTTCAGCGTTCCGAAGGCGCACTGATTTGCATCTGCCGCGACATGGGCGATTCGGACAGCGAACACAGCAGTTTCAGTGGTGCTTTGCGGCGCGCAAAAGCATTCCAAAGAGGTCACGCGGCTCATCGGGATCAGCAAGCAGATCCAGCTCCTCGTAAAGGCCGGTATCGGCGAGCTGGTCGCGCACGTAGCGCAGCGCGGAGAAATCCTCTGTGGCAAAGCCGACGGAATCGAACAGCGTGACCGTACGGCTGTCGCCGCGCACCGGTGTCTTCCCAGTCATAACCGCCCAGAGTTCGACGACCGGATGGTCCGGATCGAGCTGCTGGATCTCACCCTCTATCCGCGTTTGCGGCGTGTATTCGACGAAGATCTGCGAACGCAGCAGGATGTCGCGATGGAGCTCGGTCTTACCTGGGCAGTCACCGCCAACCGCATTGATGTGGACGCCGCTGCCCACCATGTTGTCGGTGAGGATCGTCGCGTACTGCTTGTCGGCGGTAACCGTGGTGATGATGTGTGCTCCCTCCACCGCAGCATGTGCGGATGCGCAGGGCGTGATGTCGAATCCCAGTCCCTCGAGGTTTTTAGCGCATTTTCGGGTGGCTGCCGGGTCGATGTCGTAGAGACGCAGTCTGTTGATGCCGAGCAATGCCTTGAAGGCGACGGCCTGAAACTCCGACTGTGCGCCGTTGCCGATGATCGCCATGCAGTCTGCTCCCTTCGGCGCCAGGTATTTCGCGGCAACAGCCGACGTCGCCGCCGTGCGCAGGGCAGTCAGGATGGTCATCTCGGAGAGCAGCATGGGATAGCCGTTGCCAACGTCGGCAAGAACGCCGAAGGCGGTCACCGTCTGGCGGCCATCGCGCGTGTTCTTCGGATGACCATTGACGTATTTGAAGCCGTAGAGACGACCATCGCTCGTCGGCATCAGTTCGATGACGCCGTCGATGCTGTGCGATGCCACGCGCGGCGTCTTGTCGAAAAGCTCCCAGCGCCGGAAGTCCTCCTCGATATAGGCAGCGAGATCGGTGAGGAAGCGTTCAATCCCGATCGCAAGGACGAGCTTCATCATGTGGTCGACACTTACGAAGGGGACGATGTTCAGCCTGGTGGTCATCGACTCAAAAACTCCTTGTCGGTCGGTCCATGATGCGGCGACCCATCAGGCTGGCTGTCAGGTCGACCATGAGCGTGGCCGTGCGGCCGCGCTCGTCGAGAAACGGGTTGAGCTCGACAAGGTCGAGGCTGCTGACCAGGCCGCTGTCCGAGAGCATCTCCATCACCAGGTGCGCTTCGCGAAACGTTGCGCCTCCGGGAACGGTGGTGCCGACCGCGGGAGCGATCGACGGATCGAGAAAGTCGACATCAAGGCTGACGTGCAGGAGCCCGTTTTCAGCCGCTACCCGCTCCAGGAAAGCGCCCAGGAGGGGTGCGATACCGTGCTCGTCGATGGCGCGCATATCGTGCGCCGTAACGCCCGCAGCGCGAAGCGCCTGCCGCTCCGCCGGGTCGACGCTGCGGATTCCCAAGGTGCAGATGCGGGCCGGATCCACCTTCGCCGGCAGGTCGGGAAAGTAGCCATCAAAGCCCGGCTGGCCACTGGCATAGGCGAGCGGCACGCCATGCAGGTTGCCGCTGACGGTGGTGTCGAGCGTGTGGAAATCGGGATGGGCGTCAAGCCACAGCACGAACAGCGGCCGGCCGGCTTCGGCAGCGCGGCGCGCGAGCCCTGATAGGGTTCCAGCCGAAATGCTGTGATCTCCACCGAGAAAGATCGGCATGGCGCCACCGCTGGCGGCATAGGCTGCATCTGCAATGCCTGCCGTCCAGGCTGAAATCTCCGGCAGCGCCTTCAGCGCCAGGTTGCCATGGGTGAGCGGACGCACCGCCGCCGGCACGACAGCGCCAAGATCGGTAACGGTATGGCCAAGTTCAGAAAGGGCTGCAATCAGCCCCGCCGTCCGCAACGCGCTCGGGCCCATTTCGCAGCCCATCCGCCGCGACCCGTCCTGTACCGGCGCGCCCAAGATATTGCAGTGCATTCAACCACTCTTCCGTCAATGAGGCAGAGAGGAGTTGAAGCGCATGTTACCGGCAGAATGAATAGGACCGATTGGCAAAATCAGCAGAAAGAATTATCACTTTGAGATATCAGGCTGCCATATTGGACAATAATGGATTCCCTCGACCAAAAACTCATCACGCTCCTGCGCCATAGCGGGAGGCGCAGCATCTCCGATCTTGCTGCGGACCTCGGCGTATCGCGCGCCACGGCACGATCGCGAATGGAGCGCCTGGAGCAGTCCGGAGAGATCATCGGCTACACGGTCATCTTACGGGCTGAAGCCATCAGCCCCGCCGTCAGGGGTATCATGATGATCGAGATCGAAGGACATGCCGCCGACCGCGTCGTGCGCGCACTTGGCGGGTTTGCGGAAGTCGCAACGATCCATACGACGAATGGCCGCTGGGATCTGGTGGTCGAACTCAACACGGCAACCCTCACCGAGTTCGATGCGGTCCTGCGCCGGGTCCGCCTGATACCTGGCATCACTGGCAGTGAGACGAGCCTGCTGCTTGCCACGCCGCGCAGCACGAAGGCCCGTCTTTAAGGCATGTCAGCTACCCGCGATTTGCACACGGTTCCCAGCCGTCAGGATGTGATCTCCACCAGCGAGCCATCAGGTGTTCGTGTCACCGCTTCATAGTAACCATCTCCGGTCATGCGCGGCTGCGAGACCAATAAACCGTCTTCGTCAAATCGCCTGGCAAGGGTGTCCACGGCTTCACATGAGCCGACGGAAACCGCGATATGCGCCCAGCCTGGGACTTCTGCGACGGCCCGCGCGACGTCGTCGGGAACCCACGGGCCGGTCATCAATTCGATGGATGGTCCTGCGTTCAATTCCACGAAGCGAGATGCAAAGCCCGGGCGTCGCCGACTTTCATAACGCTCGCCGATGCTGGCGTCGAAATATTTTGACCAGAAAGCTGCGGATGTTTCCAGGTCAGCTGTCCAAAGCGCCACATGCGTTACCTTCATTGGATTGGCAGCCATGCCGACGATCCGGACCGAAACGCCTCAAACGTATTTGAAACGTCACATCCGTTCACCATCACGGTCGAACACGGTCTATTGGGCGACCAGGGCACCGGCGTTGATCTCCACATTGCGTATCGCGTCTGCCAACCGGTGATCAGGCAAATCGCCCGACCGGACTGCTGCAGCGACGTGCTTGGCGACGTCGTCTATCCCGCTTGCCGGAAGGAGGATGAGATCGGCCCCCGCTTTCACCGCGGCGACCGCGGTTTCGCCATCAGAGAGACCTCGCAGCATTGCAACAGCATCGATATCGTCACTGACGATGATGCCGGTAAAGCCAAAATCGTGGCGCAGCATGTCGATGGTTTTCTTCGAGCGAGAGGATGGAAATTCCAAATCGATGGCCGGTACCAGCGCCGGGCCGGTCATGATCGCGCGGACGCCTGCTTGGATCGCCGAGCGGAAAACCTCAAATCCGGGCAGGAGGTCTTCCGCTGTCCCTCGAACGTCCGCAAGTTCGATTGCCGGGTCGCCCGTAATATCATGGTGGCCGGGAAAGTGTTTGGCCACCGCCACGACGCCAGCACTCTGGACACCGCTGATGATCGCCCTCGTGAGGCGAGCGACCTGAACCACATCCGCATGAAGGGTGCGTCCGTGCAGCCAAGGATTGTGACCCGTGAGGACATCGACCACCGGACCGAGGAACATTCCGACCCCGAGTTCCCTCGCCTTGCGGCCAATATCGTGCGCGCGCTGGCGAATCGTTTCATCCGGCATCGAGAGCAGTTCCGCCCGATCGCCAAAGCTCGGCGCCAGACCATGGAGACGTTCGATCCCGGCCGGCTCCTGATCGAGCGCGATCATCACCCCGTCGGCGCGGCTGGCCACCTCGCCAGCCAGACGCTGGAAGTCCTCCGCTCTTTCACAGGCGCGTCTGGCATCGCTCATTCGACGCGAAACATATTCGGCCCGCGTCTCGCCGAGCAGCAGAGATCGACCACCTTCGTCGAAATAGCGCTTCAAATCATCAGTCAGTTCCAGGCCGTCGATAGCGGGAAGGAGAACCGCGCGGGCGTTGCGTTCGATAATGTCCACGTCTTGTCCCTTGCAAATGTGTTCGAACCAGAGAATTTGCCGCGGCCGATGCACAGAAGAATGCTTCGGCCTGAGGTTCCACCCGGCGTTGCGGCAGCGGCAGGTCTGAGCGATATCAACCCATCCCATCCCGAGGCGCTGGCCTTGCGTCGGCCACAGACTTCTTCTCGCGCTTATTCCGCGTCGTCGGCCGCTTCGCAGAGTTGCGCGCTATACGCATGGGACACTTCAGAATACGCCAAGCACTTAATTCTGGATAACTCGACGTTCTCCTGATTTGTGCGGTTTATGAAAGCCACGATTTTTCCGCCGAAAAAATATGACCCCACCAACGAAAATAGCATCAGGCTCGTCAGAGCTACGATTGGGATTGAAGGCTTTTTTCGGGCTCGGTTTACCATTGGCTTTTCCATGCAAAAAGCAAAACACGGACCCCCATCAGGCCTTTCGGCGCGGCGGCAGCCGTCTAGGAAATCGGGTGCAATTCGATAGCCAACCAGATCGAATCCGTGTCCGCATAATAGCGATGCCACGGATACTCCCACTGGTTCTTGCCGGCGACGCGGCAGAACGGGTCATGCGTATAGCCAACCGGCATCATGACATCCTCGTAGAGCGCGGACTGCTCCCGCTCATGGAATTTCTGCATGCGGCCGAGGCCATGGATCTGGGTGTGCACTTCGAGGAAGGGGTGCTCATTGTGGATGAAGCAGTCGGTTTGTCCCGGCGACCACCAGAGGTTCAGCTTCAGCGTGAATTCCTGGTTTGCCGCGACGGCCGGGTTTTCGTTGGTGAAGGCGAGAGGATCGGTCATCACGGTGCCGACCGTGTCCTGCGCCGAAATGTAGAGGGGGGTGTCGCGCGGAAAACTCTTGATCCGGTTGCCGAGCCAGTCCCAGCCACGCAGGCCAACGCCGCCGAGGTTGGTGATCTTGTTCATCTTCAGCACCGCCACGCGCTCTGCGCTGACGATCTTCGCACCTTTTAGCGTGGTCGACTTCCAGGCCGGCACGATGCCAGGCACGGCAGAGCCGAACGTCACCATCGGCTCCGGCGAAAGGTTGACGACGACGCCATCCTCCACGGCGAAGTTGCGCACGTTGTCGATCAGTGTCGCAGAGATGAAATCGTCGGCAAAAGCCAGATTGCGACGTGCGTTCTCTTGATCAGCCATTGGCATCCTAATTTCACAAATTCAATGCTGGTGAATAGAACCACGCTCCACATCGCCGTTCAATTTCGCGGCGAACGCATTCCTGGCGTGGAAGTAAGCGCATCATGCGTCAGTTTGCGTCGGGCGGGGTTGTTGCGGGCGGGTTGCGTGGGCGCCGAGCGCGACAACAAGAAGGGCAATGAACACGACCCACAGACTGGCGCTCAACGAGGTGGCCTGGGCCAGCATGCCGATGAAAGCGGGGCCTACGAGCAGGCCGGCATAGCCGAGCGTGGCGACGAGCGACATCGCCGAACCCGCCGAATGGCCGCCGATCCGGCCGGCTGCGGCAAACAGTGCAGGCACAACATTGGCGATGCCGAAGCCGCACAAGATGAGCGCCAGGAAGATAATCGGCACCGTCGGGATGCCAAGAATCGCGGCCAGCGCGACAGCGCTTGCTGCACTGCCGAGCCGCAACAGCCGTACCGGCCCGAACGCATTGGCCATGGCATCGCCGACCATGCGACCGATCGCCATCATACCGGCGAAGACCGCAAAACCAAAAGCGCCGATGCTCTCCGATGCACCAGCATTGCCAACCAGATAGACGGCTGTCCAGTCCATCAGCGCCCCTTCCGCAAACAGCGCAAGGAACGCGATCGCGCCGACGAGCAACAGCCGTCTCCGCTGGGTCGGGTCAAGCCGCGTGGAGCCTTGGTTCGGATTTTTGTGAGCTGACATGTGCGGTTCGCTCTGCCAACAACCGGCCGCACCGAACAGGATCACGCTCATTCCCGTGACGCCGAGACACGCCTGCACATTGCCGCCAGCATATAGGATCAGCCCACAGATGCCGGCGCCCGCCAGGTTGCCGACACTGAACGATGCGTGGAAGGACGACATGATATGGCGCCCGACACGTCGCTCCAGAAAAGCCGCTTCGGTGTTCATCGCCACATCTAGCGTTCCGAACGAGGCGCCCGCGAAGGCGATGACGAGAGCCAGCGACATCACGCTCGGCGCATGCGGTGCGACGATCAACGCCAGCCCGAAGCCGGTACAGGCTACCGAGCATAGGGTGCGCGTACCGAACCGCGGCACCAGCCGGCCAACATTGGTCATGGTCAGGATGGCGCCTGCCGCGAAGCAGAGCAGCACGAGGCCGAGTGTTCCCGTGTCGAGCTGAAGTTCCGCACTGATCGACGGCAGGCTGGCAGCCCACGCACCGATGCCAACGCCGCCGGCAAGGAAGATCAAGAAGGATGCCGTGCGGGACGGTGCTCGGATTTCGGCGAAGGTCATCTAAATCCCTTTAGCTGCGCCGCGTCTGGAAGACGGCAGGGCTGATCGCGCCGCAGCCGCTATTCATGGCCGGGACGCGAAGACCGAGGCGTCTCAAGCCGGACCCGTCGAACCGCAGCTCCTCTATTCGTAGTGCCGGACAGCCACCGCCTTGCCGGTCGCGGCGGCCTTTGCCACTGCTTCGGCGCCGGCGAGCGCCGCTAGCCCGTCGCGTCCCGTGGCGCGGGGGCTGCCGGTTCCGGCGATGGCGCCCAGGAATTGATTGACGGTATCCGCGTAGAGATCGTTGGCGCGCAGCGGAATTGACTCGTTGTGCCCATTCACGCGCCGCGTCAGCGTTCCCGTGGAACGCTGCGCCAGCGTGCCGGCGGCGATCAGCGCTCCTTCCGAGCCGAGCGCTACGACCTGGCTTTCCACGTCGGGCGTGACGAAGCTCTCGTGTACCTGAACGAAAGCCCCGCCACTCATCTTCAGCGCATACATCGCATGATCGTGGACGGTGTTGGAGCCGAGCGCCACACCCGCGCCCAATGCGACCGCCGCCACCGGCGTCTGCTCCAGCAGGAACGAGGCCAGGTCTATGTCGTGGACGCTGAGATCGAGATAGATGCCGCCCTCGGCCGCGTCCTTGATGCGCCAAGACTGCAGAACGGGCCGGAGATAACCGGCATGGACGATCATCAGCGAACGGACGACGCCTATCTCCCCGGCCGCGATCATCCGCTGCATCGTCTGGTGCACCGGTGACGACCGCAGATGGTGATTGACGGCAAGCACCACGCCGGCCTTGTCGCAGGCACGCACCATCCTCAGCGCGTCTGCGGACCGGGTGGCCAGCGGTTTGTCGCACAGCACGTGTTTGCCGGCCGCCGCTGCGGCCAGCACCTGACGCCGGTGCTGGGTGTTGGTTGAGCTGATATAGACCGCAGCGATCTGCGGGTCGGTGAGCAGCACGTCAAGATCGGAGCAGGAGCCCGGAATGTCGAGGTCGCGCGCGAAGGTGGCGGCCCGGGCGCCGTCGTGACTCATCACGCTCAGCAGCCGGCCGCCGGTGCGGCGGATCGCGTCGGCCATGTATTCGCGTGCGATGGTGCTGGCACCGATAAGGCCCCAGCCAAAGCCGTCGAGGGCCTCAACCGTCGAAGGGCGCGGCCCAGCCGCGGCCAAACCCGACACTGTGGTATTTTTCGCTTTTCGCAGGGCCATCGAAACACGCTCCAGTCAGGTGATCGGGACCCATTGGCGACGCCGCGAGGAATCGAGGCAGGCGTCGACGATCTGGGTGATATGATGGCCGCTCTCGAAGGTCGGCCACATTTGCTCGCCGGTGACGACGGAGCGCACCACCTCGGCGATCTCGATCTGCTTGGATTCATTGTAGCCGAGCGCGAAGTTCGCGATGGGGAGGAACGCGGCGTAGGTGGCGTTTTCCGGTCCGACGTCGATCTCGCGAAAACCCCGGCGGCCGACGCGATCTTCGTTGGTGTAGAAGCGCAGGCGGTTTACCTCATCGTAGTCGTAGGCGATGCTGCCCTTCGTGCCGTAGATCTCATAGGTCTGCATGAATTTGCGGCCGGTCGCGACACGGCTAAAATCGACGATGCCCATCGCACCGTTCTCAAAGCGGCAGAGCAGGTTCGTGGCATCGGTGTTGGTCACTTCGGCCATGTCCTCGGTACCGGAAAGCGCGGCAGCGCTGCCGTAGTTGAACCCGGCGACGACGGGACGCTTGTGCGTGACGATCGCACAGTCGGCGATCAGTTCGGACACGCGCCCGACCAGCCGCTCCATGAACGAAAAGACGTGACTGCCGGTATCGCCGACGATGCCGGTCGGCGCGAGCTTGCCGTCCGCGCGCCACATGAAGGGTGCGTTCGGATCGCCCAGCACATCGACATGCTGGCACGCCTTGAAAAGCTTGATGTCACCGATCTCGCCGGAATCGATGATGTCCTTGGCAACGTCGTGGATCGGATTGCGCGGAAACGCGTGACCGACGCGTGTGACGAGGCCCTTCTCGGCCGCGATGTCGGCGAGCTCGCGCGCTTCGGTCGCCGTATTGGCAAGCGGTTTTTCGCAATAGACATGCTTTCCCTGAAGAAGCGCGGCTTTGGCGACCTGGTGATGCAGGCTATCGGGAAGGCAGATATCGATTAGCTCGACGGACGGGTCGGCCACGGCAGCGCGCCAGTCGGTCGACGTTTGCGCATTCGGGACCAGCCTGCCGGCCTTTTCCAGTGCCGGTGCACTTCCGTCGACGAGCCAGGCGATTTCTGCCGTGCCTTTGTCCGAGCCAAAGATGAACGGGATGTTCTGGTAGGACATGGTGTGGACCTTGCCCATCCAGCCGCAGGCGCCCAGAACGGCTACTTTCACGGATCTACTCATTGGTCCTCCTGTCCACTCGAATTAACGGACCAGTTCGGCACGCAGCTTTGATGCAGCGCGCAGTGTTACCGCGGCGATGGTCAGTGCCGGATTCACAGCAGCCGACGTTGGCAGCACGCTCGCGTCCATGATGTAAAGGTTTTCGACGTCGTGCGATCGGCAATGGGTATTGACGACCGAGGTCGCCCCATCGGTACCCATCTTGGCCGTGCCGCACTGATGCGACGGCGTGCGACGATCGAAAGCGCGCGAAAGCACGACCGGAAAGCCGGCCGCCTTGAACACGCTACGCACCCGCTCAACCAGCGTCCTGTGGCCGAGCATGTTGGAGCGCTGCCAGTCGAGCACGATCGCCGACCCATCAACCATGACCCGGCTTGCCGGATTGGGCAGGTCCTCGCTCATGACGTACCAGTCGAAGGAATAGCGGGCGATCAGCCCCGTAACGAACTCCGGCACGCTGGGCATGTTGGCCTTGAAGATCGGTCCCGATATCTTGCCGAGCAGTTGCACGTTGCCGAGCGGAAAGCCGGTCTTGGAATCGTGCAGATAGAAGTCGTTGAAGCCAAAGGTCTTGGAATGGACCGCAGTGTTGCGCAGGCGGGGATCGAGCGTGATCATCGCGGTGCAGTTGTGGTTCATAAAGTTGCGGCCGACTTGGTCGGAGCCGTTGGCGAGACCGTTCGGGTGCTGCGCGTTGGCCGAGCGCAGCAGGAGTGCCGCGGAATTGACCGCGCCTGCCGCCAGGATGAAGCGTTTCGCGCGCACCGGCACGTCCTGCCCCTTGTGACGGATCGTTGCTTGCGTGATCGTCTTGCCCGAGGCGTCCGTATCGAGGCGCAGCACCTCCGCGCCGGTCAAGAGCTCGACATTGTCGTGCGCGAGCGCTGCCGCGAGTGGGCCAGTCTCCGCGTCGATCTTCCCGGTAAAAGTGTCGGGAAAGGCATCCCATGGAGTCGGTGCGCGCTTCAGCCACGCGACATGATCGATTGCCACCGGCAGTGAACTTGTGTGGATACCGACCTTCTTCAGCCGCTGCCGGGCCCTGCCGATCGAGGGCTCGTCCGGTATGGCGGGAAAATCGTAGGCCGTTGAATGCGGCGGCTCCGTCGGGTCCTCGCCGATTTGACCACGCACGCGGAACAGGCGCTCTGCCTTGCCGTACCACGGTTCGATCTCGCCGTAATCAAAAGGCCAACCGGGCGTACTGCCTTCCATGTGCCGCTGCGGGGCGAAATCCTCCGCGCGGTAGCGGTACATGATCGCGCCGTAGAATTTCGAGTTGCCGCCGACATTGTAGAAATTGCCGGGGCTGAAGGGCGCTCCTGTGCCGTCGAGCCAGACTTCTTTCGTGCGGAAATGTCCGCGCTGAAAGATAGCGCGCTCGTCGCGCGTCTCCGGCGTATCCCGAAGCTGCTCGCCGCGTTCGAGGATGAGGATCTTGGCGCCCGTATCGGCAAGCACCGAAGCCACCGTTGCGCCGCCGATGCCCGATCCGATGATGACGATGTCGGCGGAAAGCTCTGCTGGCCGGATGTTGGTCATGCCGCCTCGACCGCTTGCCCATAGCCGACGTTCTTGCGCGCGAAGCGGCGTACCCGGACATTGGCCTGCTCGGCATGGCCGGCGAAACCTTCCATGATGCAAAGCCTGGAGCAGCGCTCGCCAATCATGGCCGAAGCCTCGTCAGTCGTGATCCTCTGATAGGTGCAGGTCTTCAGGAACTTGCCGACCCAAAGGCCGCCGGTATAGCGCGCGGCGGTCTTGGTCGGCAGCGTGTGATTGGTACCGATCACCTTGTCGCCATAGGCAACGGTCGTGCGATGGCCGAGGAACAGCGCGCCATAGTTGGTCATCTTGTCGAGGAAGTAGTCAGGATCGGCAGTCATCACCTGGACATGCTCGGAAGCGATGCGGTCGGCTTCCGCGACCATCTCGTCCAGTGTGTCGCAGACGATCACCTCGCCACAGTCTCGCCAAGCCTGGCCGGCAATGGCCGCGGTCGGCAGGATCGTCAGCAGCCGCTCAATCTCGCGCATCGTGTCACGAGCCAGTTTTTCGGAATTGGTCAGAAGCACCGCCGGTGAATTCACGCCATGCTCGGCCTGGCCGAGCAGATCGGTAGCGCACAGCTCGCCGTCGGCCGTATCGTCGGCGATCACCAGCGTCTCCGTCGGTCCGGCGAAGAGATCGATGCCGACCTGACCGAACATCAATCGTTTGGCCTCCGCGACATAAGCGTTGCCCGGACCGGCCAGCATATCGACGGATTTTATCGTCTCTGTGCCATAAGCCATCGCCGCGATCGCCTGGACCCCGCCCATGCAGTAGATCTCATCTGCGCCGGCAAGATGCTGGGCGGCGACGATCATCGGCGCCGGTCGGCCCTTGAACGGCGGCGCGCAGGTGATAACGCGGTCGCAACCGGCGACCTTCGCCGTCAAAACCGACATATGTGCGGAGGCCAGTAGCGGGTACTGCCCACCAGGCACGTAGCAGCCGACATTTTCGATCGGGATATGTCGATGCCCGAGAATCACGCCGGGCAGCGTCTCGACTTCGATGTCGAGCAGGGAATCGCGTTGCGCTTGTGCGAAGTTGCGCACCTGGTCCTGCGCGAAGCCGATGTCGTCACGCTCGCGAGTCGTAAGGCTGTCTACACAGGCTCGGATTTCGACATCGCTCAGCTGGTAGGACGGCCGGTCAAGTCCGTCGAATTTCATCGACAGTTCCCGAACCGCCGCATCGCCGCGAACCGCCACATCCGCCAGCAGCGCTTCCACGGTCGCGGTCAGCTTCGCGTCCCGCGCAAACCCCGTAGCAGCCTTGGACGATTTCAGCCGTCTGATCATGTCTGGACCTTTTGGCGAGGCGTTTCATCGCCCCTCATTCGAGAGTGAGGCCGGAGCGGCGCGTTTTCGGGAGACAACCGCTTTTGCGAAATCACATATGCTGTTCGAGTTCGCGGCCGGCGGCGTATTCCGCCTGCTCCTTCTCGTAGTAGGCGGGCGACGGGAAATCCCACCAGCCAGTGACGAACGGCCCGGCCGCATCGCGTGAGGTGGTCACCTCGACCAGCGCCGGCGCGTTGGAATCGAGCGCAGCCTTCAGCGTCTTTTCCAGGTCGGCCGAGTCCTCGACCTTCCAGGCTTCCATGCCGAAGTTCTTGGCCACTTCGGCAATGTTGGCGGTGTATGGCTCGCCATTGCCCTTGTGGTGGTTGAACTCGCTGCCGACGTGGCGGCCCATGAATTTACGCTGGCCGCCGCGGATCGACATGTAGCCGCGGTTGTTCTGGACCAGGAACACGGCAGGGATGTCGTTCATGACAGCCGTGCCCATTTCCGGCAGCGACATCATGAAATCGCCGTCGCCGACCACTGCAACGACCTGGCGGTCGGGTTGCGCCAGCTTTGCGCCAAGGGCCGCCGGGACCGCCCATCCCATCGGGGAGAACGAGCCCGAAGTGAGATGCGTTCGCGGCTCATAAACCGGGAAGGTCTGCTTGACTGCGCCCTGCGTGTTGCCCGACCCGGCAAGGATGATGCCCGAGCGGTCCATCACCTTGCGCAATGCGCCGAGCGGTCGCTGCGATGTGAAGGGGCTTTCGTTCGAGTCGCGGCGCGGCGCCAGCATCTCTTCCCATTCCGCCTTGGCCTTGCGGACATCGGCATGGAAGCGGTCGCGCCGGCTGAGCGCGCGGCTAGCCTGCTGGTCCGAGATCAGCGCCAGCATCGCCTCGAGCGTGGCGCGGGCGTCGGCGACGATACCGACTTCGGTCGGGTAGTTCTTGCCGATCTCATGATGGTCGAGATCGACATGGATAAGCTTGCCGGGCGGGATGGAGAAGGATGCGCCCTTGCGGTAGCTGGACGCCGACCAGTCGGTGAAGCGACAGCCGACCGACATGACGACGTCGGCGCTGGCCGTGATCCGATTGCCGCAGGCCGTGCCGGTCTGGCCGACAGCGCCGATCGACAGCGGATGATCCTCGGGGAAGGCACCCTTGCCGTTCCAGGTCGAGGAGACGGCGGCTCCAACCTTCTCGGCCAGCGCAAGCAATGCCTCCGAGGCGTTGGCGCTGATTGCGCCACCGCCTGCGATGATGACCGGCCGCTCGGCCGACAGCAGCAACGCCGCCGCTCTTTCGACTGCGACGGGATCGGGATAGGCGACGCCAATCGCCATGCGCGAAGCGAGCGGATGGATGGTGACGTCGGCCGCTTCGGTCTGGAGGTCCATCGGCACTTCCACATGCACCGGCCCGGGCCGGCCCGACAGCATGGTGTTGAAGGCGCGGTGCATGATGAACGGCAGTTCGTCGACGCGGCCCACCTTGTACACGCGCTTCGTCACCTGCTCGGTGATGCGCGGGAACGCATTCTCCTGCTGGCGCTCCAGCTCCTGCATGACGCCGTGGCCCTTCATGTGCGTCGCCGGACCGCCCGAAACATAGAAGGCCGGAATGGAGTCCGTGTAGCAGGTCGCCAGACCGATGATGGTGTTGGTCGCGCCCGGGCCGATCGAGGTCGAGCACGCCATCGGCTTGCCCGATGCCCGGAAATAGCCATCAGCCATGTGCACCGCGCTCTGCTCGTGCATGACCTGGATAAACGGGATCTGCGAGCCGGACTCGAGGAATGCGTCGAATAACGACCAGATGCCGTGACCGGGAACGCCGGCGACATACTCGACGCCGTATTCCTTCAAAGCTCGTGCTACGATCTGTCCGCCCGTCAACTTCATGGTTTCCACCTCGTTTTTCGTGTGGCCGGCGACCGCTCGATCTCGGTGCCCGGCAGCAGGATTGAGGCAGAGTTTCAGGAAATTGTCCTTGACGCACAATTTCGCAGACACTTGAATATTGACGCGACATGACGCAACATATGCGGCATGTGACTTAAAGTGGGCGGGATTGATGGAACACGATGGAAACCAGGTAGCCCACTTCTCGGCCAACCTGCGCCTGCTCTGCGAGCGTCACGGCTCGATCTCGGCGGTCTGCCGCAAGATCAATCTTAACCGTCAGCAATTCAACAAATATCTTTCCGGGCTGCACATGCCCTCGCCGCAGAACCTGCGGCTGATCGCCAATTACTTCGGCCTCAGCGTGCCGATCCTGTTCTCGCAGCCGGACGAGTTCCGCACCCTCGTGGAGGGGAATTTCTTCCACGCGATGGAAAATGTGCGCCGTTCGCCCGAGCTCAACAAGTTCGTCGAAGCGATGATCGTCGAATCGAGCGGTGACCAGAAAGAGGTCCTCGGCGTCTGGGACCGCTACCAGTACTCATCGATCTACAAGGGGTTCATCCTGCGGTCGGCGTTCTGCATCTACAAGAACAACCAGTTCCTGCAGCACTATTACATCGAGCGGTTTCCGAGCTACGACGATCCAACGAAGACGGAGTACGTTTTTAAATATTACGGCTTCGTTTTTCCGGTCGCAGGCCGACTTTTCACCGCCGACTTCGAAGGCATCCAACGTAACGAGCTGACCTTCGGCGTCTATGCGCCGGTCAAGCGCAGCTCATCGAAATTCATGTTCGGCATCGCCACAGGCATCGCCGCCACCATGTTCCGCCAGCCTTATTCGACCAAGGTGGCACTGCACTACCGGGGGCCCGGGCTGCTCAAACGCGAGCACCTCGACGCACTGACCGTGCTCGATCGCGGCGACCCTTCAATCCCACGCGAGGCCTTGCAATTCCTCGGCGATGGCTCCGAAATGATCCAGCTCGGCTGACGCAATCCGACGCGGCCAAAGCGTCAAACACGCTCGCCAATGTGTTCGCCACGAAATTGCGGGAACGTGCGCGGCCGTGTCAATTGGCGCGGTCCGGCAGAGCGCCGGACCTGCGGCAGAAGGAGCGCGATTTTGGCAGGCCCCGTCAATTCGACCATGATGCCGTTTTCCAACGTGGCGCACCTGCCATTCCAGGAAAAGCTTCGCGCTACGCGCTTGGCCGGATTCGGCGAACTCTCGCTAATGCCGCTGGAGGTCGAGCGGCTGTTGGAAGACGGCATGAGCTTTGCCGAGATGAAGTCACGAGCAGCCGACGACGGCATCTCGATCACCCGGCTCGATCCGCTCAATACCTGGCCGCGCATCTGGCGTCCCGACAACATGGACGAAGCCTATATCCGCACCGTCGACACGGCGCCGGACGCCTTCTTTCGGCTGATCGATGGACTGGGTTGCACGCATATGAGCCTGAATGCCACGTTCCCGTTGAATGCGATGTCGATCGACGAGATCACCCAGCAATACGCCGCCATATGCCGTCGCGCCGCGACCTACGGGGTAATTTGCGATCTCGAATTCATACCATTGTGGGGCGTGCCGACGCTGGAGATGGCCTGGCAAATCGTCAGTGCAGCGGACCAGCCGAATTCCGGTCTGGTCTTCGATGTCTGGCATTTCGTCCGCAGCCGCTCGAAGCTCGATACCCTTCGCCAGATTCCCAGCGGCATGATCCACTGCCTGCAACTGAACGACGGGCCGCTCGATCTTCCGGCCGGTATCTCGATCAAGGATGATTGTTACAACAGGTTCTTTCCGGGTGACGGCGACTTTCCCAATGTGGAGATCATCCGGATCCTGGCCGAGGGCGGCGACCTCAACCAGGTCGGACCGGAGGTCTTTTCCCCGATGCTGGCAGCCATGTCGGCCGAAGAGATCGCAACGAAATCCGCGGCCTCGATCTCTGCAGTTCTCGATGCGGCCGACGTAAGGGCCTGATGGACTAATTTATCCCGGTGGCAGATACCTCGGTTTGGAAGCAATACTTCGCGCAGTGTGCGCAAGATCGCTTCAGGAAACCCTGTCGTGCGAAATTGTTAACTGGCGCGAAACTGCGGACTATCACCTGGCAAGAGCAGGCGACGGATCGGTCGATCTGACGACCTGCCGACGGGAACCATGAATGCGCCGTTGATCGGCGCCGACAGCCTCGGACGGAGCCGGCTCGGATGGGCGGCGATGGACGAAGCCCTGCGGGAGTGCTGCAAATGAGTCTTACACGCACGAGAACGGGGACATTGCTGGCCACGCCGGCGATACTCTACATGCTCGTGTTCTTCATCGTACCGAGCCTGATCCTATTCGCCTACAGCTTCTGGTCGTCCGCATCCTACCGCATCGTGCCGGACTTCCAGTTCAACAACTATCTCGGCTCGCTAGCCTCGCCCGTCTTCTGGAAGGTTACCTTCAACGCCATCCGCATCGGCCTGTTCACCGCCACGGTCACGCTGATCCTGTCGATCCCGGTCGGCTACTATCTTGTCTATGTCAGCCGTTCGCAGACCATCCTTTATCTCATCCTCATCACGTGGTTCTCGAGCTATCTGGTGCGCATCTACGCCTGGCGCACGCTGCTCGGCACCAATGGCGTGCTCAACACTGTGCTCTTGCAGCTCGGCGTCATCGATCACCCGGTCTCGGCTTTCCTGTTCAGCCCGTTCGCGGTGACGATCACGTTGGTCCATATCTACCTGCCGTTCTGCATCCTGCTCGTCGTGTCCTCATTGAGCGAGATCAAGCGCGATCTGATCGATGCGGCGCGCGACCTAGGCACGTCATCGATAGGCGCGTTCTTCAAGGTCATCGCCCCCAACGCTGCCAACGGCCTGATCGGCGCCTTCATGCTGACTTTCATCCTTGTCGCGGGCGACTACGTGACGCCGCAAATGCTGGGCGGTTCATCTGGACAGACCACGGGCCTCCTGATCGCTGACCAGTTCCGCAAGACCGGCAACTGGCCGCTGGGTGCGGCGCAGGCCTTCCTGATGTTCGGTATCTCGATCGTCCTTTACGCGTTCATCACGGTGCTTGGCCGCGCCACCGGCCTGATCGTCAAGCGGCGGGCGAAAACCGAGCGGGAGATCTGACTGTGCTTTTGCGGATCATCGTCTGGGCCATCCTGGCCTTCCTGCTCGCGCCGCTCTTGATTATCGTACTGTTCTCATTCCATGCGTCGCCGTCGCTGTCCTTCCCCTTCGCAGGATTTTCGCTGCGTTGGTACGAGGAGTTGCTCGGCAATGCGCAACTGGCTTCCGCGGTGATCAAGAGCCTAACGGTTGCCCTCCTCACAGCACTGGTGACCCTGCTGCTCGGCGCTACGGCATCGTTGGCCTGGCTGCGCTTTGGCCGTGCCGGCCGCGGCATGATCGAAGCGCTGACTGTGACGCCGATCGCGCTGCCGGGCCTGTTCGTCGGCGTGTCGCTGCTCGTCCTCTTCGCCCAGTCAGGCACTCAGCTCTCGACCGTCACGATCGTGATCGCCCATGTCGTCATCGCCATCCCGATCCTGATCGTCGCCATGAAGGCGCGTCTTGCCCTGTTCGATCCTTCGCTGGAGGAGGCTTCGCGCGATCTGGGCGCTTCGCAGATACAGACCTTTGCCCGCGTTACGCTGCCGCTGATCGCGCCGACATTGATTGCGTCCTCGATTCTCGCCTTCGCGGTTTCCTTCGACGAATTCGTGGTGACGTCCTTCGTCGCCGGCACAGAGACCACGCTGCCGATGTACATCTGGTCGATGATGCGCCGCACGGTGACGCCACTCGTCAACGCCATCTCGACGCTCGCCCTCTTTTTTTCGATCGCAATCCTGGTTGCGTCCTGGCTGATCGGTCAGGCGCGCCGCCGCTCCGCGATCGCCGGCCGCGTGGAACAGTTGGAGCCTTTGCCATGACCAATCCCAAGACGATCATCGATATCCGCGATGGCAAGAAAGTCTTCGGTAGTTTTACCGCGCTGACCGACATCAATCTGTCGATCCGCCAAGGCGAGATCCTGACGCTGCTCGGACCATCCGGGTGCGGCAAGACTACGCTCATGCGCCTCATCGCCGGGTTCGAGACGCTGACTTCGGGGACGATCAGCATCGACGGCAACGACTGCGCCGGCACGCCGCCCGAACGCCGGCCTGTCAACATGGTGTTCCAGCGCTACGCACTCTTTCCGCATCTCGACGTGTTCGAGAACGTCGCATTCGGCCTGAAGGTTAAGGGTTTGCCGAAGTCCGAAGTCAAGGAGCGGGTCAATCGCATGCTGAACATCGTGCAGTTGGACAACTTCGCCAACCGTTACATCGACGAGATCAGTGGCGGCCAGAGCCAGCGCGTGGCGCTGGCCCGCGCGCTGGTAAACGGCCCCAAGGTACTGCTTCTCGACGAGCCGCTCGCCGCGCTCGACTTGAAAATCCGCCAGCACATGCTGGCCGAGATGAAGCGCATCCATGCCGAGACGGGAGCCACCTTCGTCTACGTCACCCATGACCAGGACGAGGCGATGATCCTGTCGGATCGCGTCGTGCTGATGGAAAAGGGCCGCATCGTGCAGATCGACCGGCCCGAGGACATGTACGCCAGACCGAAATCGTTGTTCGCCGCCAAATTCCTCGGTGAGACCAATCTGTTCGATGCGACCGTCAGCGCGGTCAATGGCATCGGCACCACTGCGGTCACGACGGCCGGCATTCCTTTCCTCGGCGCCGAGACTCAGGATCGCCAGGTATCGGAGCGCATCATCGTCTCCATCCGCCCGGAGTCCTTGAGCTTCCAGGGCGGTGAAGCGGCGCAGTCGGCCGAAGGTACAGTCGAGGATGTCGTCTTCATCGGCAGCCGTTCGTTCTACACCGTGCGCCTGGACGACCAGTCGCCGGTCCGCATCCAGGTGCAACGTAACGGCCATCTCGCCTTGCCGTCAGTAGGCGACCGAACCCGCATCTATTGGGATTCGGCCAATGTCATCATGCTGCCGCACGCCTGACGCGTCGCCGAAATTGTGCATCTCTGACGACGGCATTCGCACATTGACGCACGCAATGCGCCATGAAGCGCCGGCATTCGATCCCATGCGAAATTGTTTGGCGGCGCGGATGCCAACACAATCAAATTCTTAACGGATCTCAAAAAGGGGAATTCGACAATGAGAAAAATCTGGTCCACCGACGAAGTCATGCAATTCGCAACGAGCCGCCGGTCATTTCTTGGCGGCGCAACAGCCCTTGCCGGCGGCGCGATGCTCGCGCCTTTCATCCCCAATCTGGCACACGCCGCCTCCGGTGACCTGCAGATCATGGCTTGGGAAGGCTGGGAGCTGACCGACGAGCTTGCCGACTGGATTTCGAAAAATAGCCTCAACGTCGAAGTCTCGGCGATGGGCAACCAGGATGACGTCACCACGAAGTTCAGCGTGCCCAACCCGCCGCCTTTCGACGCCGCCGAATACAACCAGGGCTACGCCGACCTGTATCTCGACGTTTTGAAGATCGCCAAGCCGCTCGACAGGTCCAAGCTGCCGAACTACAGCGCCGACAACCTCTTCGACGTCTTCTATGATAAGCCGACCTGGTTCCGGAACGGCGAACTCCATGGTGTGCCCTATGCCTGGGGCCTCAACACCATCGTGTATAATCCAAAGCTGATGGACAAGCCGACCAGCTACAAGGACCTGCTCAAGCCTGAGCTGAAAGGCAAAATCGTTCTGGTTGACGACACGCTTGTCACGTGGCCGGTCGCCGCCGTGCTGGCCGGCTTCACAAGTTTCCCGAACTTAACCAAGGACGAGATGGCCAAGACGTTCGAGCACCTGAAGCTCTACCGCGATCAGGCCCGCACCATCAGCCTGACCTACGGCGACGTGGTGTCGCTCATGGTTTCGGGCGAAGTCGCCGCCTGTTTCGCGGGTTGGACCGGCATCCCAACGGAGACGGCCAAGCAAGGGGTCGAGACGATCTACACGATTCCCAAGGAGGGCGCCGCAACCTGGTGCGACGCCTGGTTCATGCCGCCTGGCGCAGACAATGAGGAAGCCGCCTACGAATTCTTCAACCAGGCGATCTCGCCGGAGGTACAGGCCAAGGTCGTCACCCGCAATGCAGCCGGTGTCGTCTCGTCGAAGGCGGTCGACCTGCTGCCGCCCGAAACCAAGGCGCTGTTCGACTATTCCGATGTCGAAGGGATCTTCAAAGCTGCTCCGCTCCTCGGCATCCCGCCGCTCGAGTCGGAGCAGTATGCGACCTATGCCGATTGGGTCGCCGCCTGGAACGAATTCAAGGCGGGCTGAGGCTTCCGTCACATCCAGCCAGAAGGCGCATCCTCCCCGGCGCTCTCTACGGACGGCAGCTGCGCTTGCGCGGCTGCCGTCCGCCCATCGTACCGCTTGTGCACCAGAGACAGCATCATGCCAGACTACGTCGTCATCGGTGGCGGTTCCGCCGGTTGCGTAGCCGCATCGCGGCTCTCGGAAGATGCCGGCAGTTCCGTGCTTCTCCTGGAGGAAGGGCCGGAGGACCGCGCCATCGAAATCCATCTTCCGGTGATGGTCTACAAGACCGCGACCGGCAGTCTGCTGCAGCGTTTCGAACAGGAGCCGACCGCCGAGAACCCAAAGGCCACACCGCCGACCATGGTGCAGGCGCGCGTGCTGGGCGGCGGCAGTTCCGTCAATGCGATGCTCTATATCCGCGGCATTCCATCAGACTATGACGGCTGGGCCGAGCAAGGTGCGGAGGGTTGGGCCTACAAGGACGTTCTGCCCTTTTTTCTGCGCGCCGAGGACAACGACACGCTAGCCGGCGAGGCACATGCATCTGGGGGGCCGCTGAAGGTTTCCAATCCGCAGTATGTCAGCCCGTTGACGCGGACCTGGCTCAAGGCCTGCCAGCAGGCGGGGATCCCCTATGTCGGCGATTTCAACGGCGGCGTGCAGGCCGGCGCGGGCCTTTACCAGATCACGGCGCGCAACGGCCGGCGCGCCAGCGCCTCTGTCTGCTATTTGAAGCCGGCGCGCAGGCGGCCAAACCTCAAGGTGCAGACTGGCGCCCGAGCTACGCGCATCCTGGTCGCGGACAATCGCGCCGTCGGGGTCGAATACGTCCAAGGTGGGCGCTCGCTCGTCGCACGTGCCGAGCGCGAAGTCATATTGTCGGCCGGTGCAATCAACTCGCCCCGCCTGCTGCTGCTTTCCGGCATCGGCCCGGCGGAGCATCTGCGGCAGATCGGCGTGCCCGTCGTGCATGACCTACCGGGCGTCGGCCGCAACCTGCAGGACCACATGGACTGCTACCTGATTTATGAGCTCAACGGACCAGATGGCTACGACAAATACAAGAAGTTGCATTGGAAGCTTTGGGCCGGCCTTCAATACGCACTGTTCCGACAAGGGCCCGTCTGCTCAAACATCATCGAGGGCGGTGCGTTCTGGTGGGGCAACGCCGACGACCCGCATCCCGACCTGCAATATGCTTTCCTTGCCGGCTCCGGCATTGAGGAAGGCGTTGCGCGGATTGAAAGTGGAAACGGCTGCACTTTGAACGTCTGCCAAACCCGACCCCGGTCGCGGGGCTTCGTCGAATTGCGTTCGCCTGATCCGTTCGCACCGCCACGAATCGTGCCGAACTATCTTTCCGACCCCTATGACCTCGACACGATGGCTGAGGGCGTTCGGCTTGGACAGCGGATCATGGCGCAGGCGGCGCTTGCTCCCGTGATCAAGCGCGAGCAGTACCCAGGTCGGCCGATGCAGACGAAAGAGAACTATCGCGACTACGTCAAGGAGATGGCGCAAGGCGCTCTGCATCCGACCGGCACCTGCCGGATCGGTAACGACCGGATGGCGGTGGTCGACAGCGAGTTGCGGTTGCATGGCCTCGGCGGCCTGCGCGTCGCCGACGCCTCGGTCATGCCGAGTGTGCCCTCAGGCAACACTAACGCGCCATCGATCATGGTCGGAGAACGCGTCGCCGACTTCATTCGCCGCGGCCGCAACGCGCGTTGAACCGAAGCGATTTTCTTATGCAGGAGGCATAGATGAACGACAGAAAAGGGATGCCGGGGTTGGCCGCCATGGACCATGTCGGTCTCGTGGTGCCCGACATGAAGGAGGCGATTGCCTTCTTCGGAGATGTGATCGGCTGCGACTTCATCTATTCCGGTGGCTCGATGAAGGACGACAATGGCACCTTCATGCAGGACAAGATGAACATCCATCCGCGCGCCAACATGAAGGAAGTCGTCTTCATGCGCTGCGGGAACGGCAGCAACATCGAACTGTTCGATTTCCAGGCGCCCGACCAGAAGCGAATCTATCCGAGAAACAGCGACATCGGCGGCTACCACCTTTGCTTCTATGTCGAGGATATCGAGGCGGCCGCCGACTATCTGACAGCTAAGGGCGTCAAGGTCTTCGACCGGCCCGAACTCGAAAAGCAAGGACCGGGAGCCGGCGAATCCTGGGTTTATTTCGAGGCACCGTGGGGATTGCAGATGGAGCTGATCAGCTATCCCAACGGCAAGGCCTACGAGACGGATGCACCAAAGCTCCTCTGGAAGCCGGCTCGGTAGCGGACGCTCGCAGCATTTGGGTGCACGCGCCGTTCGGAGCCGCAGAGGTCTCGGAGTATTTTGCAGCCTGACCAATGCTTCCAGGTTTCAGAGGGCAAAACCCCTCCCTATCCTTGTTCTCATCTGCCGGTCCGGATTGGCGTGGCAAGCGAGCGGTTCAATACCTAGATAACGAGGACGCCTTTCACTCTGACGCGGCATTCTCATGAAAAAAATCGGATTTCTGTCGTTCGGACACTGGGCACCCTCGCCGCAATCGCAGACGCGATCAGCCTCCGACGCTCTGCTGCAGTCCATCGAGCTTGCCGTTGCTACCGAGGCGCTGGGCGCCGACGGGGCCTATTTCCGCGTGCATCATTTCGCACGGCAACTTGGTTCGCCATTCCCGCTGTTGGCGGCAGTCGGCGCCAGGACCAGCCGCATCGAGATCGGCACAGCGGTGATCGACATGCGCTACGAGAACCCGCTCTACATGGCCGAGGACGCCGGTGCTGCCGACCTGATCGCCGGCGGACGTTTGCAGCTTGGCATCAGCCGCGGCTCGCCCGAGCAGGTGATCGACGGCTGGCGCTACTTCGGCTACGCCCCGCAGGAGGGTGAGAGCGACGCCGACATGGCCCGGCGACACACGGGAGTGCTGCTCGAAGTCTTGCGGGGCAAAGGCTTTGCCCAGCCGAACCCGCGGCCGATGTTTCCAAACCCGCCCGGCCTGCTTCGCGTCGAACCACATTCGGAGGGTCTGCGCGACAGGATCTGGTGGGGCGCCGCCACCAATGCCACCGCGGAATGGGCGGCGAAACTGGGAATGAACCTGCAGAGTTCCACGCTCAAATTCGACGAGGGCGGAAAGCCTTTTCACATTCAGCAGGCCGAACAGATCCGGGCCTTTCGTGCAGCCTGGAAGGCGGCCGGTCACGAACGCGAGCCGCGGGTGTCGGTGAGCCGTAGCATCTTCGCGCTGGTCGACGATCGAGACCGCGCCTATTTCGGCAGCAATGAAAGCGAGGATCATTTCGGCTACATCGAAGCGGACAGGCGCGCCGTGTTCGGCCGTACCTATGCCGCCGAACCGGACGTCCTCATCGAGGAACTGAAGAAGGACGAGGCCATCGCGGAGGCCGACACGCTGCTGCTCACCGTTCCCAACCAGCTTGGCGTCGATTACAACGCGCATGTCATTGAGGCGATCCTGACCCATGTCGCTCCGGCCTTGGGCTGGCGCTGACGCCTGCGGCCAACGCCCCTGTCCTGCGCGAATGCTTCATCGCCAGGACAGCTGGTCCTGCGGCAGCCGCCCCCTCGGATCGAACACCTTCACCTTGTGCGGAAGATCGGAACCCCAGTCCAGAACACCCAGGTTGCAGTCCTCCGTCCCGGTACCCGGAGCAAAACTCGGAGCCAGAATACCAGCAAGAGGTCGCAGTCACCGACGATCATTTCTCATGGTTGACGTCCTGCAAGATCATTTCCGATGCCTTCTCGGCGATCATCACCACTGGAGAGTTGGTGTTGCCGGAAACGATCGTCGGCATAATCGAAGCGTCGACGACGCGCAGGCCGGAAATGCCGTGCACCCGCAGCCGGCCGTCGACCACCGCCATCGAATCCGCGCCCATCTTGCAGGTGCCAACCGGGTGGAAAATCGTAGTACCGATATCGCCGGCCTTGCGGACGAGATCTCCGTCGCTTTCATATTGCGCACCAGGCAGAATTTCCTCAGGCGCGAAACGGGCGACGGCGCGTGCCTTCATCAAACGGCGGACATGGCGGAGCGAGGCTACAGCCACGGTCCTGTCTCCCTCGGTAGACAAATAGTTCGGCCGGATTTTTGGGGCAGTCTGCGGATCGGCCACCCCTATGTGGACAGTGCCGCGGCTTTCCGGTCTGAGATTGCAGACCGAAACCGTGACTGCGGGGAAGCGATGCAGCGGCTCGCCCAGCCGGTCAGTGCTCAACGGCTGGACGTGGTATTCGAGATCGGGCGTCTCCATGCGTGGGTCGCTTCTGGCGAAGATGCCAAGCTGGCTCGGCGCCATCGACAGCGGTCCGGTGCGACGGATGGCGTATTCGACGCCCATGGCCGCGCGGCTGAACAGATTGTGGTAGCGCTGGTTAAGCGTCGAGGCATTGGCGACCTTGAAGACTGTGCGGATCTGGAGATGGTCCTGCAGGTTCTCGCCGACGCCTTCGAGTGCATGGCGAACCGGGATACCTGCGGCGCCAAGCACGGCAGGTCGCCCGACGCCGGAAAGCTCGAGCAGCTTCGGCGAATTGATCGCGCCAGCGGCAAGTATCGTCTCGCCTGCCCGCGCACGATGCAACCGACCGCCCATGCGGAAGACAACGCCATTGACGCAAGCTCCGTCGAAATCCAGGGTCTCGGTCTCGGCGCCGGTCACGACGTGCAAATTCGGCCGCCGCAGCACGCCCCGCAGGAACGCTTTCGAGGTATTCCAGCGCACGCCCTTCCTCTGGTTGACCTCGAAATAGCCCGATCCCTCGTTGGTTCCGCCGTTGAAATCGTCGGTCCGGGGAATGCCGAGTTCCTCGGCAGCATCGCGGAAGGCATCCAGGATTGGCCAGGACAGGCGCTGCCGCTCGACGCGCCATTCGCCACCGGCACCATGGAGATCGTTGGCGCCACCAAAATGGTCCTCGGACTTGCGGAAATATGGAAGCACGTCGTCCCAGCCCCACCCAAGATTTCCGGCTTGCCGCCAGCCATGATAGTCGGCCGCCTGGCCGCGCATGTAGATCATGCCGTTGATCGACGAGCAGCCGCCCAGAAGCTTGCCGCGCGGATAGTTGAGCGCACGACCGTTGAGCCCGGCCTCCGGCTCGGTTTTCATTAGCCAATCGGTGCGCGGGTTGCCCATGCAATAGAGGTATCCGATCGGAATGTTGACCCAGTGGTAGCGGTCGCTGCCGCCGGCCTCCAGAAGCAGCACGCGCATGCCTGGATTGGCCGACAGTCTGTTGGCCAGCACGCAGCCGGCTGAACCCGCGCCGACGATGATGAAGTCATATTGTCCAAAATCGGCAGCGGTCTGTGTCAATTAAAGGTCCGTTCGCTTGCCATCCTGTCCCATAGCGGACCCATGGCCTGGTTGATCTCACCATACAGACGATAGCGCTGCTCATAGACCGGTGCGATCCCGCCATTAGGCTGGTAGCAGCGGTCGGGTGCGGTCATCGCGGCCGCGCCCGCGGAAAAGTCGGCAAACATGCCGACGCCCGTCCCAGCTGCAATTGCAGCGCCCAGCGCACCAGTCTCGCGGCTGCGCGCCACGGTCACCGGCACATCAAGCACATCGGCGAATATCTGCGGCCAGATGGCGCTGCGCGAGCCGCCGCCCGAAAGAACCGCCTGGCTGACCGTGGCTCCTGCTCGACGCAGCGTCTCGACATGGCGCCGATGTTCAAAGACGACGCCCTCGAACAGTGCGCGCAGCATATGCGCCCGCGTGTGCCAGCCGGCGATGCCGTAGAAACCTGCACGCGCCTTGCCATTCTGCTGCGAGCCGTAAAGGAATGGATGGTAGATCGGCATGTCTCCCGCGGGATCGACGGAAGCAACAAGCTCGCTGCAGATCTCGAATGGCGATCCACCTGCCGGCGGTGCATGCTCGAAGAACTCACGGACGATCCACTCGAGATTTGCGGCCGAAGTGGCGCTCGATTCGATTGCGAGGTAGCGCACCGGATCGAATGTCGACAGCATGAAGATCGACGGATCCCGGATCGGCTCGTCGGTGATTACCTGGTTGATGCTCCAGGTGCCGGCAATGATGGAGGCGGCGCCGGTGCTGGTGACACCCGAACCGATGGCGCTGGCGACGACGTCGAACAGTCCCGCCACCACAGGCGTGCCCGCCATAAGGCCGGTGGCGGCGGCGACATCGCGCGTGATATGGCCAGCGATGTCGGAGGCTTCCAGCACGTTCGGCAGCAGTTCCATGCAATCGTCGAGACCGTAGGTGGCCAGCAACTCATGCTCGTAGCGTCGCCCGGGCATCTGCAAAAGCCCGCAGCCCGACATGTCCGAGGTCTCGGTCGAGCGTGCGCCGGTGAGGCGGTTGACGACAAAATCCTTGCACAGGAAGACGGTGCCTATTCGGGCGAAAACCGCCGGTTCGTGGCGCTTGAGCCACGCCAGTAGCGTCGGCGTCTGCGCCGCCCAGGGCCGTTGCAGGCAGTGGACGTAGGTCCGGTCGCCAACGCCCGCGGCCGCCCATTCGCTCACAATGCCGACGCCGCGTGTGTCGAGCGACTGGATGCCGAGCAGCGGGTCGCCGCTGCGGTCCAGCGCATAGAGCCCGTTGCCGTGGCCGGCGCAGCCGATTGCCGCGATGTCGCTGGGGTCGATGCCCGACTGGTCGAGGCACTGGCGGATGACCTCGACAGCGTTGCGCCACAATTCGCCGAGATCCCGCTCGACATGGCCGGGTTTTGGCATGCAGGAGCGGCCGTCCCGAGCGGCGAGCGCGAGCTCGCGACCGGCGGTGTCGAAAATGATGGCCTTGATGACGGTGTTGCCCGCATCAAGACCCAGAATGTATTGCTGCATTGAAGCTCCTCCCAAGCTGCCAAACTTATTCTTGTTGGTAGAGCTCCCAGGCTGCCGCGCCGTCCGCATTGTCATGGATGATCGCCATCAATCCTCTCACCACGGCACGAGGGTTGGAATGCTGGTATATGTTGCGGCCATAGACCATGCCGGCCGCGCCCTGTGCCATCAGCGCCGCCGACTTGTCGAAAACGGCGCGCAGATCCTCCCTGCCCCCACCGCGCACAAGGACAGGGCAGCGTGTCGCCGCCACGACCCGGTGGAAGTCGTTCGGATCGGTGGTCGGGTCCGCTTTGATGATGTCGGCGCCCATCTCGCTGGCAAGCCGGGTCAGGGTGACGATCTTTTCGGGGTCGCCGTCGACCATGTAGCCTCCGCGCTCCGAGTTGGGCAGCATTGCCAGCGGCTCGATCATCAGCGGCAGGCCGTATTTTTCGCAGTCGGCGCGAACACGGGCAATGTTGTGGACGCATTGCCGGAATAGGTCCGGCTCATCGGGCAGCATGAATAGGTTGACGACCACGCAGGCCGCGTCCATTTCCAGCGCGCCGATCAGCGGCTCGGCTTCGTTCTGCAGGATCGCCCACATCGAGCGATGGCGGGTTTTGTTGTATGGATTGCCCATGTCTATGCGCATGACCAATGCTGGCTTGTCCTTGCCAGGCAAGGACTGCAGCAGATCGGCCTGGCCATAATTCATCTGAATGGCGTCCGGTCCCGCGGCGACCAGCTGGGTGACGACGCCGGCCATATCCTCGAGCCCTTCCAGAAATGACGGCTCGTTGCACACGCCATGGTCGATTGCGACGTCGAGACAGCGTGCTCCGCCGAACAATCGGTTCATGCGGACTTTCTTGTTGATGCGCATTCGGCGCTCCTTCGTTGGTCTTTTTGGGATAGCTGGTCGAGATCGACGCCGTGCCGGCGTTGCAAGAGGGCAAGGAAATCGGCGCGCTCGAATGCCTTGCGCGCGGCGTCCCAGTTCTTTTCGACAGCGAGAACATCGAGAGCCGCATCGAGAAGGTCGGTCGAGAGAGCACCGGTAATGGCAACTGTCGTGCGGCGCAGCAGCAGGTCCTCCAGCTTCTCGACATATTCATTGGCGATGAGATATCGAACCTCCCGGGCCGAGTAGTCGCTGCCGGGCAAGAGCTCGTCATGTACCGCGGCCATATAGGCAGCGACGGCATCCGCCTCGGTACCGTAGCGCTCGAAAAGGCTGCGCATACGGTCGAGCGACAGGCCGTGCGCCCCTGCGCGTTCTGCGCACCATTTTGCCGGCGCAATCGGAAAATCACGGCCGCCGCCGATCGGCATGTTTTCGGTGCCGACGATGCGCTCTCGGCACAATCGCTCGAGCACGATATCCGCTGCCAGTTCGCCAAACGATCGGAAGGTTGTCCATTTCCCTCCGATCATACAGAGCGTCGGCGGCACTATACCGGCGCCCTCGACGAGTTCGCAGAAATGATCGCGGGGGATGCGCCCTGTAAAACTGTCTTGGCTTATCGGCAGCGGCCTCACCCCGGTGAACTGAAAGACGATGTCGGTATCGGCGATCTCGATCCCTGGAAACACGAAGGACAGTGACTGCAGAATGTATTGCCGCTCGTCATCCATGCAGCGCGCCTGGTCGGGATCATCGACACGGATATCCGTCGAGCCGACCAGCACGTTGCCGAGATAGGGGAACAGGATGCAGATCCGGCCGTCCTCGTTCTCGTAGTAGATCATGTGACCGTCGAGCGCGTCATGAAGCTCGCGATTGTCGACGATCAGATGTGAGCCTTTGGTGCCGCCCATGAGCTTCGGTGCAACGGCTCCGATCGCCGAATTGGTCAAGTCAATCCAGCCGCCTGTGGCGTTGACGACGAGCCGCGGCTTCACGGCCATCGTTTCGCCGGATAGTCCGTCGTTAAGCACCAGGCTGGCGTCGTCGAGCGACACGCATGCATAGTTGAGCGCCCGGGCCGACGGCTTCTCCTTCATGGTATCGCGCAGCATCTCGGTACCCAGCCGCTCGGGGTGGCTGACCCAGGCATCATAATATGTCGCCGAATTGCGAATAGCAGGATTGATTGCAGGCCAGACCTTGAGCGTTTCAGCGCGGCTTCTGAATTTGTGCGTCGGGACGACGCGCCGTGCGGCGGTGAAGAAGTCATACATCGCCAGGCCGGTCTTGATGACCAATGCGCCGCGCCGGCCCGGACGACGGCTTAGCCCGAGGAAGCGGACTGCGCCATTTGCCATGCCTGAGAACAGATCGAAGATAGGCACTGTGGTTGGCAGTGGCGCAACGTAGTGCGGCGCGTTCTTCAACAGCCGATCGCGTTCGAGCAAGGATTCGCGGACCAGCTTGAACTCGCCATTTTCAAGATAGCGCAAGCCGCCATGGACCATGCGCGAGAGGGCTGCGCTGGCGCCAGAACAATAATCGCCCTTTTCGGCGAGCAGCACATCGACGCCCTGCAAAGCGAGTTCGCGAAACACGCTGATGCCGTTAATGCCGCCGCCTATGACGAGCACGTCAACATTGGGGTTCTCGCGCAAGCCGGCGATCGTCTGGAGGCGATTCATCTCGAGATGCGCTTTCGATCACGCATCTATCGCCACGAGATGCCCGTCCACCGCCGCATCGACGGCCGCCAGTTCCGCAGCGCTCAGCAAAATCTCCCCTGCCCTGGCGTTGTCGAGCGCCTGTTTGGCGTTTCGCGCTCCACACAATGCGAAGGTGATGCCGGGCTGCGCCAGCGTCCAGGCGATGACGATCTGCGCCATGGTCGCCTGGTGGACCTCCGCGACCGGGGTCAGGGCATGTTTCAAAGCCGCTATCTTGCGCCGGTTGGCCTGAGAGAAGCGCGGATTGTCTTTGCGCTGATCGTCGCCGCTGAACTCACGCGTCGGATCGATCGCGCCCGAAAGCAAGCCGAGCGCAAGCGACGAGTAACTGAGCGCGGCCACCTGATGCCGGCGCGCGATCGGCAGCAATGTCTGCTCAATCTCGCGATCCAGCATCGAATATCTTTCCTGGATCGCGTCGAGCTGGCCAGCTTCTACGTACTGCTGCAGCTCGGCGGCGTTGAGATTGCTTGCGCCGATGGCTCGGATCTTGCCCGCTGATTTGAGGCGTTCGAGCGCTTCCATTGTTTCGGCAATGGGGGTCGTCGGATCCTGCCAGTGGGTGATGTAGAGATCGATATAGTCGGTGCCGAGCCGCCTCAGACTCTGCTCCACTTCATAAGCGATGCCGTCGGCGCCCAAATATCGGTTCACCGGCTTTCCGTCCTGATCGAAGAAGTGGTTGCCCTTTTTCGAATGCCAGTTCAGGCCACATTTGGTGGCGATGACCGCGCTGTCGCGCCGGCCCTTGATGGCCTTGCCGACGATCTCCTCGCTACGGCCGAGACCGTAAGCCGGCGCGGTGTCGATCAGCGAGACGCCGGCATCGATAGACGCCTGGATCGCAGCGACCGATTCTGCTTCATCGGTGCCACCCCACATCCAGCCGCCGATGGCCCAGGTGCCGAGCCCGACTGCCGACGTGACAACGCCGGACTTGCCGATCGAGCGGGTGATTTGTCGAGAATTCATGCTGCATTTCCTTCGGCGAGCTCGAGGATTTTCAAGCCGGTGGCTTCGTCGGTAACGAGGGTATCGAGGTGAGAACCGCGCATGGCACTGAGGATCGGGACCACCTTGCTTGCGCCGCTTGCGACCCCGATCGACTGCGGAATGGTCGCGAATTCCTCGAGCGTCAGCGAAACGAGTGAGCGGTTGAGGCTGTAGTCGGCGAGCTTTCCGTTGCCGTCTATGAGATGGGCGAGCAGCTCGCCCGCCGCGCCCGAGCGCTCGATGGCCAGCCGGTCGGCGCTCGAGGACGGGTGCAGATCGTAGTAGCTCGAATCGTCGGTCAGGATGGAGCCGATGCCGACGACCGCAAGCGTTGCCTCCCGCGCCTTGCTGAAGACGTCCGAAACGGCCCGGACGCCCATCAACATGTCGCGTTGGGCCGGGCTGTCGGCAAACAACGGCGCGTGAATCTGAAAGGCGCGCCCGCCGAGCTTGTCGGCCATCAGCGACGCGACATGATTGACGTCGGTGTAATGCTTGCCCTGGACCAGGCCGGTCGCGGGAATAACCTCGACGTCGTAGCTGCGGTTCGGCTTGAGACCGGCGACCACGGCACTCACCCCCTTGCCTCCCGTTATGGAAATCGTATCGCCGTCCTTGATCGTCTCGAGCACCAGCCTGGCCGCAGCCTCGCCGACGCGCTGGAGCGCGGTCTGCGGATTGTCCGAAACGGAAGGGACGACGACGGCCCTTTGGATGCCGCCTATCGCGACAAGTCGCGCCTCGATGTCGACCAGTTGCTCGACCGGCGACTTGATCTTGATCTCGACCAGCCCGAGTTGATGACCGCGTTTGATCAGCCGGTTGACGGTCGCATGCGAGATGCCGAGCTCCTTGGCGATTTCAGCCTGCGTCTTGGCCTCCATGTAGTGAAGCACAAGCGCCTGATACATCTGGCGAACGATCGTGATGTCGTCCCGCGAATTGGTTGGTGACATGATGGATGCTCAACTCTTGCGCTGCTGCTCACGATTTCCTGCTGTGCAGGAAATGATCGATCGATACCGCCGCGAGCAGGATGCATCCCTTGATCATGTCCTGCCAATAGACAGAAACGTCGAGCAGGATCAGCGAACTTGTGACGACGGAGAGCAACGCCATGCCGAGTATGGCGCCGAAGATGGTGCCCGAGCCGCCATTGAGCGATGCCCCGCCGATTACGGCCGCTGCGATGATGTTAAGCTCCATGCCAGCGCCGAAGGTCGGAGTCGCAGCGCCAAAGCGCGACATGTAGATGACGCCGGCAAAGCCCGCGAGGGTGGAGCAGAGGACCGTGACCCAGAATTTGACCTGCTTGGTCTTGATGCCCGAAAATTGGGCCGCCTTCTCGTTGCTGCCGGTATAGAAGACCTTGCGGAACGCGGTGGCGCGCCGAAGCAGGAAATCGAAGATCGCCACGACCACGATAAAGATGACGATGACATAAGGCAAATTGCCGAAGCTGCCCTGGCCGATCGCCTTGAACCCGGGCGGCAGGGTGAACAGCGACAGCGGGGTTCCCTTGGTGATGACAAGGCAAAGGCCGCGCACGATCACCATCGCCGCCAGCGAGGTGATGAAGTGATTGAGCCCGATAACGGTCACAAAGAAGCCCATCACCGCGCCGATCAGCGCACTGGCGCCTATGCCGATGAGGCTCGCGGTCCACGGGTCCAGTCCCATCAGGAAGAGAGCGCCTGAGACAACCATGGAGAAGCAGACCACCGACCCGACGGAAAGGTCGATGCCGCCGACTATGAGGAGTATCGTCATGCCGACCACGACGATGCCTTCAATGGAGAAGCTCATCAGCATCGCCCGGAAATTTCCCCAGGTCAGGAAGTGCGGCGAGGCAAATGTCATGGCGATGCAGAGCGCCAGCATGATTGCGATCAGCCCGGCCTCGCGCATCGACCCCAGACGCAGCCAGTTGCGCCCGCCAAGCCTCGGGGCGCGCGCCTTGATTTCAGTGTCCATGAGGGTTCCTCCGGTCTGCCTAAGCGACATTCTGAGCCTGCCTTGCGTTTGATCGTTGCTGCGGGACACCCGAAGCCAGCAGCATGATCGCCTCTTCGGTCAAATCGTCCGCTCCTAATTCGCCGGCGATGGTCCCTTCGTGCACGACAAGCACCCTGTCGCTGAGCCCGATCAATTCCGGAAGCTCGGATGAAATCACGATGACGCCGACGCCCCGCTCGGCAAGATCGCGAAGCAGGCGATGAATTTCCACTTTGGCGCCGACATCGACCCCGCGTGTCGGCTCGTCCAGGATGACCACCTTGGGGCTGACCGAAAGAAGCCGGGCGATGGCCACTTTCTGCTGATTGCCACCACTGAGCGTCGACACCTGTGTCTCGATGCCGCCCATGCGCACACCGTGGCGCTCCACCAGGTCGGTGGCTTGCTTTGCCTCGGCGCGGCGATCGAGCAGCCCAAGGGGGGTGGTCAATTTCCGAAGGTCTAGCGCGGAGATGTTCGACGCAATCGACAGGTCCAGGAACAGTCCCGACGCCTTGCGGTCCTCAGAGAGGTAGACCAGGCCCGCGCGCACCGCATCGCTGTAGGTGCTGATGCTGACCGGCTCGCCATTGAGTTCGACCGATCCCGACACTTTCGGGCGCAAGCCACAAACGGTCTGAACCATCTCGCTGCGGCCAGCGCCGATCAACCCGCCAATGCCAAGAATTTCGCCGGCACGAAGCGCGAAGCTGACGCCGTTCGAACCCTGTCGATAGGAGAGATTCCGGACCGACAGCACGGGGCGATCGGTGCGCTGTTCAGGCGAGAGCTTTTGTGGATAGAGCTGCGTGATCTCGCGCCCGACCATCTTGCGAACGACATCATTGGGGGTGACCGAAGCGATCAAATCGGTCGCCACATATCTACCGTCACGAAACACCGTGACGCGGTCGCACAGGCTGAAGATCTCGGCCATACGGTGGCTGATGTAGATGATTGAAATTCCGCGCGCCTTGAGATCGCGTATGATTGCGAAAAGGCGCCGCGCCTCGGTCTCGGTCAGGGCGGCTGTCGGCTCGTCGAGCATCAGCACCCGGCATTCGAGCGTCAACGCCTTGGCGATTTCCACAAGTTGCTGGTTGGAAATCGAAAGCTCGGCGACCGGCGTCTCGACCGGGATCGGCGCCAGCAGGTCCATTATCTTCTGAGCATCGGCGTAGAGTTGTCGAAAATTCATCAGTGGCGCGCGCCGGTTGTTGATGGCCGCCATAAGAATATTCTCGGCGACCGTAGCATCCTGGCAGAGCGCGATTTCCTGATGGACGAGACCTATGCCAAGCCGCTGCGCGGCCGATGGCGATGCAATGGTGACGTCCTTGCCGTTGAGCCGAATGGTGCCTTCGTCGGGTTGCACAATGCCGGCAATGACATTCATCAGCGTGGACTTGCCCGCGCCATTCTCGCCGCAGAGCGCGTGAATTTCGCCCCGCTGCAGCGTGAAATCGACCCCGGTCAGCGCTTTGATGGCGCCAAAGGATTTCGAGATGTCGCGGATTTCAAGAATGGCGGCGGCAGTCACTCCGTCCCCCCTGCAGCGTTGATATTGACGATGATGGCCCGGTCGACGGGACGCCAGCGCGCCCCGTCCGGTTCGAGCATTTTCCGAAGAGCTTATTCTTCGATGCCCTTGGTGCCGCGCCGCTTGAGGTAGGCATCCCAGTAGAAATCATCGGCATTTTCCGCAGTGACGATGGAAAAGCCGTTGTCGACGAAAGGCACGCCCATGCCATTGAATCCGGACCGCCGGGCGTCGTTCATCGGATCGATCAGCTCAGGATGCTTGGCCAGCCACAGCAGCATGAATCCCATGTAGCCCTGCATGCCCTGGTTCGGGTTGACCGAGCCAAAGATTTCGCCGGCCTTGATCATATCGAGGATCTTGGCGTTGACGTCGGCCAGCATGACTCGGATCTTGCCGCCGCCCTCCTTCGCGGCCTGCGCCGCGCCGATTGCCGAGTTGGCTTCCGGCATGAACACTGCGCCCAGTTCGGGATGCGCCTGAGCAAGGCTGAGCACGGCCTGATAGGCTTTCGTCGCATCCTGGTTCGACGCCGCGCGGCCGACGAGCTTCATCTCAGGCCATTTGGCTTCCATGCGGCCTATGAAGGCGGCGATGCGCTTGTCGTGATTATCCTGTCCGGGGTTTTCGAGGACCGCGTATTCGCCCTTGCCGTCCATCGCCTTGGCAACGGCATCGGCAGCATAGGTACCTTCGGCGACATTGTCGGAGGTGATGTAGGACACTCGTTTGGAGTTGGGCGAATCTGCGGCGAATGTGACTACTGCCGTTCCTTGGTCGATAGCCCGATTGATCGGCTCGATGAATGGATCGGAGTTCATCGGATGCACCAGGATACCAGCCGGCTTCTGGGCCAGCGCCTGGTCGAATGTCGCTATCTGTTTGTTCACGTCGTACTCGGGCGTTCCGGTGTATTCGGTCTCGCAACCGAACTGCTGTCCGGCCTGCTTGAACATCTCGTAGACCGGGAACCAATATTCGACGCCGGAAACCATGACGTTCATGACGTATTTTTCACCCGGCTCGCATTTGAACGGGTTAGCGGCCTGGGCCGCGGCGTGGCTTGCCCCCAACACAGTGGTGGCTGCTGCCGAAATGGCGAGCATGCTCAAAAATTTGCGCAAGAATCCTCCCTCGGCCGAAGCCTGGTCAATGGGCGGTCGACACTTCCATGCCGCCGCTTGTGGTTGCTGACACCGAACCTCCTCCCGAGGCCCAGCGATTGATCATTCGCAGGAGTTCGCTCAACTGTCAATAAAATTCATGATCTGAAATATATTTCATGCTACTTGGTGCACCCGGCCAACCGAGACAACCACGCTTTGCCAACGCAGCGTGCACAGCCGTCACTTTGCCGAGTCACTGCGCGTCGCGACCGCGTCCTTGACGGCATTCGCAAGGTTGGCGAGGATTCTCCATTCCTGCTTGAGACCTTCGAGCGTCGCCTCAAACGAACGTGTGCGAGTAGCTCGGGCACCGGCATGGCTCGCGACAGCATGCGAATAGAGCTCGACGGTCTGCTGCGCGGTAGAAGATCGTGAATAGGAGGCCGCAGTCAGTCTGGCTTCTTCTTGCAATGCTGCCCGGCCCGGCGGAGTGAGCGCGCGGACTCTGGCGAGAGTTTCGGAGAATTGGCCAGGGGATGAATCGGCTGACAGGAGATGGCCGTTCTTTCCGTTGCGTACCACTTCACGAGCCCCAGGTTCATCGAGCCCGACTACGGGAACGCCGGTCGCCATCGCCTCGACGAGCACAAGACCCTGAGTTTCGGAACGCGACGAGAAGGCGAAGACGTCCATCGCGGCATAGACGTCGGCCAGATCGGCGCCTTCGACCATGCCTAGCAAATGACATCTGTCCTGAAGGCCCGCCTCTTCCAGCATTCGGCGCATTTCGGACGCCGACGCACCGTCGCCGGCGACGACAAAATGCGCGCGCTCATGTTGCGAAAGAAAAAGGCAGACTGCTTCGGTGAGGTAAGTCAGGTTTTTCTCCGGCGCCAGCCGACCTACGTGCCCGACGATGAAATCGGTTTCCGCTATTCCCAGCCGGCTCCGCAATCTCAGTCGATCTCCATCGGCAAACCTGGCTAGGTCAATCCCGGTCGGGATTATGCTGATCGGTTTGGTGACGTCGTGATGACGCAAGAGGTCGGCAATGCTCTGGGTTGGAGCGATGATATGGTCGCATAGATCACAGTAGCCGGCCGCCAGGCTGAGCACGAGCCGTTGGAGGACCGGCGCATCTTGCGCAACGTAGTGGCCGTAGAGTTCGTAGCGGGTGTGATAGGTAAATATCGTCGGCAATGCTCGCGACGCCGCGATGCGAAGAGCGGTGTCGCCGAGAAGAAACGGGTGATGCGAATGGACGATATCCGGTTCGAAGCCGTTCAATGTCTTTTCGAGCGAGCGCGCGAACGGGATCGGCACTGAAAAATCGCTCCCGTTAAAATTCTGGATCGCAGGGACGCGAAGGATGTTGCTTTCCGATCGAGCTGCTTCCGCATAGTCCGGCGCGACGATCAGGACTGCATGCCCCAACTCACGAAGCATTTCCGACAACGATGCAACGCTGTGTGCAACGCCACCGACATGGGGGACGAATGTGTTGGTAAACATCACAATGTTCATGCAGGGCCTGTCGAGTACCGCGCCTGTCGATCGAAGGGGCAGCCTTCAAGCAATTGCCGCATCCAGCTTGCCGAGTCGGCGACGACCAGGCGGCACGCTCGGTGGCTGGCGCTCAGGCCAAGCCTTGACCTTACCCTCAAGGGTTACCCTACCATCCTGAACGTTAGCGCGGATAGTCTGAGCTTCCGTTTCTGCCTCGCGCTTCAGCACTGCCGCGCGTCTCTTGATATCGGAAACTGAGGGACGTGCCTTTCGATCGGAGAGCATATCCAGTCTTCCAACGCGACTTGGCTCAACCGACAGCTCGTCGCGCGCGAGCTCCTTTGCTTCCGAAACATTTTATCCGCTGCAGCCCCGATCGGTGGCGCTAGGCGCTCAAGCGGAACCGTGTGACGTCGATCGCCGCGGCCATCAGCGTTTGCGTGTAGGCAGCCTGCGGATTGCTGAAGATGGCCTCGGTCGGCCCTTCCTCGACGATCTTGCCCTGCTTCATGACGATGATGTAGTCGGCCATGGCACGCACGACGGCGAGATCGTGGCTGATGAACAGATAGGACAGTTCGTGGTCGGCCTGCAGCTTCCGCAATAATTCGACGATCTGCTTCTGGACGGAGCGGTCGAGCGCCGACGTCGGCTCGTCGAGGACGACCACCTTGGGCTTGAGGATCATCGCGCGGGCGATGGCAATGCGCTGGCGCTGACCGCCGGAGAATTCGTGCGGGTAGCGATTGCGCGCATTCGGATCGAGCCCGACCTCGCGCAGGGCCTCGACCGCGCGCTGGTCGCGTTGCTTGCCAGACAGGGTCGGCTCATGCACCAGAAGCCCTTCGGTAATGACCTGGCCGACGGTCATGCGCGGCGACAACGAACCGAACGGGTCCTGGAAGACGAGCTGCAATTCACGACGCAGCGGCCGCATGGCCTGACGGTCGGCGGTGGAAATATCGCGGTCGCCGAAGCGAATGAGGCCGTCGCTTGGCAGGAGCCGCAGCAAGGCCCGGCCGAGCGTCGATTTTCCCGAACCGGATTCGCCGACGATACCGATCGTCTGGTTTCGTTTCAGCCGGATCGAAATGTTATCGACCGCGCGCAGGATCAGCGGCTCTCCGGCAAGAAACCCGCCACCGATCCTGAATGTCACCTCGACATTCCTGCCTTCGAGCAGGACGGGCGCATTTGGCGGTGGCGGCGCCTTGGTTCCGGCCGGCTCGGCAGCCAAAAGCATCTTGGTATAGGCATGCTGCGGGCTGACGAAGATCGCTTCGGCCTTGCCCTCCTCTACGACTTCGCCGTAGCGCATGACATAGACGCGGTCGGCAAAGCGCCGGACGATGCCGAGATCGTGGGTGATGAAGACGATCGCCATGCCGAGCTTGCGCTGCAGTTCGGCGAGCAGCACGAGGATCTGCGCCTGGATGGTCACGTCAAGCGCCGTCGTCGGTTCGTCGGCGATCAGGATATCCGGGTCGTTGGCCAGCGCCATGGCGATCATCACCCGCTGGCGCTGGCCGCCCGACATTTCATGCGGATAGGATTTCATCCGCCGTTCGGGATCTGGGATATGGACCAGCCGCAACAGCTTGAGCGCCTCTTCGTGCGCTTGCGCCGCACCAAGTCCGCGATGCCGGCGGATCGGCTCGATCAACTGGTTGCCGATCGAATAGAGCGGATCGAGCGAGGTCATCGGCTCCTGGAAGATCATGCTGATCTTGCGGCCGCGGACCTTGTTCAATTCGGATTTGCTCAGGGTCAAAAGGTTGCGGCCGCGGTAGTCGACAGCGCCTGATGCCTCGCCGTTCGAGGCCAGCAGGCTCATCGCCGCCATCATCGTCTGGCTCTTGCCAGATCCGGATTCGCCGACCACGGCAACGGTTTCGCCTGCATTGACGTGGATGTTGATACCCTTGACGGCCTCGACCGCGCCGTCGAGCGTGCGGAAGCGGACGCGAAGGTCCTTGACGCTGAGGATCGTTTCGGAAGCAGCCATCTTAGCGGTCCTTGGGGTCGAGCGCGTCGCGCAGGCCGTCGCCGACGAAGTTCAGCGCAAACAATGTCGAGACGAGGAAGAAGGCCGGGAATAGAAGCAACCAGTTGGCGGTGCCGATGTTCTGGGCGCCGACCGAGATCAGCACGCCCCAACTGGTCATCGGCTCCTGAACGCCGAGGCCGAGGAACGACAGGAAGCTTTCCAGGATGATGACCTGCGGCACGAGCAGCGTCATGTAGATCACCACCGGTCCGAGCAGGTTTGGAATGACATGGCGAATCAGGATGCCGCGCTGGCCGACGCCCAGGGCTTCGGCCGCCTGGACATATTCCTGCCGCCGGATCGAGAGCGCCTGGCCGCGCACGATGCGCGCCATGTCGAGCCACAGCACGGCACCCACCGCCAGGAACATCAGCACGAAGTTGCGGCCGAAGAACACCACCAGCATGATGACGAAGAAGATGAAAGGCAGCGAATAGAGCACGTCGACGATACGCATCATCACCTCGTCGACCTTGCCGCCGGCAAAACCGGCGGTGGCGCCGTAGAGCACGCCGATCACCACCGCCACTACGCCGGCAAGCAGGCCAATGGCCAGCGAGATGCGTCCCGCCATCAGCGTTCGCGACAGAAGATCGCGGCCGGTGTTGTCGGTACCGAACAGGAAATATTGCTGCTTGACCGAGGCGCTCATCGTCACTTCGAGGCCGTCCGGCGATTTGCTCTCGATGTGCGTGCCGTCAAACGCATCGGAACGGTCAAGATAGCGGATGTTGCGGTCGTCAATCGGCCTGGTCGATTTGACGGTGACGAAGACCTTGTTGCCTTCCTGCCGCCACTCCTTGATGTCGACCCGCATGCGCTTGATCGCTTCATCAAGCGCGGCCTCGATCATGTTTGCTTTCGGATATGGCGAAAAGCTCGGCGGCGTGCGCACATAGTCGCCGTAGATGGTGGTGTATTGATGCGGCACGAACCAGGGGCCGAAAACGCTGATGGCCGCGACGAAAGCAAGATAGTAGAGGCTGAACATGGCGGCGCGATTGGCCTTGAGGCGCGCCCAGGCATCGCCCCAGAGCGAGCGGCCGACGACGGCCGGAGCGGTGACGGCGATGTCAGTCATAGCGCACCCTCGGATCGACGACGGCATACATGAGATCGACGATCAGATTGAAGATGATGGTGAAGAGAGCGATCACCACCACGGTACCCATCACCAGCGTGTAATCGCGGTTGAGCGCGGCTACGACAAAATGGCGACCGATGCCTGGAATGGAGAAGATCGTCTCGACGATGATCGAGCCGGTGAGCAGTGCTGCCGCGGCCGGACCGGTGAAGGAGACGATCGGCAGGATGGCGCCGCGCAAAGCATGCTTCACCACCACCGACCAGTCCGACAGGCCGAGCGCACGGGCCGTGCGGATATGGTTTGAACGCAGCGATTCGATCATTGAGCCGCGCATCAGGCGGGCGACGATCGCGATCTGCGGCAGAGCGAGCGTCAGCACTGGGCCAATCTTGTTGATTAGCGCGCCATCTCCCCAGCCACCGATCGGCAAAAGCGTCCAAGTCAATCCGAACAAGAGCTGGATCACCGGGGCAGTGACGAAGGTCGGGATGGTGCTGCCTGCCGTCGCCAGCGCGATCACCGAATAGTCAGCAAGCTTGTTCTGGTTGAGCGCGGCAACGGTGCCGAGCATGCTACCGAGCAGCAGCGCCAGAATGAGGGCCGAAGCGCCGAGCTGGACCGAGATCGGAAGGCCCTCTTTGAACAATTCGCCGACGGTGAAGTCCGGCATATTGTAGCTGGGACCGAAATTGCCGCGCAACAAATTGCCGAGGTAGTGGACATATTGCAGCCAGAGCGGGTCGTTGAGACCGAACTGAGCCTCAAGATTGGCTCTGATCTCGGGGCTGAGCCCCCGCTCCTGGTTGAATGGGCCGCCCGGCGCGACGCGTATCAGGAAGAACGCCGCGGTCACGATGACCAACAGCGTCGGGATGGCGGTCAGAAGCCGCCGGAATACATAACGCAGCATCGGCGCCCCGCTTCGGCCAGAGCGACACGCATCCATGCAGACGCATAACCACGCTCCAGCGCCTTCAAATCTTCGCATCGTGTGTGCCGAAAATCGACAACGACTTTCGGACCGTGCGACGACCGACCGGCCCGCCGTGCTCCCGGAGAGGAGCGCGGCGGTCCAGCCAAGGATGATTGTCAGTCCTTGGAGATGAAGCGGGACGGATGGATGTCCATCACATTGTCGTCGAAGCCATGCAACTTCGAGGAGACGATGTCGTGAAAGCTGTAGTAGAGGAGCGGGATGTTTCCGACCTCATCGACGAGGATGCGCTCGGCCTTGGCGAGTTCCTTCATGCGATCTTCGGGCTTGCCGCCGGCGGCCGCCGCCTTGTCCATGGCCTCCTCGTATTTCGGACTGTTGTAGATCGAATAGTTGTTGCCGCTGGCCTTGCGCGAGATGCCGAGGAAGGTTTCCGGATCCTTGTAGTCTGCGATCCAGGCGGCGCGCGCCACGTCGTAGTCGCCCTTCTGTTCGAGGAAGGAATAGTGGGTCTTGGTGTCGGTGTTGAGCAGCGTGACTTCGACGCCGAGCGGCTTCAACTGTTCCTGAATGGCCACCGCGGTGTTCTTGTGGTTTTCCGAGGTGTTGTAGCGGATCTCCATCTTCAACGGCTTCTCGGGCGTATAGCCGAGCTTCTCCAGCACCTTCTTGGCCTCGTCCTCACGATCGATTTGCGACATGTCGGCGTATTTGGCCAGTGCCGGCGTGTAGCCCTCGATGCCCGGAGGCACCATCGAATAGCCTGGTAGCATCGAGTTCTGCCAGACTTTTTCGGCCAGGAAGTCGCGATCGATCGCCATGGAAATGGCGTTGCGCAGCTCGACATTGTCCCACGGCGCCTTGTCCGTCTTGATCGCATAATAGTAGGTGCCGAGATATGGCCCGACACGGATCTGGTCGCCGAATTTGGTCTTGAGATCAGCGAGCTGTTCGGTCGGCAGGTCACCGTAACTGTCGAGTTCGCCGGCCTCAAAGCGCTTCATCGCCGACGAGCGGTCCTCGGTAGGGATGTAGTTGACGGTGTCTATCTTGACCGTCGCGGCGTCCCAGAATTTCGGATTCTTGACCATTTTAAGGTGGTCGTTGGGAACCCATTCGGCAAGCGTGTAGGCGCCGTTGGACACCAGGTTGCCCGGCTTGATCCAATCGGCGCCAAGCTTTTCGATAGACGCCTTGTTAACCGGATAGGTCGCCTGATGGGTCAGCATCTCCAGGAAGTAAGGCGTTGGTGCCTTGAGCGTGACTTCGAGGGTATTTGCGTCGATCGCCTTGACGCCCATATCCTCCGGCTTGCCCTTCTTGGTGTTGACTTCCTCGGCGTTCTTCACGGGATAGAGCATGGAAGCGTATTCGGCAGCGGTGGCCGGATCTTCCAGCCGACGGAACGAATAGACGAAGTCGTCCGCCGTCACCGGGCTGCCATCTGACCAGAGGCCGTCCTTGCGCAGCTTGAAGGTGTAGACAGTGCCGTCGTCGGACACTGTCCAGCTTTCGGCGGCGCCCGGAATGAGGTTCGTCTTTTGGTCATGCATGACGAGGCCCTGGAACAGGTCGCGTATGATATCGGCTTCGTAGACCGTCGAGGTCTTGTGCGGATCGAGCGTCTCCGCTTCGGCGGCGGATCCGCGGTTGTAGACGGTCTCGGCGAAAGCCGGCGTGTAGAACGTGCCGGCGGCCAGCGCTATGGTTGTGGCGAATACCGTCGCCTTCAGCATATTTTTCAGCATGAAGTTCTCCCTGTCGAGACGGCCCTACAGCTACGCCTCTTGAGTGTTGACGCCCCGAAACCGATCAGATGGCCCCTTTGAGCGCGCCGCCGGTTCCCTTTCCGGCGACTGGTGGGCAAACAGTAACGTGGAGATTTTTTATTTCAACAGACTCTAGGGGTCACCCAAAGTAAGCCGCGCCGACAGCCACTTCGCGGCCGACAGAACAGCAATTGAAACTGCGGGCTTGGTTTGCGTTTTCTCAGTTCAGGATCTTCGTTTCCGGGCGAAAAAACCTGGCGTCGATTCCACTTTGCCGAAATGTCTTAAGCCGCCTTTAAGCAACCACGGGTTATATTCCTCGGTGGGCTCCGGTATGTCTCGACGGACGAAGGACATGGACAGTACAAGAAATAAGAAAACTTCTATAAAGTGGTGTAAAAGACACCAGTTAAAACTCAAACCACGCCAATTTAGAGACCAATCCGGAACTTCCGCGATCGAATTTGCGCTGCTTTCGCCTATTTTTATCTTGCTGTTACTCGGTATGGTTGCATATGGTATTTATTTTGGTGCAAGCAATTCCGTGCAGCAGATCGCCGCGGACGCCGCTCGCACGGCAATTGCCGGCCTGAACGAAACCGAGCGCCAGGCGCTGGTGACGAGTTTCGTCAACAACAATGCCGGTGGATATCCTTTCGTCGATTCCGGCAAGCTGACCTATCAGGCAAAGGACAGCACGGCCGACGGTAATCAGTTCGTGGTGTCGGTCCAATACGATGCCCGCAACCTGCCGATCTGGAACCTATTCCCGGCGCTGCCCATGCCTGGAACCACAATCTCGCGCAACTCGACCATACGGGTCGGAGGCATCTGAATGTCGGACACTTTGCTGCGGAGGATCGGCCGGAGCGCCCGCTCAATGCTCGGCGACCTGAAGGCGAACTTCACCGTCATGACGGCGCTGTGCGCACCGTTTGGGCTGGCGCTGGCTGCGTTCGCCATCGATGAAGGTTCCATCTATGTGGAGCGCCGGGAGGCGCAGGCAATGACCGATCTGGCGGCAATTACTGCCGCCACCAACATCAATAACATTGAGGCCGCGGTGGTGACCACGCTCGGCGACAACGGTATGCCGGGTATCGTTGTTCAAAAGGCAGGACAAACGATCGTCCCTGCCCTCGGAAAAACCGTCGTGTCGGTCACCCCTGGCCGATACTCACCAGAGTCCTCGCTCGGCGTCGACAAGCGCTTCGAGGCTGACAAGACGCCCCACAATGCGGTCCGTGTCACGCTAAAAAAGATTCCTGCCCGCTATTTCGCAAGTTCGCTTATCGCGACTCCGGTCATCGGCACCGAAGCCATTGCCAGCGTGGCACCGCAGGCAATGTTCTCGATCGGATCCAGGCTTCTCAGCGTCAATGGCGGCATCCTCAACGCTCTTCTCAGCAAGTTTCTGGGCGGCAACATCGCGCTCAGCGTCATGGACTACAACGCTCTGATAGCTGCCGACGTCAACCTGCTTTCGTTTTTCGATGCCCTTGCCGTTGAGATGCAACTGACAGGTGTCAGCTACTCGGAGGTGCTGGCTTCGAAAGCGACAGTAGGCCAGATAGCGACCGCCATGGCTAATGTTTCACCCGTTGGCAGCACCAGCAAGCTTGCTTTGCAGACAATCGCGTCAAGGACCACCAGCACGGTCAAAATACCGCTCAATCATCTTGTCGACCTTGGATCAATTGGCCAATTGGGGCTCGGGCAGAAGTCGGCTGGTTTCTCGGTCGACGCTAGCGCCATGGGTATTTTGACCACCGCCGCTGCACTGGCCAACGGCTCGAAGCAGGTCGAGCTCAATCTCGGAGCCACCATTCCGGGGCTTCTCTCCACCACGCTTGCCATCGCCATCGGCGAACCTGCGCAACTCTCGCCATGGCTGACAATTGGCGAGAAGGGCGCCGTGGTGCGTACGGCGCAGACGCGAATCAAGCTGGTGGCTTCCGTCGGCGGCGCCAACGCGAACCTCGGTGGCGGCATCAGCCTCCTGTCCGTCAAACTGCCGCTGCATGTCGAGGTGGCCTCTGCCGAAGCCAAGCTGACCGACATCAGTTGCCCGACGGGGCGCCCCGACAGTTTGAAGGTTACTATAGCCGCCCGGCCGGGCCTAGCATCGCTGCACCTTGGCGCCAGCGATGCCGACAACAGTCCCTCCGCCTTCGCCGATTTCAGCAACCCACAGTCGTTTCAAAATGCCGAAATCGCGCAGGTCAGCGTGAAGCTTCTGTTTCTCACCCTGAGTCTGCTCGGCGTGAATGGCTCTGCGGCCTTTGAGATCGCCAACACCGAGCCGACGATACTGACCTTCAACAGCACTGAAATCGCAAACAAGACGATAAAGACAGCTTCCACGAAAAACCTGACGCAATCCCTCACCACATCGCTGGTCAACAATTTGTCGCTTTCGGTCAGTGCGCTGGGCCTCGGGCTTGATGTAACCGCTCTGCTTGGAACTGTGAAGCCGGCGGTTGTGGCGCTGCTGAACGGTGTGACTGCGCCTGTCGACGAATTGGTTTATAACGTGCTTGCAGCACTGGGCGTGCGAGTCGGCGAGGCCGATGTCCGGGTCTTGGGCGCGACTTGCGGGCGCTCCGTGCTCGTTCAATGACGGCCAAGTAGAGAGATCAGCCGGCTCGTCCCAGGAAGCAGCCCAAGGGCGGCAGCGACAGAATCTTATCCTGCAAGACGGCACCAGTGTCGCCATGACCGACTGTCTCTGCAACATCTACATCCGGCGGCAACGGCCAGTTGGCCGACTCGACGGCGAAATTGAAGACGCAGAGCAGCTTCTCGCCGCCGCCTTCGCGAATGAAGGCAAGCACATCACCCTCTGCATCGAGAAAGCGGATTGAGCCCTGCACCAAGGCTACATGCTGCCTGCGCAAGGCGAGCATCGCCCGGTAGCTGGCTAGAACCGACTTCTCGTCGCCGTTCTGGACATCAACCGCGCGGGCGCGATGGCTATCCGGCACCGGAAGCCACGGCCTGCCGGTGGAAAAACCGGCATTGTCGGCACCTTTCTCCCAGACCATCGGCGTGCGGCATCCATCCCTGCCCTTGACGCCCGGCCAAAAGCGGATGCCCACGGGATCGCGCAGATCCGCGAACGCCAGTTCGGCCTCCTCCAGTCCAAGCTCTTCGCCCTGATACAGGCAGATCGATCCGCGCAGACAGGACAGCAGCGCGATCGAGAATTTCGCCACCGCCTTCAGATCGCCGCCGGGTTTTGTCCAGCGGGTCACGTGGCGAACGACGTCGTGGTTGGAAAACGCCCAGCAGACCCAGCCGTCGGAAACCGCATTCTCGAAGGCCTCAACGCATCCACGCACATGCGCCGCCGAGAACTGCGGACCGAGCAAGTCGAATGTGTAGCACATGTCGAGCTTGTCGCCGCCGGCGGTGTAGGCGGCGAGCGTCTGCAACGAACGGGTCTCGTCGCCGACTTCGCCGACGGCGGCGCGGCTCTTATATTCGTCGAGCAGCGCCCGAAAACGCTTGAGGAAAGCGAGGTTTTCGGGCTGCGTCTTGTCGAACAGATGCTCCTGATAAAGATAGGGATTGGTTTCGGCGTTGGTGCCGGCAACGCTCGACGCCAGGGGCGGATTGCTGCGCAGCCAGCGGTCATGGACATAGTAGTTGACCGTATCCAGCCGAAACCCGTCGACGCCGCGTTCCAGCCAGAACCGCACCGTGTCCAGAAGCGCATCCTGCACCTCGAGGTTGTGGAAATTCAGGTCCGGCTGCGAGGCGAGGAAATTGTGCATGTAATATTGCCTGCGGGTCGCGTCCCACTCCCAGGCAGGTCCGCCGAACACCGACAGCCAATTGTTGGGCGCGGTGCCGTCAGGCTTGGCATCGGCCCAGACGTACCAATCCGCCCGTGGGTTGTCGCGGCTCGCGCGGCTTTCGACGAACCATTCGTGCCGGTCGGACGAATGCGACAGGACCTGATCGATGATGACTTTCAGGCCGAGACGGTGTGCCTCGGCGACCACCGCGTCGAAATCCTCTAATGTGCCGAACATCGGATCGACGGCTGTATAGTCGGACACGTCGTAGCCCATATCGGCCATCGGCGACTTGAAGAAGGGCGACAGCCAAACGGCGTTGACGCCAAGCGACGCGACATGAGCCAGCCTTGAGGCAATGCCACTGAGATCGCCACTGCCGTCCCCGGTCGTGTCCTGGAAGGAGCGCGGATAGATCTGGTAGATGACGCAGCCGCGCCACCACTCGGCATTGCCGTCAACCATCATGGTTCCCCTCAGCGTTAGCCGGCCCGGCCTTGCGCTCGATCATGAAAATGACCATTCGCCCCGGCACCGGTCGTGAGATGTCCGGCGCATCGGCGGCGGCCGGGCTCCAGAAGAAGCCCTGGCGCGGCGGCAGCGTGAACATGCATTTGCGTCGATCGCCGTTGATAACGACGGCAAGACGGCGGTCTTCGTCGCCAATGCCGCCGAGCATCATGACAAGGCGGTGTCGCTCCTGATCGTGCCAGTCCGTCTCGTCGAGCGGCGCGCCCGTTTCGGTCAGCCAGGCAACGTCTGGTATTTCCGACCCGGCAAGCGGTTGTCCGGTCAGGAAAAGCGTGTCGGAAAGTGCCGGCATGGAACGACGAATCGCTGCGAACAGAACGGTGCATTTTTCCAGCGCCTGATCGCGCCCGGCCCAGTCGAGCCAGGTGATCTCGTTGTCCTGCGCATAGGCGTTGTTGTTGCCCTTCTGGGTGCGGCCGAATTCGTCGCCGGCGGTCAGCATGATCGTGCCGCGCGAGGCAAACAGCGTGGCCAGCAGCGCACACTGGTCATCGAAACGGGCCGTAACGATCCCCTGGTCGCGGGTCTCACCCTCGACGCCATTGTTCCAGGACAGGTTGTCGTCGTGGCCATCGCGGTTCTGCTCGCCATTGGCCTCATTGTGCTTGTGCTGGTAGGCAACGATGTCGGCCAGCGCCATGCCGTCATGCGCGGCAATGAAGTTGACGCTGCGGCTTGTCTGCTGGCCTGCCTTGGCAAAAATTTCGGACGAGCCGGCAAGCCGGGTCGCCAGTGCGCCGACCATGCCGCGATCGCCGCGCCAGAACCGGCGGATGTCGTCGCGATATTTGTCGTTCCATTCGAGGAAAGGCGTCGGGAAATTGCCGAGCTGATAGCCACCCGGACCAATGTCCCAGGGCTCAGCGATCAGCACCCGGTCGCCAAGGACCGGGTCGTTCCGAATAGCCCTAAGCAGCGGCGCATCAGTGTCGAACGACCCGCCGACCCGGCCCAGAATGGGCGCCAGATCGAAGCGGAAACCATCGACACCGGCATGGCGGACAAAATGACGAAGCGTGTCGAGAACCATTTCCTGGACGACTGGGTGATCGCAAGCGACCGTATTGCCGGTGCCAGTGTCGTTGACCAAGCTGCCGTCCGGCCAATGCCGGTAGTAGACGGGGCTGTCGAGGCCGCGCAACGACAGCGTCGGTCCAAACCTGTCGCTTTCGCCGGTGTGGTTGAAAACGAGGTCGAGGATAACGCCAATGCCGGCGTCGCGCAGCGTGGCAACCGTCTGCCGCAATTCAGCCAGACCGCCGGGCGCGAGGCGCGGGTCGAGCGCCATGAAGGTCACGGGGTTATATCCCCAGGCGTTGCGGAGCCCGAGCGGCGGCAAATGCCGCTCGTCGACCGACGCCGTCACCGGCATCAGCTCGACGGCGCCCACACCGAGTCTTTTCAGGTGCTCGATGATGGCCGGATGGGCGAGGGCTGCAATCGTCCCGCGCTGGTGCTTGGGGATGTCCGGATGCAGCATGGTGAAGGCGCGCACAGGCACTTCGTAGACCAATCCACCGGACCGGAACAATGGCGGCAAAGCAGCCAGCGGCTCTGGCAAAAAGCCGGCAATCGCCTTCGGCAGCAGCGGAGCGGTGTCGGCGCCCTCGCCCCGACGCGCGGCGAGCCTGCCATCATAGGCATAGGGCCTGTCGATCTCGACAGCATAGGGGTCAACCAGCAGCTTGTCGGGATCGAACCAGAGCCCTTGCTCGGGGGCATAGTCGCCATCGGCGCGAAACCCGTATCGGGCCCCGGCGGCAAGGCCGGCGACGAAAAGCGCGTGAACGCCCTCGCCTTCCGGCCGGAGTTCAAGCCTGTCGAGTTCGCGGTTTCCTTCGTCGTTGAAGATCGAGACCCAGATGCGACGAGCCGACGAGGACCATGCGGCAAGGCGAATGCCTTCGTTGGTGATGGTGGCGCCGAGCGAGGTCACGTGCGCCAACCTCGTGGTAGACCATTGCAAACGTTCGGGATTGGCCGAGGCCTCCCCAACTTCGTCATCCCTGGGCGGAGCAGGAGCGAAGCTCCGTCGCGAAGACCCTGGGATCCATGCCGTAACCCTAGCCGAAGGGTGCGGCGGAGTGAAATTCTGCGCCGCGGCGGCGCTCTGAAGTCACGGCATGGATCCCGGGGTCTGCGCTGCGTCGCTTCGCTCCTTGCTCCGCCCCAGGATGACGAAGCGATGGGTGTTTTGGCCAATCTCCAAAGCCTCAAGTAATCACGCTCGGCTTGGCGCGGCCGGTATGGCTCTTGATCCCGGCGATATCATCGGCCGCCGCAATCAGATCGGCAAGCGCCTCCTGCGTGTCGAGATCATGCCTAGACTTGTCCGGCTCATAGCGCTCGATATAGACGCGCAGCGTCGCCCCCGAGGTGCCGGTGCCGGATAGCCGGAAGACGACGCGCGATCCGCCTTCGAATAGCACCCTGATCCCCTGGTTCTCGGATATCGAACTGTCGACCGGATCGTGGTAGGCGAAATCGTCGGCGCTGGCGATCTTCATGCCGCGCACGCTGGTGCCGGGCAGCGAGCCAAGCTTGGCGCGCAATTCGTCAATCAGCGCGTTGGCGCGGTCGGTCTCGACCTCCTCATAGTCATGGCGCGAATAGTAATTGCGGCCATAGGCTGCCCAGTGCTCGGTGACGATCTGCTTGGCGCTTTCGCCGCGGGCAGCAAGGACATTGAGCCATAAAAGCACGGCCCACAGCCCGTCCTTTTCGCGGACATGGTTGGAGCCGGTTCCCGCACTCTCCTCGCCGCAGATCGTCGCCATGCCGGCGTCGAGCAGATTGCCGAAGAATTTCCAGCCGGTCGGCGTTTCATAGATGCCGATGCCGAGTTTTTCGGCGACGCGGTCGGCCGCACCGCTGGTCGGCATCGAGCGCGCGATGCCTGTCAGGCCGGCCTTATAGCCTGGCGCCAGATGGGCGTTGGCGGCGAGCATGGCCACCGAATCCGACGGGGTGACGAAAATGCCCTTGCCGATGATCAGGTTGCGGTCGCCGTCCCCGTCAGAGGCGGCGCCGAAATCCGGCGCATCCGGTCCCATCATTTCGTCATAGAGATGCTTGGCGTGGACCAGGTTGGGGTCGGGATGGTGGCCGCCGAAATCCGGCAGGGGGATGAAGTTACGGGCGGTGCCCTTCGGCGCGCCGAGACGGTTTTCCAGGATCTCCTTGGCGTAAGGACCGGTCACGGCATGCATGGCGTCGAAGCGCATGCGGAAACCCGATTTGAACAACGCGCGCAAGGCATCGAAATCGAACAGGCTTTCCATCAACTCGGCATAATCGGCGACCGGGTCGATCACCTCCACCGTCATGCCGCCCGCCTCGACCGTGCCGATCGTGTCGATATCGACAGCTCCGATATCGGCGGTCTTGAAGCTCGAAATCGCCTTGGTCTTTGCGAAGATCGCGTCGGTCAGCTTTTCCGGCGCCGGGCCGCCATTGCCGGCATTGTATTTGATGCCGAAATCCTCATGCGGGCCGCCCGGATTGTGGCTGGCCGACAGGATGATGCCGCCGAAGGTCTTGTATTTGCGGATGACATTGGAAGCTGCCGGGGTCGACAGGATACCGCCCTGCCCGACCATCACCTTGCCGAAGCCGTTTGCCGCCGCCATGGCGATGGCCTTCTGGATGACCTCGCGGTTGTAGAAGCGGCCATCGCCGCCGATCACCAGGGTCTTGCCCTTGAATCCATCCAGAGCATCGAAGATCGACTGGATGAAGTTCTCGGCATAGTGCTCCTGCTGGAACACCGGCACTTTCTTACGCAGGCCGGAGGTGCCGGGCTTCTGGTCGAGATAGGGTTTGGTGGCGATGGTTTGTATCATGCGTCAGACAGCCCTTTTCGAAAGCAGCAAGCGATAGAGTTCGACATATTTTTCCGCGCTTTTGTCCCACGACACATCGGCCTTCATGCCTTGCCGCTGCATCGACGTCCAGACGGTGGGGTTGGCGTGCGCCTCGACCAGCCGGCGGATGGCGTGCAGCAAGGCGCCGGCATCGGCGGGTGCGAACTGGAAGCCGGTCGCCACACCGGCCGAGACGGCCGCTTCATTGGCGTCGATGACCGTATCGGCGAGGCCGCCGGTGCGGGCGACGACCGGCACGCAGCCATAGCGCAGGCCATAAAGCTGCGTCAGTCCGCAAGGCTCGAAGCGCGACGGGATGATTATGGCGTCACAGCCGCCCTGCATGGTGTGGGAAAGACCCTCGTCGTAACCGATGACGACGCCGATGCGACCGCGGTGGCGGGCCGCGGCAGCCAGCAGCGCACCTTCGAGGCCGGCGTCGCCGGACCCCAGGACCGCCAGGCGCGCACCCCTGGCAACGATCCCGTCAACGACGGCCGCCAAAATATCCATTCCCTTTTGCCAGGTGAGCCGGCTGATGACGCAGACGATCGGACTGTCGTCGCGATCGAGGTCGAAACGATCCTCGACGGCGGTCCGGTTGGGGTGCCGTGCCTTCAAAGTCTTGGCCGTATAATTGGAGACCAGATGCTTGTCGGTAGCCGGGTCCCATATCTCGGTATCGATGCCGTTGACGATGCCATAGAGATCGACAGACCGCATGTTGACGAGGCCATCGAGGCCCATGCCGAATTCCGGCGAGCGGATCTCCTGCGCATAGGTCGGGCTGACGGTGGTGATGGCCCAGGCAGCTTGCAGACCGGCCTTCAGGAAACCGACGCCGCCATAGTATTCGACGCCGTCGAGCGCCATGGCCGACGCCGGCAAGCCAAGCTCGCCAAAGATACCGGCGCCGAACCGGCCCTGGAAAGCGAGGTTGTGGACGGTGATCATCGACGGCGTGCCGACGGCCTTGCCGTAGCGCATATAGGCCAGCGTCATGGCCGACTGCCAGTCATGGGCGTGGACAATGTCGGGCTGGTAGCCCGAGATGGCGCCGCCAGCGATGTCGCCGCCAACCTGGCTCAGGGCCGCGAAACGCCGCCAATTGTCCGGCCAGTCGGCGCCGTTGGCGTTGCCATAAGGGCCGCCGGGACGATCGAACAGATGCGGCGCGTCGAGCACGAACAAGTCAAGCCCGTCGATATGGGCGGCATGGACCGAAGCCTTGCCGCCCTGCAGCAGCGGATATTGATGAACAGCCTTCTTTTTCTTGAAAGCGTCCATCACCTGGGGATAGCCGGGAATAAGCGTGCGCATCGCCACACCCTTGCCGGCGAGCGCCCCGGGCAATGCACCGGTCACGTCGGCAAGCCCACCAGTCTTGATCAGAGGGAATATTTCGGGCGTGACCGACAGAACCTGCATCCACTACAATCCCAGTTTGTCGATCATGACCTGCGTGACAAGGCAGATGCCCTTTTCGGAAACGCGGAAGCGCTTGGCGTCGAGAATGGGATCCTCGCCGACCACGAGACCCTCCGGTATCCTTACGCCATGATCAATCACCACGCGCTTCAATCTTGCGTTGCGGCCGACATGGCAGTCGGGCAGCATGACGACTTCTTCGAGCGTCGAATAGGAATTGATGCGCGCGCCGGTGAAGATCAGGCTTCGCTTGAGCGATGCGCCCGAGACGATGCAATCGCCCGAGACGAGCGACGACACGGCCGAGCCACGACGGCCGTCCTCGTCATGCACGAACTTTGCCGGCGGCTTCAGCTCGGCATAGGTCCAGATCGGCCAGTCGCGGTCGTAGAGGTCGAGCTCCGGCGTGATGTCGGTGAGGTCGATATTGGCTTCCCAATAGGCGTCGACGGTTCCGACGTCGCGCCAGTAGGCCTCGTTCTCGGCGGTCGAGCGCACGCAGGATTTGGCGAAGCGATGGGCGATCGCCTTCCCGTGCTCGACGACATACGGGATGATGTCCTTGCCGAAGTCGCGGCTTGAGCCCGGTTCGGCCGCGTCGCGGCGCAATTGCTCCATCAGGAACTTGGTCTTGAACACGTAGATGCCCATCGAGGCCAGGGCGAAGTCCGGTTTGTCGGGAATGCCGGGCGGGTCGGCGGGTTTCTCGATGAAGGAGATGATTGTGTCCTTGGCATCGACATGCATGACACCGAAGCCGGTCGCCTCCATGCGCGGCACTTCGAGGCAGCCGACGGTGACGTCGGCACCTGCGTCGACATGCTGGCGAAGCATCAGCTCATAGTCCATCTTGTAGACGTGGTCGCCGGCCAGGATGACCATGTATTCGGGCCCGTAGGCCTCGATGATATCGATATTCTGGTAGACGGCGTCGGCCGTGCCCTCATACCACTGCGTTTCCGATACGCGCTGGCTGGCCGGCAGGATATCGAAGCTCTCGTTGCGCTCGGGACGCAGGAAATTCCAGCCGCGCTGCAGGTGGCGGATCAGCGAATGCGCCTTGTATTGGGTGGCGACGCCGAGGCGGCGGATGCCCGAATTGAGCGCATTGGAGAGCGCGAAATCGATGATGCGCGTCTTGCCGCCAAAATAGACCGCCGGCTTGGCGCGCCGGTCGGTCAACTCCCTGAGCCGGCTGCCACGCCCGCCGGCCAGCACATAGGCCATGGCATCGCGCGCCAGCGGTTGGGTTCGTTTTATCTCTGCCATTTTATCCTCCCAAGTTACGCGCTGCGAGACATCGCTCATTCCGGAGCAAATTCGAGCATGACCGTCGACAATGGCGGTAAAAGCATCGTCGCCGAGATGCTTCCTCCTTCCGCCCGGGCCTCGACAGCGCCGCCATTGCCCTTGCCGGAACCGCCATAGTCGGAGGCGTCCGTGTTGATGATCTCGCGCCATGTTCCGGCAATCGGCAACGGCACGCGGTAGTTGTCACGCGGCACTGGCGTGAAATTGGAAATGACGGCGACCGGATTTCCGCCCGGCGCGCTGCGCAGCCAGGCAAAGACCGAGTTCGCGCTGTCGTCGACGATCAGCCAGGAAAAGCCCTCGGGCTCGCAGTCGCGCGCATGCAAGGCCGGGCGCGAGCGGTAGAGGTAGTTGAGATCGCGCACCGTTTGCCAGACGCCGCGATGAAGCCGGAAATCGAGCAGGTTCCAGTCGAGCGCGCGCGCCTCGCTCCACTCGCGGCGCTGAGCGAATTCCTGCCCCATGAACAACAGCTTCTTGCCGGGGTAGCCCCACATGAAGGCGTAATAGGCCCGCAGCGTCGCGAATTTCTGCCAGTCGTCGCCGGCCATCTTGCCGAGCAGCGTCCCCTTGCCGTGCACGACCTCGTCATGGGAGAGCGGCAGCACGAAATTCTCCGAAAAGGCGTAAACCAGGCCAAAGGTGATGTCGCCGTGGTGATGCTTGCGAAAAATCGGCTCCTTGGAGAAATACTCCAGCGTGTCGTGCATGAAGCCCATGTTCCACTTGAAGCCGAAACCCAGCCCACCCTCATCCACCGGCTGCGAGACCTTCGGCCATGAGGTCGATTCCTCGGCAATCGTCACTACGCCCGGATGGTGGCCGTAGACCTCCTTGTTCATCCGCTGGAGGAAGCTAACCGCCTCGAGGTTCTCGCGCCCGCCCTTTTCGTTGGGGATCCATTCGCCGGCCCTGCGCGAATAATCGAGATAGAGCATCGAGGCGACGGCATCGACGCGCAAACCGTCGACATGGTATTTCTCTGCCCAGAACAGCGCGTTGTTGACGAGGAACGAGACCACCTCGCGCCGGCCGAAATTGTAGATCGCGGTGTTCCAGTCGGGATGGAAGCCCTTGCGCGGGTCGGCATGCTCATAGAGGGCGGTGCCGTCGAAATTGGCCAGGCCATGCGCGTCCACCGGGAAATGCGCCGGCACCCAGTCCAGGATGACGCCGATGCCGGCGCGGTGAGCGCCGTCGACAAACCGGGCAAAACCGTCCGGATCGCCGAAGCGGGCCGACGGCGCGTAGAGACCGGTCGTCTGGTAGCCCCAGGACGGGTCATAGGGATGTTCGGAGATCGGCATGAATTCGATGTGGGTGAAACCCGTGTCGACGACATAGGGGATCAGCCGGCCGGCAAGCTCGTCCCATGACAGGAAGCTGCCGTCGTCGTGAAGCTGCCAGGAACCGGCGTGGACCTCATAGATCGACACCGCCTCGCGCCTGGGGTCGGCGTTGCGCCAGAAATTGCGGTGCGCGTCGTCGCCCCATTGATGCGCCGGCGGAAGCGCCGTCACCGAAGCGGTGGCCGGGCGCAGTTCGGACTTGAAGGCGAACGGATCGGCCTTCAGCGGGAGTCTCACCCCATCCGGCCCTATGATCTCGTATTTGTAGGGCCTGCCGGCGCCGATGTCGGGAATGAACAATTCCCAGATGCCGGTGTCGCGGCGGACGCGCATCGTATGCCGGCGACCGTCCCATTCGTTGAAGTCGCCGACCACCGAAACGCGCTTTGCATTGGGCGCCCACACAGCGAAATGCACGCCAGACGCACCCTCGTGGTCGATGAGGTGCGCACCGAGCTTATCGAACAGCCTGAGATGCGACCCCTCGGCGATGTAATAGTCATCCAGCGGACCGAGCACCGGGCCGAACGAATAGGGATCGGTCAGCCACCAATCACCGCCGGCATTGCGCGCATGATAGCGCAGCGGCTGGCGCTTTCTGAGCGATAGTCTGCCCTCGAAGAATCCACCTGCGTCGCGCCTAGAAAGTTCGCCGGCTTTCTTGCCGGTCAGCGTATAGGCAGTGACGAACTCGGCATGTGGGACGAAGCAGCGGGCGACAAACCCCTTGTCAACCTCGTGCACACCGAGGACAGCGAAAGGGTCACCATGCGTGCCGGCGACAATTGCCGCGACATCACCGGCTGACGCCAGTCCATCCGGCCCGCTTGTCGCAGCGGTCGCGCGCGGCTTCCTCATCAGGCAGTGACCCTCCCCGGGGACCACGTTGTTCGTGGCCTCATGCAATCACATCAGACGGGCACGTTCCAGATTTCTTTCGCATATTGGCGGATCGTGCGGTCGGACGAGAACCAGCCGACGCGGGCGACATTGCGGATTGCCTTGGCGTACCAATCGGGGCTGTTGCGCCAGACGGCGTCGACGGCGCGCTGGGCGGCGGTGTAGGCGTCGAAATCCGCGGCGACCATGAACCAGTCGCTCTGGTAGAGACCGTTCATCAGGTCGCGATAGCGTTCCGGATCGTCAGGCGAAAAGACGCCCGACGAAACGGCAGCCACTGCCTGCGCCAGTTCGGGAGACGCTTCGATCACGGATCTCGGATGATAGCCGTTGCTGCGCCGCTCGGCGACCTCAGCGGTGGTCAGGCCGAAGATGAAGATGTTGTCGTCGCCGACGCATTCCTTGATCTCGACATTGGCGCCGTCAAGCGTGCCGATGGTCAGCGCACCGTTCAGCGCAAATTTCATGTTGCCGGTGCCGGAGGCTTCCATGCCGGCGGTCGATATCTGCTCCGAAAGGTCGGCGGCCGGCATCATGATCTCGGCCAGGCTGACATTGTAGTTCGGCAAGAACACCACTTTGAGCAAGCCGCGAACGGCCGGATCGCGGTTGATGACCTTGGCGACATCGTTGGCGAGTTTGATGATCAGCTTGGCGTTGTGATAGCTGGGCGCCGCCTTGCCGCCGAAGAATTTCACACGCGGCATCCAGTCGCGCTCCGGATGGGAGCGGATCTGATCATAGAGCGCCACCGCTTCGAGGATGTTCAGGAGCTGGCGCTTGTATTCGTGGATGCGTTTGATCTGGATGTCGAACAGCGCCGAGGGATCGACCTTGATGCCAAGGCGGTCGGCGACGAGATTGGCAAGCCTGACCTTGTTCGCCCGTTTGACCGCCGCGAATTTGTCGCGGAAAGCGGCGTCGTCGGCAAAGGCGTCGAGACCTTTGATGGCGTCGATGTCGTCCATGAAGCGGTCGCCAATCGCCTCGCGGGTGAGCGCGGTAAGTCCGGGATTGCACTGGATCAGCCAGCGCCGCGGCGTGATGCCGTTGGTCTTGTTGTTGATGCGGTCGGGATAGAGCCTGTGGAGGTCGGCAAACACTGTCTGCTTCATCAATTCGGTATGCAGCGCCGAGACGCCGTTGATCGAGTGCGAGCCGACAAAGGCCAGATTGCCCATGCGCACCCGGCGGTCGCCGTTTTCCTGGATCAGAGAGATGTGGCTGATCTGCTCATCCGAAAACTGGCCGGAGGCGCGCGCCTCCAGCAGCACTTGCGCGTTGATGGCGTAGACGATCTGCATATGGCGCGGCAACAGCCGCTCGAACAGCGGCACCGGCCAGCTTTCGAGGGCTTCGGGAAGCAGCGTGTGGTTGGTGTAGCCGAAGGTGCGCTTGGTGATGCTCCAGGCCTGATCGAAATCCATGCCGTGGACATCCATCAACAGGCGCAGCAGCTCGGCCACCGCGATGGCCGGATGAGTGTCGTTCAGATGGATCGCCGCCTTGTCGGGCAGCGATTGCAGGTCACCATATTGACTGAGATGGCGCTGGAGGATGTCCTGCAGGGACGCGGTGGAAAAGAAATATTCCTGCCTGAGCCGCAATTCCTGCCCGGCCATGTGGGAATCGGCGGGGTAAAGGACGCGCGACAAGGCATCGGCCTTGTTGCTTTCCGCGAGCGCACCGATGTGGTCGCCGGCGTTGAACTTGTCGAGCAGGATCGGATCAATAGGCATGCCGGACCAGAGGCGCAGCGTGTTGACGCGCTTGGCGCGCCAGCCGGCTACCGGCGTATCATAGGCGACAGCCAGAATGTGTTCGGTCGGCTTCCAGACATGGCGCTCGAGCCGACCGTCCTTGGAGGTGATCGATTCTACAGCGCCACCGAAGCCGACCTCGAAGGAGCGTTCGCGCCGCTCGAACTCCCAGGGGTTGCCGTGATCGAGCCAGGTCTCGGGCAGTTCTACCTGCCAGCCGTCATGGATTTCCTGCCGGAACATGCCGTTGGCGTAGCGAATGCCGTAGCCGTGCGCCGGGATATCGACCGTCGCCATGCTTTCCATGAAGCAGGCGGCGAGCCGGCCGAGACCGCCATTGCCAAGGGCCGCATCCGGTTCGAGCGCGGCGATGAGGTCGAGATCGACGCCAAGCGACGAAAGCGCTTCGCGCATGGTGTCCATCAGACCCAGATTGGAAATGGCGTCGCGCATCAGACGGCCGATGAGGAATTCGAGCGAAAGATAGTAAACGCGCTTTTCCTGCTGGGCGTAGGCCTCTTGCGTCGCCTGCATCCAGTGATCGACGACGCGGTCACGCACCACCTTGATCGAGGCGGTTAGCCAATCGTACTGCGTGGCAACGGCGGTTCCCTTGCCGACCCTGTATTTCAGAGCCTTGAGGATTTCGTCAGCGAGCGTCTTGGGATCTGGGAGTTCGAGAATGGGAGCTTCGGATGTCATCGAGTGCGTCATGCTGCCTCTCGTGCGGTTGCCATGGTCATTCCGGCTTTCACCATTCCTCCCAGCCCATGCTAGCGCATATTGTTATGCGTTCAATCGAGTTAGATTGCCGCGGGGCAGCTTACCCCAGGGCAAGTGGCCACTTAAGCGTGTCGCCTTTGAGCGCCTCCGGGACGCCTTAAGTTCTTACTTATGTGCATGCCGTTATCCCAAAACCGTTGCGCACCTTTCGGCGACATGCATCAGGCCGCCAGCGCTGCCTCCGGCGGGAGCTTCGCTCCGGTCATGAACGCGACGGCGTCGGACATCGTATATTGCTTGGGATCGATGACGCAGAGACGACGGCCCAGCCGATGGATGTGGATGCGGTCGGCCACCTCGAAGACATGTGGCATGTTGTGCGAGATCAGCACGATCGGCAGGCCGCGCTTCTTCACGTCGAGGATCAGTTCGAGCACGCGGCGGCTCTCCTTGACGCCCAACGCCGCCGTTGGCTCATCCATGATGACCATCTTCGAGCCGAAGGCGGCGGCGCGTGCCACGGCCACGCCCTGACGTTGGCCGCCCGAAAGCGTTTCGACGGCCTGGCTGATGTTCTGGATGGTCATCAAGCCAAGTTCGGTGAGCTTGTCGCGGGCGCGCTTTTCCATTGCCGGCCGGTCGAGCATGCGTAGCCAATCGCCCAAGAAGCCCGGTTTGCGGATCTCGCGGCCGAGGAACATATTGTCGGCGATCGATAGCGCCGGCGACAGCGCCAGGTTCTGGTAGACGGTCTCAATGCCGGCCTCGCGGGCCTCGATGGGCGACTTGAAGAGCACCGGCTTGCCGTCCAATTCGATGGTCCCCTCGTCCGGGATCACGGCGCCGGAGATCGCCTTGATAAGCGTCGATTTGCCGGCGCCGTTGTCGCCAATCACGGCCAAGATTTCTCCCGGATAGAGATCGAAGTCGCAATTGTTCAGCGCGGTGACGCGGCCGTAGCGCTTGACGAGGCCACGCGCGGTGAGGATGGGTTCCTGGGTCATCGCTACACCGAAACCTTTCTGATCCACTGGTCGATCGCCACAGCGCCGATAATCAGCACGCCGGTAAGCAGCACTTTCCATTGCGGATCGGCGCCCAGCATGTTGAGGCCCATCGAAACGACGCCGACGATCATCGCGCCGAACAGCGTGCCCAAAATCGAGCCGCGTCCGCCGAAGAGGGAAATGCCGCCGATCACCGTCGCGGTGATCGCCTGCAAATTGTAGTCGGTGACGGCTGCCGACGGCGAGATCGAGCCGTTGCGGCCGATGGAGACCCAGGCAGCGAAGGCGGCGATCAGGCCGGCGAGGGTGTAGACCGAGATCAGCACCTTCTTGGTCTGGATGCCCGATAGCTTGGCCGCCTCCGGATCGTCGCCGACCGCGTAGACATGGCGACCCCATGCCGTGTGGTTGAGCACGTACCACAGGATCAGCACCAGCACGACCATGGCAATGACGCCGAATGTAAGCACCGCGGTGCCGATCTTGAAGTTGAGGCCAAACAGATGCAGCAGCGGTGCCTGGACACCGACGTCGGCGTCACGGATCGTCTCATTGGCCGAATAGATGAAATTCGTGGCCATGACGATGTTCCAGGTGCCGAGCGTCACGATAAAGGGCGGCAGCTTCATATAGGCGACCAGCAGCCCATTGAGCAGCCCGCAGGCCCCACCGGCGGCAAGCCCGATCACCACGGCAAGCAAGGTCGGCAGACCGTAGGTGACCGCGCAATTGCCCATGATCACTGCCGAAATCACCATGATCACGCCGATTGACAGGTCGATGCCGGCTGTAAGGATGACCAGCGTTTGCGCCGCGCCGAGAATGCCGACAATGGCGATCTGCTGCAGGATCAGCGTCAGCGTGTATGACGAAAAGAACCGCCCTCCGATCGTGACGCCGAAAATAGCGATCGCCAGAACCAGCACGATCAGCGGCACCGCAGCCGGAGTGGAATGCAGGAAATGCTGGATGCGCTTGACGATCGATGTGCCGTGCTCGTCAAAAGCAGCGACGCTTGTGTCGCTGCTCGATAGAGCCTTCTCGAATTCCTGAGCCTGAGCCACGTTTCCTCCCATGGGGCTTCAGCCACGCCGACGCCCGTCCAACCATTCCCGATCTGCCGCCGGAATTGCTCGCGCTTGGCGAAGCGCATCGTCCGCCCGAAACGACCGGGGATCAAGCCCCGGCCGATCGGTTCTGTTGCCAGTCAGACCGGCATCAGCCCCAGCACTTGGCGAGGCCTTCCTTGGTGTCGATGGACTTCACGCCTTCCGCCGGCTTGTCGGTCACGAGGTTGACGCCGGTATCGAAGAAATCCTTGCCTTCGGTCGGCTTGGGCTTCGTCCCGTCCTTGGCGAAAGCAGCGATCGCTTCGATGCCGAGTGCCGCCATCTGGAGCGGATATTGCTGCGAGGTCGCGCCGATCACGCCTTCCGCGACCGACTTCACGCCGGGACAGCCGCCGTCAACCGAGACGATCAGCACGTTGCCTTCGAGGCCAACGGCCTTGAGCGCCTGGTAGGCGCCGACGGCTGCCGGCTCATTGATGGTATGGATGACATTGATGCCGGGATCTTTCTGGAGAAGGTTCTCCATCGCCTTGCGGCCGCCTTCCTCGTTGCCGTTCGTGACATCGTGGCCGACGATGCGAGGATCGTCCTCGTCGCCGATCTTGTTGGGGTCCTTCACGTCGATACCGTAGCCCATCATGAAGCCCTGATCGCGCAAGACGTCGACCGTCGGTTGCGAGGGGGTCAGGTCGAGGAAGCCGATCTTGGCATCCTTCGCCTTGTCGCCGAGCGTCGCGGCGGCCCACGCGCCGATCAGCTTGCCGGCCTCCAGATTGTCGGTCGCGAAGGTCGCGTCGGCGGCGTCGAGCGGATCAAGCGGCGTGTCCAGCGCGATCACCAGCAGACCGGCGTCACGTGCCTTCTTCACCGCAGGCACGATACCCTTGGTGTCCGACGCGGTGATCAGGATGCCCTTGGCGCCGTCGGCGATGCAGCTTTCGATCGCCGCCACCTGGCTCTCGCTGTCGCCGTCGATCTTGCCGGCGTAGGCTTTAAGCTCGACGCCTAGTTCTTTCGCCTTGGCGGCCGCACCTTCCTTCATCTTGACGAAGAACGGGTTGGTGTCGGTCTTGGTGATCAGGCAGGCGCTAACGTCGGCGGCAGACGCAGCCGAGGTAAACGCCATCAGGCTCAATCCGGCCGCAGCAAAAACGGTGGACTTCAATAGTGCTGTCTTGGTCACGATTTTCCTCCCAGTGGACCATTTCGGATGCCGGCCAACCGGCATCCGCACAAGCATCCAGACGACTTCTCCCGGCGTGGACGCCTGCCCCAACAGAACACCAGCCCGAAGTCTCTGTCAATAATTAAATCACTCTTATTTATTATTGACAGCGTTGCATCGTTCACCCATTCTGGCCCAAAAGCATTGCGGGGAACGACGGGAGGAACAGGGTGGAGATCGGCATTACAGGGCACGGTTCGCCCGAGGCAGCCGAAAGCCGCATTCATCGCGGCACCAACCAGAGCGGCATGCGCGACCACAATGAGCGGCTGGTGCTGTCGCTGGTGCGTCGGCACGGCAGCCTGGCGAAGTCCGACATCGCACGCATGACAGGGCTTTCGGCCCAGACGGTTTCCGTCATCATGCGCGAGCTTGAGGAGGACAAGCTCCTTGTCCGCCAGGCGCCGTTGCGCGGCAAGATCGGCCAACCTTCCATTCCGATGGCGCTCAATCCCGATGGCGCCTATTTCATCGGCCTGAAGATCGGGCGACGCAGCGCCGAACTCGTGCTGATCGATTTCCTCGGCAATGTGCGTTCGATGCTGCAGCATTCCTACCGTTATCCGGCACCGCGCGAGACGGTTGAATTCGTCACCTCCGGGATGAAGACGATGCGCGGCGAACTCACCCCGGCGCAGGACAAGCGTATTGCCGGACTTGGCATCGCCATGCCGTTCGAATTGTGGAACTGGGCCGATACGGCAGGTGCGCCGCGCGATGTCATGGACGAATGGCGCCACCGCGACATCCGCGCCGACATCCAGGCGCAATGCGAATTCCCGGTCTACCTGCAGAACGATGCCACCTCGGCTTGCGGCGCCGAACTGGTGTTCGGTAAGGCGGGCGCGGCGCGCGACTTCGTCTATTTCTATATCGGCGCCTTTGCCGGCGGCGGCATCGTGCTGAACGGTCACCTTTTTGGCGGGCCGACCGGCAATGCCGGCGCGCTGGGTTCAATGCCGGTGCCCGGACCGGACGGCAAGCCGGCCCAACTGATCGACGTGGCGTCGATCGCGATGCTGGAAAAGGCGCTCAACGCGCGCGGCGTCGAGGCCTCGCATCTATGGACGTCACCGGAGGACTGGGGCGAGATCGGCGTCGAACTCGACCGCTGGATAGCCAGCGCCTCGCAAGCGCTCGCCTATGCCATCGTGGCGGCGTCCTCGGTCATCGATTTCGAGGCCGCAGTGATCGACGGATGGATGCCGAAGGCCGTGCGGCGCCGGCTCGTCGATGCCGTTGTCGAAGCTATCAGCAAGATCGACGGCGAAGGCCTGAAGCTCCCAGCCGTTCGCGAGGGAACCGTCGGCATCCATGCACGTGCCCTGGGCGGCGCCAGCCTGCCGCTTTCCGAGCGCTTCCTCATCGGTTCGACCATGATTTCCAGGAGTGCCTGAGCATGCTGATCGGATCCCGGTCTGCTCGATCCCGAGCGGCTGGCGACGCTGACACGGCCGTAGCAATAAGATCGCGCCTCCAGTCGCTGGTGATCGCTGGCTTGCCGATCCCGTTCATGGCGAGATGGAGGCGATCTGCGCCAAGCCCGCATCGGACCGCAAGGTGGTTGCGCTCGCCGGCGGCGACTTCTATCTACGGTCCGCGCACGCGATCGTTGCGACAAGCGAGTTGCGGCTCTACGCCAACATCACCACCCGCAAGGTTGTGATCCACCCGCCGGAGAACAGCAAATCATGATCCTCTGTTGCGGCGAAGCCTTGATCGACATGCTGCCGCGCACCACGACGGAGGGCGAGCCGGCCTTTGCCCCCTATGTCGGCGGCGCAGTGTTCAATACGGCAATAGCGCTCGGCCGGCTGGGGGCACCCGCCGCCTTCTTTTCCGGCCTGTCGTCGGATCTGTTCGGCGGGCGGTTGAGGGACGCGCTCGGGGCAAGCAAGGTCAGTTCCACCTATGCGCACACATCGCCCCGGCCGACCACGCTTGCCTTCGTGCGGTTGGACAACGGCCAGGCGAGCTACACGTTCTACGATGAAAATACAGCCGGACGCATGCTGACCACCGATGATTTGCCGAAACTCGGCAGCGAGGTCGAAGCCATGCTGTTCGGCGCCATCAGCCTGATCTCGGAACCGGCCGGAGCGGCTTATGAGGAATTCATGCGGCGCGAGCACAGCCGCCGCGTCATGATGCTCGATCCCAACATTCGGCCCAATTTTATCCCTGATAAGGCCAAGCATCTCAGGCGCATCCGCTCGATGATGGCCATGGCCGACATCGTGAAGCTGTCGGATGAGGACCTCAACTGGTTCGGCGAAGCCGGCTCGCACGAGGATGTCGTCCACAATTGGCTGGATCGCGGCCCGACGCTGATCGTCGTCACCCATGGCAGCGAAGGCGCTGTCGGCTACACCAGGGATCACAAGGTCACGGTCGTGCCCGACAAGGTCGAGGTGGTCGATACGGTCGGTGCCGGCGACACGTTCAACGCCGGCATCCTGGCCTCGCTGCACGAGCAGGGCCTGCTGTCGAAAGAGGCGATCGCCAAGCTGCCGGAAGACGCCATCCACAAGGCGCTGGCGCTCGGTGCTAGGGCTGCGGCGGTGACGGTGTCGCGGGCCGGAGCCAATCCGCCCTGGCGGCATGAAATCGCCTGATTGGACGGCTATGCACCCAGCTTGCCGATCACTTTATGTTTCGCCGGCTCGGGTCATGCGCGATATGAAGACCAAATGACATCCGACGAAGCCCGGATTTCCGGCATCTGCAAGGGTACTTCGGAAATCTGAGGTAACAGACTGCGACACTTGAGCAATTCGCGGTTTGGCTCGTGCGGGTTTCTCGGTCGGGCCAAGTCTGCTACCAGCGGCCGATTATCTGGCTAGCACCGTTTGAGGCCAACATGCAGTTCATTGATCTTGGCGCGCAGCGCGAGCGCATCCGCGACAGGCTGAAAGCGGCCATCGACCGCGTTGTCGACGAGGGGCGCTATATCCTCGGGCCTGAGGTCACCGAATTCGAAAACAAACTCGCCGCCTATATCGGCACCAAGCATGTCGTCGCCTGCGCCAACGGTACCGACGCGCTACTGCTGCCGCTGTTTGCTGCCGGCATCGGCCCGGGTGACGCGGTGTTCGTGCCGAGCTTCACCTTCGCCGCTACGGCGGAAGTGGTGGCGCTGGCCAAGGCCGAGCCAGTTTTCGTCGATGTCGATCCCCAGACCTACAATATCGATGTCGCCAGTCTCGAGGCGGCGATCGCCATGATCAAGAAGGAAGGCCGGCTTAAGCCGAAGGCGATCATTCCGGTCGACCTGTTCGGGCTAGCCGCCGACTATGAGGCGATCATGACAATCGCCAGCCGCGAAGGATTGTTGGTGATCGAGGATGCCGCCCAGTCGATGGGTGGTTCGCTCGACGGCAAGATGTGCGGCGCGTTCGGCCATGTCGGATCGACCAGCTTCTACCCGGCCAAGCCACTCGGCTGCTATGGCGATGGCGGCGCGATGTTCACCAATGACGATGCGCTGGCGGAAAAGCTCCGCTCCTTCGCTTTCCACGGCAAGGGCGAAACCCAATATGATAATGTCCGCGTCGGCATCAATTCGCGGCTCGATACGCTGCAGGCGGCAATCCTGATAGAGAAGCTGGCCATTCTCGAAGACGAGATGGTTGCCCGGCAAGCGGTTGCAAATCGTTACGCCGAAGGACTCGGCGATGTCGTCAAGGCGGCGCGCAACCTAGACGGCAGCCGTTCGGCCTGGGCGCAATATGCCATCGAGACGCCGAAGCGCGACGGGCTCAAGGCGCATCTCGGCGAAAAGGGCATTCCGTCGGTCATCTATTACGTGAAGCCCTTGCACAGCCAGATCGCCTACCGCGATTATCCGCGCACGCCGACCGGTCTTGCCGTCTCGGAGGAGCTGCCGAAGCGCATCCTGTGCCTGCCCATGCACCCGTATCTGAGCGAGGCAGACCAGGATCGGATCATCGAAACGATCCGTAACTATATCGGCTCGAATTCGGCGCACACCGCGGCCGCGTAGAGCCTCGTGCGGTCGGGGCGAGGTGAGAGCTAAACGTCCGTCAGCAGCGCTAGGAAACGACCGACAACCGCTTCTTCGCTGAAGTCTCGGCTAAGAAACAGCCGGTGGCCGGCCTTTCCATGACGATCAAGAAGGCCGGGATCGGCGAGATATCCGGTAATTGCGTTACATATCGTCTCGACCATCGCGGCCTTCTCACCAGCCGGCAGGAGATAGCCAGTGACGCCGTCGACGATGATTTCCCGGCATCCTTCGATATCCGTCCCAAGGCAGGCAACTCCACATGCGGCCGCCTCAATGAGAATGCGCGGTATGCCTTCCCCGTAGCGGGTCGGCAGGCAGACAAGATCGACGCTCTGGAGCAGTTTGGGCATGTCAGCGACCTCGCCCAGAAACGTGATGGAACCCTCACATTCCAATTCCCTAGGCGCAACGCCATCCGAATCGTGAGGCTCGACCATCCCGGCGACCAGAAACTGGAGATTGGGGTTTTGGGAAAAGCGCCGCGCAACCCCGATGAAGACATCCAAGCCTTTTGATCTCAACAGCCTTGAGGCGAAGAGAATTCTGATTGGCCCTTTTTCTTGGCGGGGGGGACCAGGATGAAATCTGCCCGGATCGACGCCGGCTCCGCTGATGGTGGTCGAGTTGTCCTCTCGAATCAGACCTTCGTCCAGCCACAGATTGCGGTCGTGCGATGTCTCAAAGGTGAAGCAAATGCCCGATCGCGCCGACAGGAAACGGATCACGCGGCCAACCAGCAGTCGTGAAGCTCGCGCGACCCAGCTCTGATCCGCGGCGGACGGGGACATCAGGCGTCCGAGGCCGGGAATGGTGATTAGGATGCGACCGGCCGCCCCGGACGGCAGGCGCGCCAGAACAGCGGCGATGCCGACGAATACTGCAGGCTTCAGGGTGATCAGATGTATCGCGTCCGGCTTCAGCGTTACGATCTTACTGAAGGAGCGGATCATGAGCGCGCAGTCGCGTATCGGATGGACGGTGAAGCGATCGATCGGAATGTGTATCGCCGACCAGCCACGCGGAACCGACCCCGGAATAGCCTTTCCACCGGTCATCACTGTCACTTCCGCGCCGCGCTCCACAAGCCCTAGCACTATCGGCAAGCGGTGGCGCAGGAAATAATCGCTGTCGTTGCATACAACCATGATCTTGGTCATGCTAGGTGAAGCTCCAAAGTGGAGGGCTGCGGTAGGTCCGTAAGCCGTGCTCCTCCATTGGCGACGATATCGACGTCCTCGGATTCGCGAGGCCAACGAGCGCGCTTTCCCGCGTCACCTGACGAACGCAGGCGCTACCGGAGACTCCCTGCTGGCGGCGGTAGCCGGTGGTCGGCGACTTGCAGACGTCGCGCTCCAAAAGGTTGTCCGAGGGCTGGACGGTGATCACTTCGCCCCAAACCGACCAGCCCACGGGAACCGCGCCGCACATGACCAGAATGGTATTTTCCCTCACCCTCGACATCGCAAAAACCGTGGCAGACGGCAAGCATGTCGATCGATTGCTTGGTCCTTTCGTGAGCGGAACCACCGCCTTACGAAAGCGCCTTGACACTACGGACATCGCATGTCGCTAACGCTTCTTACAGATCACCAAGTCTTGAACGTTGGAAATCACCCCGCGCTTGATATCGCGGATCTCGAAAAACTGACTCCAATGACGACGTATATAGTCATCGTCATGGGCCGTCAGGCCATAGGAACTCGTAATACCGGGATAGTCCGTCGATTTTTTGTGGCCGAAACGCTCATATTCAATGTATATGAAGCCGCGTTCCTTCAATTGCTCGTCTGTGATTTCGGTCCAGCCTGGATCGCCACGTTTGCGGCGAGCCTGCATTGCTTTGTAGCCGGAAGTCGTAATAAGAGCGATGCCACCCGGCTTCAGGATTCGAGCCATCTCCTTTAGCCAGCGGTCTTGAGCCTCCTCGGGCATGTGGGTCCAGACCGATACCGAATAGATCGCGTCGAAAGTTCTGTCCTCGTAAGGGAGAGGCGGATCATACTTGGTGTGTAGAACGGAAATCTCCGGAATTTGCCGCTGAAGATAGGCCGCACCTATCCGATTCACGTCGCAGCAATGTGTTGGCCATTTCTTCTCGGCATGCATTTTGAGAGCAACACGACCGACGCCGCAGCCGAAATCAAGGATCGTTTTAGGTTTTGTCCAAGGCCAGAAGCCGAATTCGGACTTTAGGTGACTGGAAATAACGGGCTCTATCACTTCGGCCTGCCGCTTGAAGACCTCCCAGTTGGGCGCACCAACGCGTTGCATCTCCTCCGCCGACGGCGTTCGGTATTTCGAAAACCAGGGTGCTTCTGTCAACGTCAATCTCCTGCAGGCTTCAGTCGCGCAAACATCAATCGTTTGGCAGTCCAACATTCGTCTGAGGAAGACTTTTTCCGGCACATGGAGCGCCGCCTTCCACGATTTGCCCGCACTTCATCTCGCCTCGATGCGTTTGTACCCATGTTGCCGTGGGATGCAACGCCCATTGCCTTTTGATGAACCGAAATTTGCACCAATCCGACCGTGGGAACAGGCGCGGCGAAGTGGCGTTCGCCGTGCATAATGACCGCATGCCTGGGAACGAGATCATCCGCGCAGGCGTCCCGGCAGGGTCGCATCGCTGTGGGTGGAATTAGGGAACTCCGGATCAGACTGCAGCGATGGCGTGGCGCAACGGCTCGTTAGCCTGAACAGGCGATAGACCGAGGCTTCCGACACGAAGTTGTGCTCCGTGTCAGTGAAGCGCACCGCCAGTTCGCGCGGCAGTTCCAGCGCCATGTCGAGGCCTCCGGAGGCACTGTAGCTGCTTGCCGGGCAACAGTCCGACGGCCTTGCCCTATTGATTCCATTTCTAATCCAGCTTTCGGGGCGAGTCACGCAAGCTGCACCGGTTCCCTATTTCCGAAAGTCGCGGTCGCCGAAGTCGAGGAAGCACAAGTCAGGCGACAAGCCGAGGTCAATCCAGACGAATTGCCGATTCGGCAGAAAGAGGGTAGTGCGTGCTGGCGCACCGCCGACGGCGTCAGGTTGCAGCCGTTCAAAGGCGATACAAGGGAAATAAGCCTTGCAAGACGTAGTTCTACAAATCGAAAATCTCACAAAGAAGTTTTCTGCGAAACAATCCCCTGGTCGAGCCCTTCGAAACGCCCTGTTTCCCAGTCAGGCTAAGCTGGATCGCTCATTCGCTGCTGTAGATTCTGTGTCACTGAAACTTTCGCGGGGCGAGGTGGTCGGCATAATTGGCCATAATGGCGCAGGCAAATCGACGTTGCTGAAGATGATATCGGGCGTTATCCCGCCGACATCGGGGACGATAAGCATTCACGGAAGGGTTTCGGCAATGCTGGAACTGGGTTCGGCGATCAATCCCGAATACACCGGCATCGAGAACATATATTATTACGGCGCCGTTCTGGGGATCGACCGGAAGACCATGAAAGGTCTGGAAGACAAGATCATCGAATTTGCCGATATCGGACAGCATATCAATCGGCCAGTGAAGTTTTATTCGAGCGGCATGAAGGCGCGCTTGTCCTTCGCCATAGTAACCACCATAAAACCCGACATCCTGATCGTGGATGAAATCCTCTCGGTCGGCGACGCCGCTTTCTCCGCGAAAAGTGCTGCGCGGATGCGCGAGCTGATCGGAAGCGGAGCCGCAGCGCTTGTGGTGTCACATAGCGTCGCCACGATGACGAGCTTGTGCGATCGCGTCGTCTGGCTGGACGAGGGGAAAATTGTCATGAACGGACCCCCGTCGGAAGTCATCACGCAGTATTCTGCGACCATGCTGATGTCTTCCACAGCGCGCAGACAGCATCTGATCGACCTTCTTTCCACCGAACGGACCGCTACTTCGAAAGCGGCCGCAGCCGCGACAAAAGGCAAACCGAAAGCCGCGTCTGAGAAGGAAGAGGAAAGGCGCGAGCCGCCGCCGGCGACCGTAGTCAACAACGGCGGCGCGCGTATCGAACTGGTCGAGATCATAGACGAAAAGGGAAATCCGACGAGGCAATTGTCATCCGGGCAGCCGTACACGATCGAGATTACCGCAGCCACCGAACTTGTCATCAACGATCTCAGCATCGGCTTGTCGATCAGAACGCGTAACGGCGACGTTTTGGGCGGGCAGATCTATAAGCTTGAGAAGCGAAGGAGCCCGGGGACGTTTCAGGCCGCGTGCACGTTCTTGAATCCAATCGTCACCGGACACTACTACCTTACGTGTGACATTCGATCCGATAATCGAAAACGCATCCATCACATCATCGACCTGGTCACCCCGTTTTCCGTGCTGTCTCCGCCCCAGACGAATTGCGTCGGCCAGATAAATTTCAACTTTTCCTGGTCCGTCGACGGCGACCAGACCGCGAAGGTTTCTTGAAGCGATGGTTTCTGTGGCGTCGAAATTGACGATATCTGGCAAAGGATCCCTCACACGGGAGATCTGGCGACGCGAACTGCGCTCGATGACGGCAAATCGCGCGCTTTCGTTCTTGTGGCTCATCTTCGAGCCAATCGCCATCCTATTCCTGATATGGTTCGTTTTTAAAAGAACACTCTTCAACGTGAATGGGCCATCATACTTTATATATATGGGAACTGGTTATATAGCCTGGCAATGCTTTATCCGTATCCTTATTTCCGGATGCAATGTTTTTATAAAATACAAAACGATACTCAACCAATCTACCGCAAGTCCGATAAGTATTTTTTCTGGTGTTGTCCTGGCGGAAGCCACCGTCAGCATTATACTATTTTCGATTTACTTCGCGTTGGCCTTCTTCATGGGCTGGAGGCCGGGATACACGATGTTTCTGTTTCCCTTCGCATTTGTCACGCTCCTAACAGTAGCAGCCCTGTTCGCGATTGTGGCCGGATCGATCAACGTCTTTGTGAGAGACGTCGGAAACGTCGTGGGTATGATTTCGAGATTTGGCATGTGGATTCTGCCAATATTCTGGAAACCGGAACATATCAGCGGGATATTCCATGCGATCACGGTAGGAAATCCCGTTTTCTTCCTTCTTGAGTTTTGCCGTTGGACAGTGGATACATCGACAGTCAGTGCTGCCACGATGAACAGTCTCGTTTATTATATTTTGACAATATTTATCATCGGAGCCGTAGCAATCTGGATCTATCGACGACTGAAGCCCAGCATGGCAGAGTATTTGTAGCACTCGGCAGGATTTCTGGTGTAGCTCGGCAACGACGCAGGCAGTGCGAGATTATGCCGTTGCGGGACGAAAGACAGCATTCCCCCATTTGAGCTGACCCGATGCGTCGTAGACAAAATCATAAAAATCATACAACGCGTAGTCGAAGCGGCCGAGATATCCGGCAATCTCGTAAAAAGTCGTCTGGCCGACGTAGATCGGAACGAAAATCATTTCGCAATAGACAGACGCGACGGCTTTTCGAGACAAAAGGCCTTTGCCCCCATCGAGAACCTGACGCTCGAATCCCTGTGTGTCGATCTTCAAAAGGTCGACCCTGTTGATGCCCTGGGAGGCACAATAGGCATCGAGTGAAACCGCCTTGACTGTGCATTCGGTCGGTTGCGCCGACTGCGGCATGTATCGTGCGGCATCTGCATGAAAGGGAAGCAACGAATTGGTCACGCTCAATTCCGCGTGGACATGCATCGTCTTTGTTCCACTCTCCGCATCCGCGGCAGCTTCGACACAGGTAACCCTCGGCTGATCTCGAAAGCGGCTCCTGAGCTTTGCTGCAGATGCAGGAAATGGCTCGAAAGCATGGATCCGCGCGTTCGGGAACGCATCGAGCAGCACCGCAGTCGTTTGCCCTACATTGGCTCCTATATCGAGCACGGTGGAGGCCTCCGGCATCAGTTTCTGATGGTCGGCGATCCAGCTCTTCTGGCGAAAGCCACGCGCGAATTTTTCCTCCACCGACATTTCGTTCCCAAGAAGTTCAGTCAACATGCAACCTTTCAGTGAGATTATGGCGTTCGGAAGAGGCCCCTCTTCGATAAAAGCGCCTATCGGCTCCTATCGCGGTCAACGATCTCGGCAAACAATGCTTTGTAACGCTGCGCCTGAACATTGAAGGCGCATTCCCGCTCTACCAGACGGCGGGCTTTCTGCCCCATTCCGGCATAGTCTGATTTCAACATCTGGAGAATGACCTCACCCAATGCTAGAGCACCTCCCCCCGCAGGGGCCAGAACACCCGTTTGCCCAGGCAAGACGAAATCAGGCAGCCCGCCCGTGTCGAAACCAGCGACGGGCGTACCGCACGCCATGGATTCGAGCATCGTGTTCGGCAGATTGTCCTGAAGCGAAGGAAGAATGGTAACATCCGCCGCCGCATAGGCTGCAGCCATATCCAGGTCGTCACTGAAAGATCCTAACGATCGGTGCTCGACAGTCGCGGCCGGCATACCTGCGCCTACGGTTACGAGAAGTGCATCCGGCAGGTCGGCCCTTACACGCTCCACGATCTGTGCCACAAGCTGGCCCCCCTTCCTCTCATTCGACAGCTTGCTGGAAACAAACAGCAGAATGGGACGCTGTGAAGGCAACCCCAGCCTACGGCGCGCCTGTTCCCTCGGCTGCGGCGAGAATGTTTTCAGGTCGATGGAGTTGGGGATCACGTCGATCCGCCGCGCGCCAAGAAGGGGGCTTCTTCGGCACTGTTCTGCCATCCATATACTCGGCGTAACGATATTCAACCTGTCGGCGGGGATGGTGGCATATGCGCGGCGTTTCCTCTCGAAGTTTCGTCTGGAAAGATCGTTCGGCCGCGGCAGAACCAGTTGCGGGCACTTACCGCAAGCTCCTTCGAAACGCCCGCATCCATTATCGTAATGGCAGCCACCGGTAAACGGCACCATGTCGTGCAGTGTCCAGACTACCGGTGCGTGCGTTCTGGCTATTTGGGCAATCGACTCAGGGGTCAGAAAAATCGAAACCCAATGCAGATTTATAATGTCACACCGCGGAATGGAAAGTCGGGCCGCCGCCTGCGGAATGATTGCCTGAAGTTCGAAGATCTCGGCATGCTTCGAGCGAAATGCAGCGGCGGTTCGCGCCTGCAGCGAGCGGAGCATGCGTAGCGCCAATCTCTGTGCCGCGTCGACTGGATTGGCGGGTGCGGGTGGGTGCAAATCGCCAGTCCGATGTCCTCGAAGGCACACAAAACGTGTATCAACGCCAGCCTCGCCGAGCGAGGTGTGCAGACGCTGTGAGGCAAGCGCGGCTCCTCCCTGCCCTCTGAAGGCATTTATGACGGCTACCGACAGTGAAGCGCTTGCGGAAAAATTGTCTGTCATGGGACCGTGTCGACGGTCAGCCATCTCCGCCGCCCTCAGGCCTCCCACGCGTCACGCGACGCCACAGGGAGTAAAGAATTACACGAAGCGATCCTTGAAGTTGATGAATGCGGCTGTTGAGCTCCTGCTGTCGGCGGCGTCTGCGCTCGATCTCCGTGTCCTTCTGCTCAAGCAACTCTGTATTCGCACGGGCTCTTGCCAATGCCTCGGTCACACGTTCGCGCAGACGTTCCGATGTGCGTTGCGCCATTGCCCGCTGCGCCCGGACTTCCTTAAGCAGGCTTTCCAGATTTGTCGCCCTGGCGCGAACCGACTTCAGCGCCCTGTCGGACGTCACAGTTCCGGCGCGAGAGGCTTTCAAGGCATTTTCGACCGTTGCAACGCGCTCTCGAGCGGAAGTAAGCGCCGATGTTAGACGAGCGACTTCCCTAATCTTCACGTCTGATTTCGAACGAATGCGGCCGATCTCGATAAAGGCCTGTTGCAGTTTCTTGTCTCGTATCTCGTCGATTATCTTCCCACTGACGATCCCAGGAAAGGAATACTGCACGCCCTTGGGATGCGTTTGCTTCTCCACGAAGCATTGCATTTGGTACGATAGGAGTTTCGTGGCATCTTCCTCGGTCGCCACAAATATATGATTTTGGGCGATCTTTCGACCAAGCCGGTATCCGTAACCATCCATATAGGAGACCAGAAGGTCCGAACGTTCCGAATTGTTGGCCTCGATAACCAATGCTCGTGGTCGGATCTTGTCCAGGCCCAGCCCATCCAGAACACGCTTCTCGCCACCCTCTACATCAATTGAGATGAAGTCGATCGCCTCACCCCGCGCATGCTCGCGAATGATGCTGGCGAGCGTTCGCGCAGCAACCACGGTCTTCTGGAAGCCATCGACTTTCAGCTCATGCTTTTTATAAGATGCCTTGAGTTGGTCGACGTCTCCATTCTCGATTTCCAGTCGGGAATATATACCTATCTCTTCCGTATAAAACGGGATCTCCCGCAGATTTTCATCATCGACGCACGCCATCTGAAGCGTACACGCGAGAGGACGGTTGCTTTCGCAAATCTTGGCGTAGTCGGGATGGGGCTCGACGCAAATACCGCGCCACCCCTGCTGTTCAAAAGAAAGTGTATTGCTAAGATAGACGCCGTCAAACGCGCCTACATCCACATAAAAGCCTGTCGGCTTGCCTTCAAAAAGATGCCAAAGTAGACAGTCCTCGGCGTTCTCACCATAATAACGAACAAGTCTCTTATCGGTGGACATCTTGATACCGGAAGATCTATGCACTTAACGACGCGCTTTTGTTCTGTTCTCGCCGATTACCTACTTCGACAAAAAGATCCATATAGCGTCTAGCCATCAGCTTGACATTGAAATTCAGTGCATACTCCCGAGCGGAAGCCGACAGTCGTTCCGACGCCTCAGGATCGTCCAAATACCTCCAAATCCGATCGGCCAGCTCGTTCTGGCTTTCTACAGTTCCCAGCAATCCGCTGACGCCATCTTTTATGACTTCCCCGCATCCTCCGACATCGAAGGTTGCACCAGGCAAGCCACACGCAATCGCCTCGACCAACGTGTTCGGCAAATTATCCGCTTCGGTGGGAAAAAGAAAGAGATCGGACGCCCGGAAGACTTTGATCAGATCAGACTCCTTGGAGATGTACCCCATCCGTCGCGCTTTGATGTTTGCCAACTCCCCGATCCAGGGCAGGTCGCCCTCACCCACCAGAAGCACATCGATTTTCGATGTCGCCACTTCATTCAATCGGCGAAGCGTGGCTTCCAGTGCCTTGCCGCCCTTGCGGGCATTGCCGCCGACCCGCTCGGCTACAAATACCAGCACCTTCGCGTCTTTGGCGATCCTGAGCGACTGTCGCGCCGCAATCTTGTTGCCCGGGGAAAAGCGGGTAAGGTCGACACCATTAGGGATCGTGCGAATATTGTCGGAAACGACCAGTTTCGTCTCGTGGCAAAGCTGCCCGAGCCAATGCGAAGGCGTCACGATCGTCAAGCTGCTATGGGCGTAGATACTACGCTTCCACCGCCAGAGACCAGCCGATTGGTCCTTTGCGATCGGAGGGTAGAAATTCAGATGCGGACAAGGGCCGCAGCCATCACGCCAGCGTTCACATCCCATAGAATAGGCGCAGTGCCCGGTGAGCGCCCACATGTCATGAAGCGTCCAGACGACAGGTGCTAGGCGGGAGAGATCCACGATGAGGTCGGTCTGGAAAAATCCGTCCGGCGCGCCGCCATGCAGGTTGTGGAGATTGATGACATCAGGCTGGAATTGGCGGACCGTCGCGAGAATTCTCTGGCGCTGCACCGGAAGAAAGCGGTACTGCCAACCGCTCCACTTCTGAAAGGCTCCAGTCAACTGACGAATGCGCTTAGCATAGGGGCGACCTTCGCGACCGATATCTATGACGTCCTTCTCGTTCGTCACCTTTCGTGCGACCGCGCTGATCACGCGCGCACGAAACTGCGAAACCAGTTCGGCGTTTAGACGGTACGCAGCAATTGCCGCGCCGCCCGCCTTATCGCTTGATCCTATGGATAGCACTCTCATGCCAATCAGCTCTTCAGGTTGGAAGCACTTGGCTGAGTAAACTGACGCTTCCAGGCTTCTATCGCCTCAATCGGCCGGTTCACGACAATGGACCTGTCCTCGGCGAGCGAGGTCTTCAGATCCCCGACGGCCTTGCGTTCAATGACCGGCAGATTGAAATCACGCCCCATTTCCGTGGCCCTATTATCCACCGACACGATCATGGTGCGACGCTTGTGCTGAAGTGCTCGTATGCCCGCATGTAGGCGTGTGCCCACATATTCGAGATCAAGATTCGACGACAGTATCTGATCGAAAGCCTTCAGGCTAGGATCAACAATCTCGGCACGAGTTCCGCAGATGGCCTTGGAATACTCGAGATCACGCGACCCCTGAAGCCAAAGATATACTTTGCTATACTGCTTCGCCAAAATGTTGAACAGATATTTGTCACTTTCGGGATGCGGCTTATAATCAGTAAGCGTGAAAATAACATTCTCCGCCTTGCGTTTGGGAATCTGACTCGTGTGCTCGGCATCGAGATCCCAAAGCGTCATGCACCCTGTATTGACGACGTTAGGAAGCCCCATTTCCTGCAGTTTGCGCTGGGTGTATCCATCCCTGACGGAATGCAGCATGTTTCCATGAAGAAAGCGCTTCAGCAAAGTGCGAGTATAGAGCGTCGACTCCTTCTGGTATTGCCACCAACCGACCCCCATCAGAATGACGTTCTTTAATCTGAAGTAGTCTCGGTAGCTCACCTTCCATTGATTGTATTTCCACATGTCTCCCGTTAGCAGATTTGTGCCACCAACAATCGCGAACGAACTTTGCTCAAGAATTTTAAAGCTCTCGCTCGACAAGTAGTCATGGGTAGGAATAGAACAAAAGAAGGTTCGCGGATACATGCGTCGCAGCTGAGTATTGACTGCATCCATAATAATCTGGTCACCCAGATTTTTAGTGCAGACAGATGTATCAAGAAGCGCGATGAGTGGAGTATTCTTTTCTGTCATTTTCTGCAATACTCTTACGCGCTCAACAAAATTCGCTGAAACTCGCCAACCGAATTATTCTGAGCGTAGTTAATACAATTGGCGGACAATTTCTGATACTCCGCTTCCGCGGGATCCCGCAAGGAAAAAAGAACTTCCGCCATTTTGGCAATATTCGCCGATGGATAGACGAAACCCATGCCGAACCGCTGAACACGGTAGCCAACGCATCCATGGTCCGTCGCGACGATCGGCTTACCTGATCTTGCCGCGTTGGCCATAACGCCGCTGGAGCTTTCGAAATCGCGCGCATATGGAAGCAGCACGTAGTCGGCTTCACCATATCGACGCTGAATCTCCGCCTCCGGCAGATACTCGTCTATCCATTCAAGCACCCCCGTCTTGCACGCCGCCGCGAGTTTGGGTCGCAAATGCTCACTTTCAGCAACCAGCGAACCGCATAGGACAAACTGGAAGCGCTCCTTTAGGTTCGGCCGAGCCTGTAAGAGTTGCGAGAAATCCTCTATGCCCTTGCGCTTCGACTGGAGGCCAACGAGGAGAACCCGTATCCTGTCATGATGCTGCCTCAAGGTTTGGCCTAACGGAGCCGGCCCGACAAAACGCGGCGGCGGATCCGGAAGCTGGACCAGGAAGGATCGCCAGGTGCGCGTTGCAAGCGCCCGGTCGAAAGCTCTTTCGTCAAGAACGGCCACACGCAGGCCAGGTATCGCCCGCCGCAGGAAACGGAGGTTTTGACGCTGCCTTTCGCGACGCAGCCATACCCGAAATTCGCGGCGCAAGCGTTCAAGCGGATTGCGCGGCGCCGGTGCCTGCAACCCCCGAAGCAGATAGCGGGCGTCGTATTCTATTGCCACCAAAGGCGTGCGACCGAGAGCGGCCTTGATCTCCCGCCTGTGGGTAAGACAAGCATCGGTGAACTCGCGGTTCAACTCGTTCAAGCCGACCGCCAGGATACGTTCGAACTGGAATTCCTTATGGAGTAAAATCAGTGCCCCGATCAAAGCCTCGACGGCTTCAGGACCGATCTTGCCATACCAGAACCCTTCCGGCAGCGGAACGTTGCGGTGCAAGGTAACCGGAATACCCTCGAAAAGTTCGAAGTAATGCTCGGTTTCCGCTTCCCCGCGGGTCAGGATATGAACCTCCCATCCGCACGCAAACGCGCCTGCTGCCGCCATCGCACTGTAATAGAGGCGGCTGCCGCGAAAAATCGGATCGATAATCAGTAGCCTTCGCTTTGCTAGCGTCTTCATAAATACGGGCTAACCGCGCGTTTGATGGGAGGGGAGGAAGTCGAGAAGAAGAGGATTGCTGATGGGCTGCCGTGACGCGATGAAAATCGCGCGGGCATGGGACTGCCACATGTCCTTGCGCATCCAGTCAGTCGGAAATTCTTCATGATAAGGCTGAAACACCGGTACATAGACATGCGCGAACAGCTTGTTCAGGCGATGGTATAGCCAGGCACGCGTCGGACGCGTGCCAGCGCCGCTGAACGACTGCGAAGCCATATCTTTCTGCTCCTTCACGGCCACTAGTTTCTCTTCCGCCCCAAACGAAACACATGTTTCAAGAAGCAGCATCTTTTCGCAGCGCGACGCCATCCAGGTCAATGCGGCGTCCGGATTGCTAAGATGGTAGAGCAGTCCGTAGCAATAGACGACCGAATGTGGCTTTACCTTGACATCGTCCGGGTGCTCCAGATCCCCTAGAACGGTAGATACCTTCGCGTTGAGCCGCTGGTTCAGAAGGTCGAGGTTCTCCTGGCGCGCTTCGACGGCGGTCACGCTGCAACCACGATCCAGGAAAAAGGTCGTATGGTCGCCGGGTCCGGAACCCAATTCGAGAACATCGGTTTTCTCGATCGGTAGCGACAGGCGTGCGAGATGCTCCAGTCGGCGCGCATTGTGCCTCTGGTAATGCACGCTTCCAAATATCTCGGAAGGCGTCTTGGACATATTCGGCACCTCGACATCCTTTTTTGCGTGTTCGGCACCGCAAGACGGTGCCACGCTCGATCTTATGAGGGAAAACACTTGTTCCCAGCTTCAACTCATTAAGCGGGTTGCTCGACTACGCGAAGACGGCCGACGGGATTCGCCTGCAGATTACCAATCGAAGGTGGAAGTTATGCCTTCGCGAAGACCGATCGCGGCGGACCATCCTTGATCTATCGACGTTCAGCAGCTTGCGCGGCGCATCATCGGGTTTTGCAGAACCAAAAGCGAACTCGCCGGCAAATCCAATAACGTCCGCGACGATCTCAGCGAGTTCACAAATCGTCACATCGACATCCGCAGCCACATTCACGTGGCCTTCGCCCGAATTCTACGAGATAAACTCCATCCTGACAGGACACTCCAGTAATGAGCGCCACACGTTCATTCATATCTTGATTCCACCTGATGCCGGTCAACTCCTTAGAGGCTACACAGCCATCAATCAACTATCCTGATTTCGCCTCTGCAAATCGCCTACCATCTCGGCTACAGCCGTGTCGTTCTCGTCGGCGTCGATGGCTCGCAATGCCGGCGGACGGGAGATCGTGGACGCGTGGCGGGCGTTTGCGGATATTTCCGAAGTCAGCTGCGCTGGGACTTTAGCCGAGCCCGACAAATTCTTTTTTTCGCGTCAGACTCGCCTCTGGCATCGTCCGGATCGACTCGATCTCCCAGCCCGGTGAGAGCTGCAGATTTCGACGCGGGTGCTTCAGAAACGACTTTGCCAGGTTCATCAAGGCCTTGGTCCTGAAGCCGGCGAAATAATTCGCTGCGGCGCGCTCGAGATCGATATAGCTGTCGAGACGCCGCAGCTTTTGTGGATCCAGCCCTTTCTTTGTCCATTTGGTGCGCAAGACTTGGGCTGCCTGCTCGATCTGCTGTGGATCCTGCCGTCGCGTTCGCTCTATCGCCACTGCCGCTACAGGCAGCACGGCTAGGGAGAATCCCTTCAGCGCCAGAGAAAGAAACCAGTCCACATCCTCGAATCGCCTCATCGTTTCATCCTGCGGGCCTGCTCGTTCGAGAGCGGTCCGTCTGTTGAAGATCAGACAGGAACCGGGCGAAAACCAGCAACCGGAGGCAAATTGGTCGGGATCAGCGGATGGTCGCGGCCAGCGTGCCGCAATCGGGGTGCCATCTTCCCCGCAATCGATCCAGCCGCACCCGTAGAGAATCGTGCCGTCCGACCTTCGCGACTGATCGACCATAGCGAGGGACCAGCGGGTTGCCAGGCTGCCGACCAACAGGCAATCGTCGCTGTCAAGAAACGATATCCATTCTGTGTCGGCTGCCTGCATTCCAGTGTTGCGGGCGGCGGCAGCGCCTTTGTTCTTTTCGTGACGGATGAGACGGATATTAAGCCGCTCGCGGAACTCCCCCGCGATCGCCACGTTTGCCGCAGATCCATCGTCCACGACCAACGTTTCGGTAGGAAGGGTGTCCTGACGTGCCACGCTCGCCAGCGCCCGATCGAGTTGATACTGACGGTCGCGAACCGGGATGATGAGCGTCAGTGGGATCGTGCCGGGTTTGGCGTGCATGAACAGTTATGTTTCGTGGCAGTGGTCAATGGGCTGCAGCGCCATATCATAAAGGGCATTCGGCCGGTAGAAGAACATTAACAATGGGCCAGCCCCGCGCCAGAGCGAATTTTACGCGGCGCGTCGCGGCACAGCAAAATCCGTGGTTTCTGCTCTCCGGATCGCTTCGGGAATGCACGGCACGAAAAGCCGAACCTCACCATCCGCAGCCATGCCCCCGATTGAGACGGTGAAGGGAAAGGCCGCGATACCAACTCGTTGGCGAGCGGTTGTAGCGGCATGCCAACAGGCCGACGTTCAGCGCCTTCTTGGGTCGTCCGCCGAAGAAATGTGCCCGTGCCTTGGCGAGCGCGGACAGCGAGGCGAAAGAATCGAGCAATCCTCGCTCACTCGCGTCGCCCAACTGATCGCGTAATGCGGGGACCATCTGCAAATTTGCGTCATGAACATCGTGATAGGACTCCCACGTCGCAGCCATGGTCTTCGAGCCGCCGTGCGAATTGTATCGATAGACGGTGGAAGTCAAATAGCTCCTCTTATCGGATAGGCGCAGCAGTTTCAGCAGCATGTGACGATCGGCTCCAAGCCCGATGTCGCACTGGAATGGCCCTGCCTTCCGGAGCAGCCCGGCATGCATCAGCCGGCTGTTTGCGGTCGGTACCGCAAAAAGGATCGACGCCGGATTCATTGGTCGTACGTGATGGTCGCTTCTCCAGACAATTTTGCCTTCCGATGCGATCTCGGCCTCACCAGTCACCAGATCGGCCTTCTCTTCGCGCGCCTTGCGCCAAAGATCCACGACTGCCCCAAGCAGGAGGTCGTCCGAATTGAGCCAAACGATGTATTCCCCACGTGCCTGCGCAATCGCCTTGTTGAGCCCCTCATAGAGCGAGCGGTCGGGACTCTCGATCAATCTCACGCCTGAATTGCGCAAAAAGTCGCGTGTCCCGTCGGTGGAGCCGCCGTCGGCGACGATGATTTCGCAATCGGCAGCCGGAAGGGCGGACTTCACGGATTCGATCGCGGCGGGCAAGTGCGGCATGCCGTTGAGGCAAGGCATGACGACGCTCAGAATGGATTCCAGCATGAACTCAGAATATCCTTATTCCATTGGATCCGGTCGCAAGTTCGACTGGCGGGCTGAGCATGGCCTCAGACGACTGATGCTTCAACCTAAAGGCGCCCAATACCGAACCGCTCCTCAGCCTCAAGATCGAGACGGGTGGCGATCATCTGCGTCTCTAGAAAGGGCTCGAACTTTCGCAGCCATCCGGGCCGCCCGACGGCATTAGACGTTGCAGTCAGGTGGCGTTCAGCCTCGCCTCGCCTTGCTCCACGTGTCCGCGGAACCAGGCATAGGCGTGCACAAGTCCCGACCTCAGGTTGTATTTCGGGCGTGGGCCTCGCTATCGCGCCGAGCGGTCGTTTCGCCAAGCTTCCCGTTCGAACAGTGCTAAGTCGAAAGCGACCATCTCGGCCACGAGCTCTTTGAAACTGGTCGTATGCTGCCAACCCAGCCTGGCCCTGGCCTTGGCCGGATCGCCGATCAGAAGATCGACCTCTGTCAGTCGGAAATAGCGCGGATCGACACGCACCAGGATATCGCCCGACGCCTTGTCGCGACCGACTTCGTCGACACCCGTGCCCTCCCATACGACCGTTCGGCCAACCTCCGCAAATGCGAGTTCCACGAACTCACGCACGGCATGCGTTTCACCTGTGGCGAGCACGAAGTCGTCAGACTCGTCGTGCTGCAAAATGCGCCACATACCTTCGACGTAATCGCGGGCGTGACCCCAGTCGCGTTTGGCATCCAGATTGCCGAGGTAAAGTGCATCCTGAACGCCGTGCTGAATGCCCGCCACGGCGCGCGTGATCTTGCGCGTCACGAAGGTTTCGCCCCGGGACGGGCCCTCATGGTTGAACAGGATGCCGTTCGAAGCGAATATGCCGTAGGCCTCGCGGTAGTTGACCGTGATCCAGTAGGCGTAGAGCTTCGCCGCCGCGTAGGGTGAGCGCGGATAGAAGGGCGTTGTCTCATTCTGGGGTACCTCCTGAACCTTGCCGTAAAGCTCCGAGGTCGACGCCTGATAGAACCGGACCGTCTTCTCCAGGTCGAGAATGCGGATGGCTTCCAGAAGTCGCAATGTGCCCAGCGCATCTGCATTGCCGGTATATTCAGGCGTCTCGAAGCTGACCTGAACATGGCTTTGCGCCGCTAGATTGTAGATCTCGGTCGGCTTCGTCTCCTGCACCAGCCTGATCAGGTTGGTGGCGTCCGTCAGATCGCCGTAGTGAAGAAAGAAGCGCGTCCCACTTTCATGCGGGTCCACATAAATACTGTCGATGCGCTCGGTGTTGAAGGATGAGGAGCGTCGCTTCACACCGTGAACGGTGTAACCCTTGTCGAGCAACAATCTCGCTAGGTATGCCCCGTCCTGCCCCGTGACTCCGGTGATCAGCGCCGTCTTGTCTGCCATTAAATTGTTCCGGTTGCTGTTAGCCGGAGACAGGACTTATCGAAATAACCGCCAAACGCAACTCCGGATTATCGAATCTGTTTTGACGACAAGGCTCCGAATCCAGGTCAACGCCGAAGCTCTCCAAGGATGGCGGCGAGGACGTTGGGATCCCAGCCTGCCCTTTTGTGTCTGAGTTTGATGGAGCGCTTGCCGTTGACGGCTCTGACGAGATTGAGGGCGAAATGGCGCACGATGGCTATGTTGAGTGCGCCATGGCCTGTTCTGACCCGGGACCGGTCGTCGTTGAAGACGACGTCGACGCGCACGATGGTTGTGACGTCCGGCAGGCGCAGTTCACCGGGAAAGGGGCGCTGGCCTTCGAGCCAGCCGGCCTCGTGGCTGACGTGAAAGTGGTGGCGAAAGCCGAGACCAGGTGCAGCGGAGATTTGCCGGCGCTCCTATCATGGCTGCGCCGCGAGGTTTTGCCGTCGATGGCGACGAAATCAGGCCTGTCGAGCTAGGTCTCGTGCACCCAGGACGTGAAGGCGTCGGCGAAGAAGGCCGGCTCGATGCGGTGCTCAGCGACGGTCCTGCTGCTTAGTACTCGAGAATTTTGGGAGCATTCGTGGCCAACCTCTGCAACGCCGGCGCATCGCCCCTTCCGAAATCGAAATCGATTTCGCTCGGGACCATGCACAAAATCCAAGTACTACACGCCTTTGCGAGACCAAAGGACGCGCGGCGCTGTATAATCGTCAGGCTGACGTGGCGACCTTGCCGCTGGCAATGAAATGCGGATTGGCGAAGTCTTCGTCATCGCTCTGGTTGCGCTTGCCGTAGGCGAGCGGCTGACCGTCGAGCGTGCGTGTTATGCCGCCGGCGGCGCGCAGCACCGCATCGCCGGCCGCGGTGTCCCATTCCATGGTGCGGCCGAAGCGCGGATAGACATCCGCCTCGGCGCTGGCGAGAAGACAGAATTTCAGGGAGGATCCGACCGAGACAATCTCGGCGGCACCGAGGCCACGAATATAGGCTTCGGTTTCCGGCGTGTTGTGGGAGCGGCTGGCAACCACGGCCAGCGGAGTTGCGGCCGTTCTGACCGAGATCGGCCGGCGAGCGGCGATCTGATAGTCGCCGTCAATTTCGAGGGATTCCGCCCTGCCCGGCCGGCCGGAAAAGAAGCGTCCGGTGCATGGCGCAAAGACCACGCCGATCTCCGGCACGCCGTGCCGGACGAGCGCGATATTGACGGTGAAGTCGGTCCTGCGGTTGACGAATTCCTTGGTGCCGTCGAGCGGATCCACCAGGAAGAAGGCGTCGTCGAGGTCGGGCGGCACGATGCCGCTCGATGCCTCTTCCTCAGCCACGCAAGGGATGCCGGGAAACGCGTCGCGCAGCCCAGCCAGAATGATCTTTTCGCTCTCGCGATCGGCCTCGGTCACCGGCGAGCTGTCTGATTTCTGATCGACAGCGCAGCCGGTATCGAAAACCCGCATCACCTCTCGCCCCGCCGCCAAGGCAAGGCGCTCGAACACGCCGAGCATCGCTTCGTCGTCAGATGCCGCCGCCGCTATCGTATTGGTTTTCGGCAATGTCGCGCTCGTTCAGCCAGAGTTCCAGGGCCTCTACCATCTCCTCGGCAGACTTGCCGAGTGTCTTGAGATGGATTTCGGGATTTTCCGGGGCTTCATACGGTGAATCGACGCCGGTGAAATTCTTGATTTCGCCATTCAACGCCCGCGCATAGAGGCCCTTCGGATCGCGTCTGGCGCACTCCTCAAAGGGGGTGTCGACAAACACCTCGACGAACTCGCCGTTGGCCATCAATTCCCTGGCCATGCGCCGCTCGGCGCTGAACGGCGAAATAAAGGAAACGATGACGATCAGCCCGGCATCGGCCATCAGGCGCGCCACTTCCGCAACGCGGCGAATATTCTCGACCCGATCGGCGTCGGTGAAGCCAAGATCGCGATTGAGGCCGTGGCGGACATTGTCGCCATCCAGGATATAGGTATGGCGACCGGTGGCGAACAGCTTCTTCTCGAAGAGGTTGGCGATGGTCGACTTGCCCGAGCCCGAGAGCCCGGTGAACCAGAACACGGCAGGCCGCTGGTTCTTCAGATCGGCACGACCGTGCTTGCCGACATCGAGCGATTGCCAGTGGATGTTTTCGGCGCGGCGCAGCGAATGCAGGATCATGCCGGCGCCGACCGTGGCGTTGGTGATGCGGTCGATCAGGATGAAGGCGCCGGTCGTGCGGTTCTCGGCGAAAGTATCGAAGGCGATCGGCGCCCGCGTCGAGATGTTGCAGATGCCGACCTCGTTCATTTCGAGCGACTTGGCCGCCTCATGGGCAAAGTCGTTGACGTTGACGCGGTATTTCAGGTCGGTGACGGTGGCGCTGGTCTGATCGGTCTCGGTCCGCAGGATATAGGAGCGGCCCGGCAACAGTGCGTGCTCGTCGAACCAGACGATGTTGGCGGCAAACTGGTCGGCGACCTGAGGCCGCGCCGCTGGTGATACCAGCATATTGCCGCGCGAGACCTCGACCTCGTCGTCGAGAACAAGGGTGATGGCCTGGCCGGCGACCGCTTGGCTCAGATCGCCGCCATGCGAGACGATGCGCCTGACGTGAGCGGACTTGCCGGATTTAGCGACAACAATCTCGTCGCCTGTTGAAACCGAGCCGGACGCGATCGTGCCGGCAAAACCGCGAAAGTCGAGATTGGGGCGGTTCACGTACTGCACCGGAAAACGGAACGGCAGTTCGACAACGGCTTCATCGACCGACACGGTTTCCAGATGTTCTATCAGCGTCGGTCCGGAATACCATTTCGTCTTGTCCGAGCGGCTGGTGACGTTGTCGCCGTAACGGGCAGACATCGGGATTGGCATGATCGTCTGGAAGCCGAGCTTGTGCGAAAATTGCCTGAAATCCTCGATAATTCGTTCGAAGACAGCCTTGTCGAACCCGACGAGATCGATCTTGTTGACGGCAAGCACGATGTGCCGGATGCCCAGCAGCGAGGCGATGATCGAGTGGCGCCTTGTCTGGCGCAGCACACCTTGACGGGCGTCGATCAACACAATGGCCAGATCGGCGGTCGACGCGCCCGTGGCCATGTTGCGCGTGTATTGTTCGTGGCCGGGCGTGTCGGCAACGATGAATTTGCGTTTCGGCGTGGCGAAAAAGCGATAGGCGACATCGATGGTGATGCCCTGCTCGCGCTCGGCCTCGAGCCCATCGACCAAAAGCGCGAAATCGACGTCGTCGCCCGTCGTCCCGTGCTTGCGCGAATCACGCTCCAATGCGGCAAGCTGGTCCTCGAAAATCTGCTTGGTGTCCGAAAGCAGGCGCCCGATCAGCGTCGACTTACCGTCGTCGACGGAGCCGCAGGTGAGGAAGCGCAGCAGCGACTTTTTCTCCTGCGCAGCCATGTAATCGCGTATGCCGTCGGTTGGGGCGAGGCTTTTGGCCAAGATGTGGCGCATGCTCAGAAATACCCCTCGCGCTTCTTCTTTTCCATCGAGCCGGCTTCGTCGCGATCAATGAGACGGCCCTGGCGCTCCGATGTGCGCGCGGTGAGCATTTCGCCGACGATGGCTTCCAGCGTGTCGGCGTCCGATTCGATGGCGCCAGTCAGCGGATAGCAGCCGAGCGTGCGAAACCGCACCAACCGATTCTCCACCGTCTCGCCCGGGCGCAATTCCATGCGGTCGTCATCCCTCAGAATGAGCATGCCGTCACGTTCCACGACCGGCCGTTCCTTGGCGAAATAGAGCGGCACGATCGGGATGTCCTCCTGGAGAATGTACTGCCAGATGTCGAGTTCGGTCCAGTTCGACAACGGAAAGACGCGGATCGATTCACCTGATGCGATGCGGGTGTTGAATATCTTCCACATCTCCGGCCGCTGGTTCTTCGGATCCCAGACGTGCTGGGCGTTGCGGAACGAGAAGATCCGCTCCTTGGCGCGCGACTTCTCCTCGTCGCGACGGGCACCGCCAAAGGCTGCATCGAAGCCGTATTTGTCGAGCGCCTGCCGCAGCGCCACGGTCTTCATCACATGCGTATGGGTATTTGAGCCATGGTCGAAGGGATTGATGTTGTCGCGCACCCCGTCTTCGTTGACATGGACCAGGAGATCGAAGCCGAGCTTTTGCGCCATCTGATCGCGAAAGGCGATCATCTCGCGGAATTTCCAGGTCGTGTCGACGTGAAGAAAGGGAAAGGGCGGCTTGGCGGGGTAAAACGCCTTCATAGCAAGGTGCATCAGAACGGAGGAATCCTTGCCGACCGAGTAGAGCATGACCGGCTTGGCGAAGGCCGCTGCAACCTCGCGGAAGATATGGATGGACTCGGCCTCGAGCCGCTGAAGGTGCGTAAGCGCGATGTTCATGGACTGTGAGCGTTCTCTCGTGCCATCCAGATCTTGCATCGTGCATCAGGCGCAATTTTCAGCTGCCCGGTTCAAGCTTCACTCTGGACAATCTCATTTTCGTGCAGGCGTTCTAGCAGATCGCCATTGTTTATAACAATGCAAGACAGGCCCGCCCTAGAGTGGTTCGGGAATGAATCTTCCACGCGGGGACCAGAATCCGGAAATTCCTGCTCAATAGGCTGATGGCCTAGGTAGCCCAAGGAAAATATGTCCCGGGGGCCGAGATCAGCATCAACTCGATTACATTTTCCTGCGGTCGCAAGCGATGGATTGAGCAGCACTGTCGATTTTGATGGCTGCCCCGGCCCTGCTGCACTATCGAAAACCATGATCAGCCGCTATACCGGCTCCTGAATGAACCACCGCGCGTAGCGCAATGCGCATGAACCTTGAACATCATCGCGCCAGACACGATCAGTTTAAATACTCATCTCGAAAGACCGTGAAGAATGCGAATTATACCGCTGGAGAGACTTTCATTGATAAGAAATGAACTAACACCTTCGCGGGTCAATACATATTTCTCCATTCTTTGCTTCTTTTTCCCCCCTGTCCTAGGGTCGGTCGTTAGCTTTGTATTCAATGGCGGTGGTCTCTTGTCCGTCCTTCTGATTGCCCTGAAGAAACGGCGCTTCAACATTGACCAGCCCATGATTGCGATGACGATCGCAATCTATGCCTATTGCGGGACCGTTATCCTTGCTTCCATCGTCAACAACTCGATTGCGAGGGATGCGTCGCATCTTGTGCCGCTGATCACCTTCCTGTTTTTCCCCTTCTCATACTCGACCTGGAGCATTTCGCAGAAGACCACGCTTGCCCGCATCATCATACTCAGCAGCATGGCCGCTTGCTTCGGGGCATTGCTGTTGGCGATTGTCCAATATCATTGGCTCGGCATAAGGGCCGAAGGCGGGGCCGGGAATGCGATCGTGTTCGCCACGGTCACCTGTCTCGCCGCCATGGCCTGTCTGGCGGGTGCCCTGTCGGACATCGAAAAAGCCAAAAGCCTGCTCGTCGGCGCGGCGCTAGCTGGAACGATCGCCATCCTCTACTCGGGGTCACGTATCATCTGGCTGGCGATTCTGATCGCGGGCATCGCCGTTTTACTGATCCATCGGCAGAAGCTAAGGGGAAAGAACGCCCTTCGCCTGTCGTTGATACTGGGCGTGGTCGGCCTCGCGATCGCGGCTTTTGTATTCCAAGTGCAATCGTGGCGAGTCGAGTTCTTCCGTTCCGAATGGGCCGCGCTCACAGTGCATGGCGACTACACCACCTCCTTGGGATTGCGCGCCGCCATGTGGCATATCGGTCTCGCAGCATTTCGCGACATGCCGCTTTTCGGACATGGGGTGGGCGCGACGCCGCTGCTGATGAAACAGGGGTTCCAAGAGTTCGGCATGGTCCACGGCTTCAGCCATTTCCACAACGGCTTTCTGACCGCACTGGTGGAAGCGGGCATTCTGGGGGCCGTCGCGCTGGCGGCTATATTCGTCGTTGCCGCCAGAAACGCAGCCAGGGTGCTGCGTATCAGCAGCGATCCGGTCGAACGGTTCGGCGCCACGATGATCATCATCGTCGTTGTCACCTATCTCACAGGCGGCTTGACCGGCATTCTGGTCGGCCACGACATTCTTGATTCGATGCTAATGGTATTCCTGGTGTCGGGGACATATCTTGCATCGGGGCGCCACATGCCGCCGGCGGGCGAACAGGCGCTTCCCACGTCATCGGCTGCCGGGTAGCAGCTTCGGGCAAAGCAATGAAAGTGTTGGTCACGGGCGCGACAGGGTTCATTGGGCGCCTTGTCGTGCAACACCTCCGCGATGCCCAGTTCAAGGTTCGGACCGCCACCCGGCATCCGGAAAAGCTCCGTTTGGGAAAAGACGCAGTCCTGCTGCCGAATTTCGATGCGCCTGCCGAGGCCTTTGTGACGATCATGAAAGACGTCACGCATGTCGTTCACTGCGCCGGGTTGAACAACGATCATGGCAATCCAAACGAAGCCGATTACCTGAAAGCCAATGCCGAATTGACCGAGCAGCTCGCGCGCGCCGCGGCTGCACAGGCCAGCGGACGCTTTATTTACCTGTCTTCGGTCCGGGCTGTGGTCGGCGCCGGCTTCAGCGGAACGACCGACGAAGAGACGACCCCTGCCCCGCAATGCGCCTATGGGCGTTCGAAACGCGAAGGCGAGATCAGGATCCTGGATGCCTATGCATCGTACGGCCGTTCCGATGCTGCAGTGCTGCGGCTGCCGCCGGTCTATGGATCTGGTATGAGAGGGAATCTGGCCGCACTGATGCGCCTGGCCGACACCGCCTTGCCGCTGCCCACAGCTGCCTTGGCGGGCGTCCGTTCGCTGATATCAGCCGAGGCGGCGGCACGGGCGATTTTGCACCTGCTGACCCATTCGAGCCCGCTTCGCCCCGTCTATGTCGCCAGCGATGTGCGGCCAATCCCGATTGTGGCGATCCTCGAAGCTTTTCGACAAGGCCTGGGGCGGCCGAAGCGCGTGGTTGCGGTACCAACCGGGCTGATACGGCCGGTCGTTTCGTTGCTGGGCAAACGCAAATCTTGGGACAACTTGACCGCAACGCAGATATGCGATCCGTCCCTGCTCATTTCGGAGGGCTGGCTGCCGGAAGCCGATACGATCGAGCGATTGACCGAAATAGCGCAGCTCAGCAAACTTGCTCAGGCCCGGTAGATCGTCCCGAGCATAATCCTGACATCAAGACCGAACGACGCCGCCTTGAGATAGGCGGCATCGGTTTCGGCACAGAGCATCGGATCGGACATGTCGATAGCCCGGATTTGCGCCAGACCGGTGATGCCCGGAAGCATGGACGACACGCCCAACTGCTTGCGACGCTCGATCAGCTCCATTTGCGTGGGCAAGCATGGACGTGGCCCGACCAGGCTCATCTCTCCCTTCAGGACATTCCAGAGCTGCGGCAATTCATCAAGCTTGTATCGCCGCAAGGCTTTTCCGACCACCGTAACGGCATTTGCCGGCGCCTCATGCGAGGGCAATGACGGCGTTCCCAGAACCATCGTTCTCAGCTTGTGGCAGCGAAAAAGCCCGCCATTTCGGCCGACCCTCGTCTGAGAAAAGATTGCAGGCCCGGGCGACGATAGCCGGATTGCCAAGATGGCAAGCAACAGGACCGGCGAGGTGATCAGCAACAACAGGGCCGCCATCACAAGGTCGAAGGTCCGCTTCGCGCCTTTCATGAACATGCATTAAACCCGGCTCGAGACGACTGACAGATAGAGCCCGAACGTTCCAAAAGCATCCAACGGAGAGCGGTCTCTAACCTGTCGGGCGCCAATATGGCCACTCGCTGATCTTGTTTGTTCGATCTTGATATCATCTGCAAATGCCTGGGAACGGCCTTGGGATTGTTCGCTTCATTCTGCCCTAACCGCCCAGTACCGGCCTAACTTGATTGTCCAACTGTTTTCGGACTTGTTTCCCAATGTGCGTCGCTCGGGGGTTTCTCTGCCTGATGGAGCCCTTCCAGCACGGCAAGGGCCGAGGCTTTGTCCTGGTTCTTCATCGCTGTTTGAAGCGCGGTAAGCGCGGTCTCGACCCTCGGCCAGCCGACGACATCCGTCCTGAGGCCAAAAATCTTGGAGGTGCTGAGCTTGACGATTTCCTCATTTTCGCCGTGGAGCGTTTCATGAAGCTTCTCGCCTGGCCTTATTCCAGTGAACCGGATTGGGATATCCGTGTAAGGGCTTTTTCCAGCCATGCGGATCATCGTCTCGGCGACTTCCAGTATGGCCACCGGTTTGCCCATGTCGAGCATGTAGACGGCATAATCCTCTCTGCCTTGTCGCTGCGCCGCATCGGCTGCCGACATGATAACGAGGTCGACGGCTTCCGCAACCGTCATGAAATAGCGCGTCATGCGCCGGTCGGTAATGGTGACAGGCCCTCCAGCCTCGATCTGTGCCTGGAATATGGTCGCCGCTGATCCGCTGCTGCCGAAAACGTTGCCGAACCGGACGGCAATGAACTTGGTGCCGGAATGAAGCCTGTCGGACTGATGCCCGTTTGGCTCGATCGCGTGCGTTTCGTGCAAGGCGCTCACAATCTGCTCGGCGGCTCGTTTTGTCATGCCAAGCACGGATGTCGGATCCACAGCCTTGTCACTCGAGACAAGCACGAACTGCGGAACCTCGCACTTGGCGGCAACCTCCGCACAAACAAGCGTTCCAAAAACGTTTGTCTGGATCGCAGCATCCCAGTTTTCCTCAAGCAGGGGGACGTGCTTGAGCGCGGCGGCATGAAAGATAATTCCCGGTTTGAATTCGCCGACGACGCGCGTCATTTGCCGCCGATCCGCCACATCGACTATGCGAACCTTGAGACGATCGTGATCCTTCTCGTCGATATATTGGCTCAACTGGAAAATTCCGAACTCGGAAAGATCGGCGACCAGAACCGCCTCGGCGCCCAGTTCAAGCGACCGTCTGACCAACGTTCGTCCGATGGAGCCGGCTCCGCCCGTCACCAGGACGCGCTTGCCACTGACAAAAGTGACGATACGCTCGATATCGGAAGGCACAGCCGGACGGCGCAGGATTGTTTCCATCTCGACGGCATCCAGAACCAGCTTTCCTCCTTGCCCGAGTTCAGAGAACCCCGAGAACTGCACAACGGCTATGTCACTATGCCGAGCGACACGAACCAGCTCTGAATACTCCTCGATCTCGTGCTCGGCCCCGTTGCCGAAAATCAGCAGGTCGAGATGTCCCGTGCCTTTTATGTATTCCTCCAGGACTTCGACCAAATGGGGCCGGATGGCCACCACCGGTACCCCTTGGATCTGAGTGCCCGACCGCGCCGCACCTTCCATCGCCATGATCCCGGCGATGGAATACTCTGCGGGCTCGGCCGTACGCGTGAAACGGATGATCACATCGGCCTCGGCCAGCCTGCCGACGAACAGCGCCTGCTTGGTCTGTGCCTTGTCGGTCCTGCGGTTCAGGATTCGCCAGCTCGCTCCGTCACGGAAAAATCGGTAGAAAAGCCGGGGTGCCGAAATGATGGTGAACGAGACGAGGAAGAAGACGATGAACTGGCGCTCGTTCAAGCCCGTCATGGGCTGAAAAGAACGAACCAGGAGCGAGGCGCCATAAAGAGTGACGGTCAAGATCGCGCAGCTCTTCAGGATGTTGAAGAAGTCGGGTGTCGAGGCGAAGCGCCACACTGTGCTATAGAGGCCGCAATATCTGAACAGCACATGGCTAAGAACGACGACGCTCGCCCAGAATGTCAGCCCCGTAGAGGAGAACGCCTCGAACGAAAGCTTCGACTGCGACAAAATCAGGCTAAGCGCCACCGCGACCAGGACCATGACAGCGTCCTGAATCATGATAAAGGCGCGCCGCATGTCCGGCCGAAGTCCGAATACGGCTTCCAAGTGTGAATTCATTGGGTAGTACTGTACTCCAGCCGCAAGGATTCGGATACTAAATGGCGCCAGATCGAACACGTCCGTCACCGACACCTGTTTAGGGTGCCAATCCTCAGCCCCGCCACCATGTACCCGCATAGCGTGGAGTTGGGCTCATCGCCAGATATTTTTGAGGCCGATGGGCCGACGGCCTATTGATTCCAAAATCCCGGTCCTGCGCCACCGATCGGCTTTGAACATGTGCGAATGCCATGGGTGCACGACGATCCGCTTTGCTGCTGTCAGTATCCGCTTGAGAAGCCCTGAGTCGCTCCGCAAGATCAGAGACCTTGCGATTTAGAGTTCTCATCTGCTCGTCGCTAATCCCATTTGAGATCGGAGATGATCGACTTCGGACCTTTGGCGCTCTGTTTCTGTGTTGGCCTGAATTAACGCGTCATTGGTTACGGACAATTCTTGGGCTAAACGTAAATTGGCAGCCTGCAAATCCTTGTTGACAACCTGTAAATTCTTGTTCACGCGAAAATATTCCACCACTCTGACGCCTAGGGTGGTTTCCTCGTACTTCAGAAGTGATTGATTCAAACTCTTCGAGATTCGCAACGCTGAAATATTGCAGTGATCGTATTTGCCGGACGCTCCTGTTGAGCATCGGTTCCCCCGGCGCGACAGGTCGTCGTCGGCGAACGGCATGCGTCAACGAAACGCCAATAATCACCTGCACGCTATCCCGAAACTCGCTGAACGGAGGTTCCGCCACCCTTCACCCGCACGATTTGTGGAAAGGAAACGCAATGAGTGACATCGACAGCAAAGAGTTCGTTCTTGCGGGCGTCGTCATGAAACGTCTGCTGTCCGGCGAACACACTGCAGGGCAGTTCTGCCTCTTCGAAAACAGAAGCGACGGAAGCACGAGGACGCCGATCCATGTCCACGCCAAGGACGACGAGACGGTTTACATCATCGAAGGCGAGTTGACCGCGGTGATCGACGGCCGGCCCCGACGCCTGACTGCAGGGGAGAGCGTCTTCCTGCCCCGCCACATTCCGCACCAGCTTATGAACATGAGCGGCAATCCTGTCAGATACATATTGATCGGAACCCCTGCCTTGTTCGACCGGTTTCTCGTGGAAGCCGGCCACGAACTTCAACCGGACGAAGTCGTGGCTCCCCCGACGCCCGAGGAGATCGAGCGTCTGCGCGAGGCGTCGCCGAGGTTCGGAATAACTTTGCTCCCGGATTGGCCGCCGCCGAGGTGACGCGGTCGTCCTGGGCATCAAGAACTCCGCTGATGCAAAGCAGGACATCCGCCCGGCGTCGATCGAGCCGGTACTACAAAGCGGGGCCCAGCCGGATCGGGCTGCCGTCGCTGAACCGCGACAGGCGAAACCTGTTGAGATCGTGTCCGATCTTGTTTCCCTGGATAAGGTCCGACACGACACGGCCCATACCCGGCCCGATGCCAAAGCCGTGGCCGCTCATCCCGGCCGCAATGACGAGGCCTGGAATCTCGGCGACGCGGTCGACGACGGGCACCACATCCGGCATCGCATCGATCATGCCCGCCCAGCTCGCCTTCAGCCGCACTTCCTTGAACTGAGGGAAGAGCTCCCTGAACCCGCGCTCGATCGAGCGGAGCCTGGAGCGCTCGGGTGCGGGATTCAGGATGCGCATCCGCTCGAACGGGCTTTCCTGGGTTGCGTCCCACTTGCGCGGCGTCGACCAGCCGTCCGGATATCCCTTAGGCGCCGCCGGGAGGTATCGCGTGCCCAAGGGATTTGCCCTCAAGGCGGGAAAGTACTTGACCGCGTGCCGGAATGCGTCCGGGCCGATATAGAGCTGGCTGGCGCCGCCCGACGCGAGCGTATAGCCGCCATCCTGCCGCCGCCGGAAGGCGATGTGTTCGTCGGCGGCGGCCCCCGCATAGATCTCGGGCATCGGCTCGGTCGCGGCGACGGTCGACCTGACGCTGAGCTGCGGGATCGAGATGCCGTGCGCGCGCAGGAAGAGCGATGTCCACGCGCCGCTGGCGACGAGAACGTTAGAGGTGGCAATGCGGCCCCTCTCGGTCCAGACGCCGCTGACCCGGCCGCCGGCGCGGTCGAGCATGCGCGCCGCGCAATTCTCGATGATCGCGACACCTTCCCTGCCGGCGAGGCGAGCGATCGCCGGCACGGCAACCCAAGGCTCTGCCCGCATGTCCGACGGAGTCGTCATCGCACCCTTGTAGCGCTGCGACATGGCGGGGATCAGGTCCGCGAGTTCCTTCGGCTCGAGGAGGCGTGTGTCGACATTATGTGCGCCGGCGATCTGCACGAAATCGGCAAAAGCGGCCATCTCCGTGTCGGTGCGCGCAAGGTATGTGATACCGGTCTGCCTCAGGCCGATATCCTCGCCGCACTCCTGGGCAAGCTGCCGCCAAAGGCGGCGCGCTTCGATCATGATCGGCAGTTCGTCGGCGTCGCGGCCCTGCTGCCGGATCCAGCCCCAGTTGCGCGATGACTGCTCGGCCGCGATGCGGCCCTTCTCAACAAGCGTGACCGAGACATTCCGTCGCGCCAGAAACAGCGCCGCCATCACGCCGATGATGCCTCCGCCGACGATTACGACGTCGGATGTCTTCGGCAGCACCGCCTGAAACTGCACCGGGGTGGCTTCGCTGAACGGGAAGGTTGTCAATGGCAGCCTGTCTTTCTCTTGGTCACACCGACACCTTGGTCACATCGACACCTTGGTCACATCGACACCTTATCCGCACAATTCTGCCGGCGACATCGGTCGGCAGAACATCGCAGATGATCCATTCAGCTGTTATCCAGACAGGCCGCCAGCGTCTCCGAGAAGATGCGGATACCCACCGGAATCAGTTCGTCGCGGAAGTCATATTCGGGAGTATGCACCCGTGGCCAGTCGGGGCCGGACCCGAGAAAGAGCATCGCGGCCTTTGCGCCGCTCAGCCCGAACTGCCCGAAATCCTCCGAACCGACCGACGGTAACTTCTGGTTGTGCCGCCCAATACCTGCTCGCTCCAATCCGTTGGCGAGGATAGCCGTCGCCTCGGGCTCGTTGATGGAAGCGGCGAAGACGTCGTCATATTCGTACGCGCAGAGGAGTCCGTGACGCTTCGCAGCAGTGCGGATCAGCCCCTCGACCCGCGCGACGAGGTTTTCCATGTCGTCGTCGTACACGGTCCGGAGCGTCGCCATGATCTTCGCTTCGCCCGGAGCAACGCCGAAGGATTCCGCGCCCATCGAAGCATGCGTAACGGTGACCATCGAGAATCCCGGACCTAGAGGCTTGCCGCTGCCGCAGGCCTGCAGTGCCGGCATCAGTTCCGAGATAGCCATCATCGGCGAGCGGCCATCGGCCGGGCGCGAGGCATGCGCAGTGCTGCCGGTCAGCCGGATGCGGATGCCCCGCGAGGCACAGTTCGCAGGCCCAGCGCCGAGCTGCGCGAAGCCGAATTCCACCTCCGGTGCGTTGTGCAGCGAGAATGCCCAGTCCGGCTTGATCTCGGCATAGCGCGGATCGGCGACCACGGCGACCGCACCCGCGCCGTTCTCCTCGGCGGGCTGGAACATCAGGATCACCCGCCCGCTGGTCGGGCGTGCCCGCGACAGGATGCGGCCGAGACCCAGCAGGATGGTGGAGTGACCGTCATGTCCGCACAGATGCGCCTTTCCCGGCACGGTCGACCGGTGTTCGATCTTGCCAAGCTCCTGAATGGGCAGGGCGTCCAGCTCGGAGCGGAAGAGGATCGTCGGCCCCGGCGCACCGCTGTCGTAAATCGCCGCGACGCCGTGGCCGCCCAGTTCGGTCAAGACCTTATCGGGGTTTGTCGGCGCCAGCATCTCCAAGACGCGACGCGCAGTCTCCCGCTCTTCACCCGAGAGCTCGGGAGTGCGGTGAAGTTCGTGGCGAAAGGCCGTTAGCTCGCGAAGGTCGTCTTCGGTCGGGAGAGGGAAGAACAGTCGGTTGGTCATGTCAGGCAGCCGCTCGCAAAAGCATCCCGTAGAGATCACGGGGTTCCTCTGGATCTGCCAGCAGATCCAGGGAGGTGTAAAGCGTGGTCGCCTTGACCCCCACGCTGTCAAACAGCGTCAACTGGCGCTCGTTCTTCGGGTGACCATTCACGTAATTGAACCGGTAGGTCATTCCGTCGCTCGTTGGCATCAACTGAAGGGATCCTGGCGGACTGAGAGGCATCTTTCGTTCTCCTGTTTCAAGGTCGGGACAGGCCTGGGCACTTGGTTTCATATGGTGGTTGGCGTCGCTGCATCCACTTCCTCAATCGAGCGTCGCGGTGGCCGCGGCGACAACGCCGCGATCGAGGAGGCTCGAAATCCGGTCGGGCGGCACACCGAGTTCCCTCAACACTTCGACCGTATGCTCGCCCAGCATCGGCGCGAAACGGGTGATCTCGACCGGAGTTGCCGACATTTGCACCGGGTTGGCCATGGCGATGGTCCTGCCCTCGGTCGGATGGTCTACCGTGTTGAAGAAGCCCACATCAGCCAGATGCGGATCGCGCAAGACAGTCTCAAACGTATGCATCTCCATGACCGGCACGTCAGCCTCGTCCAGCAGGTCGATCCATTCCCCGGAGGTGCGGGTCTTGAAGATGTCGGCAAGCCAGCCGTAAACGAATGAAACGTTCCTGATCCGAGCGTCGAAGCTGGCGAAGCGGCTGTCGGCGTCCATCAGGTCATCCTGGCCAATGGCCTTGAGGAAGCGCCGCCAGTGATCGTCGGTGTAGACCAGCGCGCAAACATGGCCGTCGGCAGTAGGCAGAGGCCGGCGGTCGCGGGCAAGCTGGCGGGCATAACCACCATGATCGAGTGGCGGATCGAAAGTCAGCCCACCAAGATGGTCGCTCAGGATGAAGCTGACCATCGTCTCGAACATCGGTACGTCGACCCGCTGGCCGACGCCGGAGCGATTGCGCTCGATGATGGCGGCGAGGATACCGCTCAGCGCCGCCAGCCCGACGACGCGATCGGCAATCGCCGTCGGGACGTAGCGCGGCTCCTCCGATCCTGAGAGCATGAACAGGTGCGAAAGCGTTGCGCCACCCTGGATCAGATCGTCATAGGCGGGGCGCGCCGCATAGCGGCCCTGCTGCCCGTAGCCGTAGAGCCCGGCGTAGATCAGGCGCGGATTGACGGTTCGAACGTCTTCCCACGACAGACCGAGGCGCTTCATCGCGGCAGGACGAACATTGTAGACCATGACGTCCGCGCCGCGGCACAGCTCCAGCAGCAGTTCCCGCCCTTCGGCGGCCTTCAGGTTCAGGACAACCGATCGTTTCGACCGGTTCGCATTGAGGAACAGCGGCCCCATCGTCGGCGAACGCGACGGCCCGACATTGCGCATCAGATCGCCGGCGGGGGGCTCGATCTTGATGACGTCGGCGCCGAAATCGCCCATGTACTGGGTCGCATATGGCCCCATCAGCACCGACGTCAGGTCGACGACTTTTATGCCTGCAAGCGGTCCTATCGCGACCTCCTATGTGTGATTTTCGATCTCATGCTGCGGGCCTGCGGCTGCCGCCATGTCCCGATGGGTTGCCGGCGCAGCACCAAACCGCTCTTTGCGTCGCCATGATCAGCATTCGAGCACCACATCTCCGTGGGGAACGGCCTGACACAGCAGGACCTGGTCATACGCCAGCAGCGGCACTTCGCCGGCTGGATAATCGGCTATCCCGCTGACGATGCGCTGCACACAGGATTGGCAGTCGCCCACCCGGCACGAATATGGGATATCGACGCCGTTTTGGAGGGCGAGGTCGAGCAATGATCCCTCGCGCGGCGTCCAGATTGCGGTCTTGCCCGATTTCGCGAATGTGACCTTGCTGTCGCTGAGGGTCTGCGTGCCGGACAGATCGAGCAGGCCGCCTTCCGCTGCGGCAAAGGCCTCGAACCGGATGCTGTCGGGCGCTGCGCCAAGTGCGACAAGCCCGTCGCTCAGCGATGTCATGAAGGCTTGGGGACCGCAGATATAGAAATCCACGTCCCGGACCGGCACAAGGCCGACGAGCGCCGCAGCATCGATGCGGCCAACGAGATCGCATTCGTCTCCCTCTTGCGGACGGGAGTAGCACGAGACCAGATGGATCCGGTCATTGTTCGCGCGCCTGACGATGCTTTGCGCCTCCTCCGCGAACAGGTGATGGGCGCCGTCTCGGGCGGCATGGATGAACCACACCTCACGACCATCATCCTCTCGCGCCAGATGCTCCAGCATGGGGAGAAGAGGCGTGATGCCCACGCCCGCGCTGACAAGGACGATCGGACGGCCCGGAGGGCTCGACAGAACGAACCTGCCGGCGGGAATGCCGACCAGCAAATCAGTCCCCGGCTCGACCTTCTCATGCAGCAGGTCCGAAATGCCTCCGGCACCGATGCGTCGCACCGTGATGCGCAGGCTTTGCCCGTCCGGCCGGCGGGAAACGGAATAGGATCTTTGCCTCATGGCACCCGTGCCGTCGGGCAACGATACAGCGACATACTGCCCAGGCTCGACAGGACCGATCGGCGCATTGTCTCGCGGCCTCAGAACGAAGGATGCGACGTCGTGGCTTTCGCGACGCCGTTCCACGCAGATGAAGCGACGCTTCCCCGACCAGTAGCTCCGCCGGTCCCGTTGCCAGACCCGGGAGCGCGAAAATGCAGCAGAACAGTGAAAGAAGACCTCGCGCGGTACGATCTTCACCGCGCGCGTCTCCTCTTCGAACCGTCCGTTGATGCGAAGCAGCTCGTTCCGCCCCGGCGTCACAGTCAGGAGCGCGCACTCGCCCTCGTCGCCGGTCGTGACTTCGGGCGGCAGCCGCAGGCGGTAGGCGTGACGGTTGTCGAAGGGGATGACCGACAGCGGCGCCTCCGCCGTCAGGCCGATGGCAATTTCGCCATTCTCACCCTCATGCGCCACGACGATGAAATTTGCTTTGTCAATAAAATCCAGCCCACCGGGGCCGGTAATATCACATACCTTCTTCTGCACGCCCTCGCTGGGTGTGCCATAGACGTTGCGCACGCCTGCATTTGCCAGCAGGCGTTCCTCTTCCGCGTTCTTCAAAACCGGCCCGAAGCCCGCCGCAGCCTGGGCCCGCTTGTCGGCGCTCACGACCGCGCCGAGGTCCAGCGGGGGCTTACGCCGATCCGGGTCCAGCCAGAAGTCGGCGCGCGCGAATGCGGCGGTGTCGACGAACTCGACGGTTTCAGGGGTCAGGATCAGCACGCTGATCGGCGGATTCTCGTCGGCGGGAAAGCACGCCAGATCCTCCGCCAGGAACGACACTTCGACGGAGGCCGTGACGCGCAGATATCGGTTGCTGCCGCGGTTGAGCACGATCAGCGCGACACGCGGATTGCTCAGCAGATTGCCGATCGTATCGAGTCTGCGGTTGCCGCTGTAGTCGGGCAGCAGCAGCGTGCCCTGTTCGGTCACCCGCAGGACGCATGGCTGCCCGCCCCGTGGCGAGACATCCATCGCTCCTTCCCGATTGCGGGAGGCGATGAACAGAAGCGTCGCATTCTCGATGAACAGTCGCTTCTCTATGTTCATGTCAGGATGTTCCATGCCAACCCTGCAGCTCTCGCCAGTTCGGCTCCAGCTCGGCGAAGCGCGCCAACCTGAACGATGAGATATCCGTGAAACTGCAGGCTCCGTCGACGACCAGGTCGCGGATCGCCCGGCCGCTCGCCGGCGACAGGCCGAAGCCGACGCTCGACATCGTGGCGACCACGACGTTTTCCTGCGAGGAGAGCCTATCGATCACGGGCCGCCCATCCGGCGTGTTCTCGATCACCCCCGCCCAGGACCGGATAATGCGGGCGTGGGCGGCCTTGGGCAGCATTTCGAGGAGACGGCGGCCGATATGCCCCATCAGCGGGGTCGACGGCTTGTCCGGAGCGCCTTCCCAGGGAATCTCCAGCCATTCATGCGGCCCGCCGCCATAGGCAAGATTGCCGCGCAATGTCTGGCGGCCGTAGAGACCGTTTCCGTCAACGCCGCCATAGGCCATCAACGGGAGCGGCTCGGTGACGATCATCTCGGCCCGCGCGCTCGCCATCGGTACCTCCTGGCCGAGCATGGCCGAAAAACGTCCAGTATGCGGTCCGGCCGCGATCACGAGTTGGTCGCAGCCGATCAGGCCGCGCTCGGTCTCGACGCCGGTCACCCGGCCGCCCTCGGTGTGGAACCCGGTCACGGCGCATTGCTGTATCAGCCGCCCGCCATGATCCTGCATCGCCCAGGCGTAGGCCTGGACCGTACGGTGCGGGTTGGCATGCCCGCCGAAGTGATAGAAGTAGCCGCCGGCCATGTTGTCGCCGGTAAGCGGAACGATCTCGCGGAGCTGTTTCAGTTCGAGAAGCTCGCATCTGAACCCCTGCCTTTCCGAGGTGGCGATGCCGCGGCCGTAGAGCGTCAGCTGCTCTTCGCTCGAGGCGATCCGGATGCGGTTCGGTGCGAATTCCGTGGGGTAGCCGAGAAGTTCGTCCATGATCGGCCAAAGACGCTGTTCTTCGAGAAACAACGGTGATTGGCTATGCGTGCAGCCGCCCCCGTTTCGGCCGGACGCCTCCCAGCCGATAATGCCCTTTTCGATGACGAGCACATCGACGCCGCTCTGCGCCAGCCACCAGCCGGTGCTCAGTCCCGTTACGCCGCCGCCGACGATGACGACCGAAGCTCCCTTGATATCGTTCATTGGCGCGTCGTTCATTCGCTGGCCGCCGTGCCGGTCGCGTCGTTGGTCGCGACCGTGTAGAGCGCAGGAATGTCCCAGAAAGGCCGCCACTGGGCGTGAATGCCGAACCAGACGTCCCAGTGCTCGGCTTGATCCTCCGGAATCTGGCTGGCGATCGCGAGTGGCAGCGGGCGAACTGGCGCGCGATATCCGGCAAGTGGGATCGTCGACAGCGGCATCGCGGCCTTAAGCGCCAGTAGTACGGCGACCTGCTCGCGGCAGCGCCGCCCTTGGCATGGACCCATGCCGGCACGGGTCAGCCGCTTGACCTGGTCGGGATTGGGAGGCCCTTCGCCAAGCAGCGCCGAGAGCGAGCGGTCGTTGCGTCGCTCCGCCTGCCACTCGAGATAGCGCGGCGGGCGGACTTCGAGGAGTTCGCGGGCGGTGACGTCCTCGCATTGGCAGACGTGGAACTCGGCGCGCGCTTCGATGACGCTGGCGCGCACCCAGCCCAGCCGATAGGCCGAGAGATCATAGGTCGGCCGATCCGGCAGCACGTTCTCGGGCGCAGCGCTGCCGTCGCCGAGGCCGAGTTCGGCCACGATCGCTGCGACGGCGCGCCTGCCTTCGATCTCGGCGATGCCCCTGTCACGCGATTTGGCCGGCCAGATGCCGGCACAATCGCCAACGGCGAAAACGTTGCGCACGCTGGTACGCTGGTCGGCATCGACGACCGGCGCATAGCCGCTACGTTCCGGCTGGAAGGCGATCCGGCATCCGAGCGCGTCGAGCAGATCGACCACAGGCGTGACGCCGACCGCGAGCATGATCCCGTCGCAGGCAAGGCGGCGCTCCTCGCCGACGGAACGGCCTGCAGCATCGACGGCAGAAACCAGCACGGCCTCGACCGTATCGCGACCCAGCGCCTCGCGCACTATGTGGCCGGTCAGGAACGCACAGCCGTCGGCGCGCAGCGCCGATACCATATCCGAGGGGCCAAGCGGCTCGGCCGCCTGCTCGACCATGGCGACGACCTTGATGCCGGCGCTTCGCAACGCCGAAGCGGCAGTCAGGGCTTCCGCCGAGGTTCCAAGCATCACGACGCTGCGGGGCGCCAATGCGCCGTGCTTCGCAAGCGCGACCGCTGCGGTAGCGCCCATCACGCCCGGCTTTTCCCAGCCCGGGAAGCCAAGCCCCATGTCGCGCCGCCCGGCGGCGACGATCACTTGCTCGGCGCCGATCATCCAGCCGCGGTCATCGTCAGTCAGGCCGGCGACGGTGCCCGGCAGCCAGTGCACGGCCGATCCGTTTCCATAGAGACCCCAGCAGGCGGTGCCGAGCCGCACATCGACGCCCGCCTCGAAGGCGGTCTCGATCAGCGGTTCGGAGGCGACGAGCGCCTCCATCATCGCATTGCGGTTGCGAGCGGCGCCGGACATGCCCTGCCCGTAATGCAGCGGCACCTCGTCGCCCATCGTCTTGAAAGAGACCGGGTTTTCGTCGACCAGAACGACGGAGAGGCCGCGCCGGGCGGCTTCGATGGCGGCGGCAAGGCCAGCAGGTCCCGCGCCGATGACAAGAAGCTGGGTATGCTCCTCGACATGCAGTTGCTTGCCTGCAACGGACTTTCTGTCGATCTTTGGCTGAACCATTGCGCGCCTCATGGTCTGCTTGGAACTACGACGTATTCCGCCGCCATCTTTTCGAGGTCGTGCCACAGGCTCTCGGCGAAACTGCGCAGCGGCATGAGCTCGAAGCGGTCGGCGGATGTACGGCTGATATGGGCCGAGATGTGGCCGATCAGCGTGGTCGTCGCGTGACCGATCTCGAACTGGGATAGGTCGACGCCCGTCCCCTTGGCGAGCACCGCCTTTACGGCGTCTCCCTCGACAGCAATGCGAACGCGGCCGTGGTTCTGCTCGACGACGGTGAAGCCATCAGGGAGGCCCGAGGTCAGTTCGGCAAGCACGTCGCGTGTCGTCGTTTCGTCGCCGACGAGGTACCATTGGCCGGGGCCATTGGCGCGCAGGGAAAGCCCGGCGCGCGCGGCAGCATGTGCGAGAGACCCGGCATGCGCGGCAGGGCCAAAGACCTGCAGGACCGTGCCTTCCGGCAGCGGCGTGAGTTGTATGCGTTCCGACCGAAGCGGCGTCGCGGAGCTCAGAACGACGCGGTGGATCAGTTCGAAATCAGACATGCAACCGCTCGTTGTTAGGATCGAAGAAGACGGGATCGCAGAGCCTCCCGCGTGTCGTCTCGTTGCGCAGCCCGTTCCAGACAATGACTTCCTCGCCGTGCCGCTCGGGTCCGCGGATTATCAGGGCGAGACCGATCGTCGACTTGAGGTGCGGCGAGTAGGCGACCGAGGTGACGTAGCCCTGGTCGTTCTCCAGCGTCGCGGCCGCCTCCTTCGACAGGACGTGCGATCCAGCCATGAACGACGCCGACGGATCAATCGGCATGACGCCGGTCAGGCGCGGACGGTCCGGATCGGACAGGCCCTCGCGCGCCAGCATCGCCTTGCCGATGAAGTCGGTCTTGGTCGCGGACACCATCTTGCCGAGGCCGAGGTCCGCCGGCACGACGGTGCCGTTGATCTCGGCATGCGTGACGAAGCCCTTTTCAAGGCGCAGCACGCCCAGCGCCTCGACGCCGTAGGCGCAGATGCCGTGGCTCTCGCCGGCCTTCATCAATGCGTCCGCGACGCTTTCGCCATAGCCGGCCGGTACGGCCAGTTCATAGGCCCGTTCGCCGGAAAACGAGATGCGGAACAGCATTGCCCTTAGCCGGCTATTGAACAGCGACACTTCACGCGCCGCCAGCAATCCCATGGCGTGGTCCGAGATATCGTCGTCGACGATCTCCTGCAGGATTGCGCGCGATTTCGGTCCGGCGAGCGACATCTGCGCCCACTGGTCCGTGACCGAGGCGAGCTTCACGTCGAGCTCAGGCCAGTGCGCCTGGGCGCAGAATTCCAGGTGGTCCATGACGCCGGCCGCGTAGGCCGTGGTCGTCGTCAGGAAATAGCGGTTCTCTGACAGGCGGCTGGTCGTGCCGTCGTCGTAGATCATGCCGTCTTCGCGCAGCATCAGGCCGTAGCGCGCCTTGCCGACTGGCAGTTTTGCGAAGCCGTTGGAATAGACGCGGTCGATGAAGGTGGCCGCGTCCTTGCCGGTGATTTCGATCTTGCCGAGCATCGAGACGTCGCAGAGGCCGGCATTGGCGCGGACGTTCAGCACTTCGCGATCAACGCTCTGGCGCCAGGTGGTCTCGCCTTGGCGCGGAAACCACGAGGAACGATACCACAGGCCGGTCTCGATGAAGACCGCGCCGTTCCTCTCCGCCCAGCCATGCAGGGGCGACTTGCGCACGGGCTGAAAGCGCTTGCCTGTCGAGGCACCGGTCAGGGCGCCGAAGGAGACCGGCGTGTAGAATGGCCGGAACGTCGTCATGCCGACCTCGGCCGGCGAGACGCCCCGCGCTTCGGCAAGCAGCCCGATCGCGTTGACGTTGGAGAGTTTTCCCTGATCCGTGGCCATGCCGGTCGTGGTGTAGCGCTTGGCGAGTTCCACCTCGCCAAAACCTTCCTGTGCAGCGAGCCTCAGGTCGGCGCTGTGGACGTCGTTCTGGTAGTCGACGAACGCCTTGCCCTTCACGCCGGGGATCGACCAGACCGGCCGTTCCGGACGCGCGGCGATGTCGCCCGAAACGGACGTTGGCGACGCTATGGCTTTCACGCCCAGTTCCCCCGCCAGCGCAACCGTTTGGGCCGAGCCTTGCGACAGGCAGTCCGCAATGCTGGTTGCACCCGTCACCGAGCCGGCCAACGCGATCCCCTTCAGATCCTGCGGGGCAAGGAAGCCGAAATGTTCGTCGGACCAGATGGGCCGCCCGCCGCGGTGGCAGGCAAGGTGGATGATCGGGCTGAAGCCGCCGGCCATGGCCAGCGCGTCGATGCCGATCGTCTCGGCGCCGCCGGATCCGGTGACCGTGACGGAGGAGAGCGACTTGCCGCCCGTTGCGTCCGTCACATGGGCGCCGCGAATGACCCGCGCTGGGCCTTCATAGGGGACGTCCGAACTCGGCCGGCTGTCGATGATCGCGGCAAGGCCCACACCGGCGCGGTCGAGATCGCGGGCCAGCGCGTAGCCGCTGTCGTTGGCCGTGAAGATCGCCACGCGGCGGCCCGGCGCAACACCGAAGCGATTAAGGTAGGTCCGCATGGCGCCGGCCAGCATCACGCCTGGAATATCGTTGCCTCCGAACAACAGTGGCCGCTCCTCGGCGCCCGTCGCGAGGATCGCGTGCCTGGCGGCGATGCGCCAGAAGCGCTCGACCGGACGGTTGGCGGCTGGAGCCGCGATATGTTTCTGGACACGCTCCACTGCGCCGAAGACATTGCTGTCGTACCAGCCGATGACGGTCGTGCGTGAAAGAAGCTTGACGTTTGGCAGGCTGCGCAATTCCTCGACGCAGCGCGCCGCGAATTCGAGCGCCGTCACGCCATCGACGGTCGCGGTTTCGGAGAGGAGCGCGCCACCGAACCCCGGGTGTTCCTCGGCAAGGATGACCCGTAGCCCGGCGCGCCCCGCGGTCAACGCGGCGGCAAGTCCCGCTGGTCCCGATCCGACGACAAGCAGGTCGCAATGGGCCCATGATTTCTCGTAGCTATCCGGGTCTGACTCGTAGGTTGCGCGGCCGAGGCCGGCCGCCCGGCGGATCAGCGGCTCGTAGAGCTTCTCCCAGAAGGCAGCCGGCCACATGAACGTCTTGTAGTAGAAACCGGCGCCGAGGAATGGCGAGAACAATCCGTTCAGCGAGCCAAGGTCGAAGTCGAGCGACGGCCAACGGTTCTGGCTGCGCGCTTCCAGGCCGGCATAGAGCTCCTGCATCGTGGCGCGGGTGTTGGGGTCCGTGCGGCCGGCGCGGCCGATCGTCATCAGTGCGTTCGGCTCCGCCGCGCCCGCCGTCAGGATGCCGCGCGGCCGGTGGTACTTGAAGCTGCGTCCCACGAGACGCCGGCCGCTCGCCAGGAGCGCCGAGGCAAGCGTATCGCCTGCATGCCCGGAATAGCTTCGGCCGTCGAAGGTGAAGGGCAGAGAGACCGAGCGATCGATGAGACCGCCTTTCGGCAGGCGATAGGAGGTCATGCTGTCACCGCCGGCTTTCCGGCCACATCCCGGCAGGCTGCGATCTCATGGCTCGCGGTGTCGCGCGTCACCACCAGCCAGCGTCGGCAGCCTGAGCTGTGATGCCAGTATTCGTCATAGCGGCCGCGCGGATTGTCGCGCAGGAACACATAGTCGAACCATGTCGCATACGGCGCATCGGCAGCTGGACGCGAAAGCGCGGCGCCCTTGATCGTGAATTCTTCTTTCGGACGCACGCCACAATGGGGGCAGGAGACTAGACTTGCCATTGAAAACTCTAATGCAGGTTGGGCTGGGCGCCTAAGCCCCGTTCGTCGATCGCGTATCCGCGTTCAAACCGGTCGAGGCGCATCTGCGCGGTGGTCGCGTGGGGCTCACCCCGCGCCAGGAGATGCGCGAAGCAATAGCCGGAGGCAGGCGTCGCCTTGAAGCCGCCGTAGCACCAGCCGGCGTTGAGGTAGAGATTGTCTATATGGGTGCGATCGATGATCGGCGACCCGTCCATCGACATGTCCATGATGCCGCCCCAGCTGCGCAGCACGCGGACCCGCGACAATGCAGGTATGAGCGCGACGCCCGCCTCGGCGACATGCTCGACAGTCGCCAGATTGCCGCGCTGCGCATAGGAGTTGTAGCCGTCGATGTCGCCGCCGAAGACGAGGCCACCCTTGTCCGATTGCGATACGTAAAAATGACCCGCGCCGAAGATCACCACGCAGTCGATGAAGGGTTTCAGTCCCTCCGACACGAAGGCCTGCAGGACATGGCTCTCGATCGGCAGTCTCAGGTCGGCCATTGCGGCCACGCGCGAGGAGTTGCCGGCCGCTGCCAGCGCCAGCTTGTTGCAGCCGATGAAGCCCCTGCTGGTCTCGACGCCGACGACGCGGCCGTTCTCGCGGCGGATGCCGGTCACCTCGCAATGCTGGATGATGTCGACGCCGCGCGCATCGGCGGCCCGCGCATAGCCCCAGGCGACCGCGTCGTGGCGCACGGTGCCGCCGCGCCGTTGCAGCAGTCCGCCCTGTACCGGAAAGCGGGCATTGTCGAAGTCGAGGAACGGCAGCATCGACTTCACCTGGTCGCGGTCGAGCAGTTCGGCGTCGACGCCGTGCAGCCGCATCGCGTTGCCGCGGCGCATATAGGCCGCGAACTGGCTGTCGTTGTGGCAGATATTGATGACACCACGCTGCGACACCATCGCATTGTAGTTGAGGTCTTGCTCCAGCCCTTCCCAGAGCTTCAGGGACAGTTCGTAGAACGGATTGTTGCCGGGCAGCAGGTAGTTCGAGCGGATGATGGTCGTATTGCGGCCGACATTGCCAGAACCGATATAGCCCTTCTCCAGCACAGCGACATTGGTGATGCCGTGCTCCTTGGCAAGGTAGTGCGCGGTCGCGAGGCCATGTCCACCGCCGCCGACGATGATGATGTCGTAATGCGGTTTGGGTTCCGGGAAACGCCAGGCGGAGGTCCAGCCCGTGTTCTTGCGCAGGCCGTTCAGGAAAATCGAGAAGGCGGAATAACGCATCACACTCATTTCGTATTCGTGTCGTGTCGGTCGGGGAGCATGTGTCGTGCCGTTCGCGCCAACCCAACGTGACGCAATCGGCGGCCTGCCCGCGAGGCGTCGGCACGTGCATTTGAGGTCATGGCTGGACGTCCTTCTCCACGACCATCAAACATGATCGCCCGGCCGGGTTTGGGCACGATCCGGCCATGCCTCGATCATCACCAAGTGATCCGGTGACACCTGGCGATAGCTGCGCACGGGAGGCACGTAGTCGGCCGCGCGGATCGGGCTGCGAATCTCGTCATTGGCGACGATGCGTTTGATCAGGCGGCGAGCCGGATCCGGCACGGGAACGGCTTCAAGCAGCCGCCTGGTGTAGGGATGTTGCGGGTTGCCGAAGATTGCGGCGCGCGGGCCGATTTCCACGATCTCGCCCAGATACATCACCGCCACGCGATGGCTGACGCGTTCGACCACGGCCATGTCATGGGAAATGAACAGATAGGCGAGACCCATCTGTGCCTGGAGTTCCAGCATCAGGTTGATCACTTGCGCCTTGACGGAGACATCGAGCGCCGAAACCGCCTCGTCGGCGACAATGAGACTGGGCGCGACCGCCAGTGCGCGCGCGATGCAGACCCGTTGCCGCTGGCCGCCGGAGAATTCGTGCGGGAAGCGTCCCGCCATTTCCGGTTCGAGGCCGACCTGCTTCAACAGGTGCCGGACCCGCTCTCCTGCCTCCGAGCGACTGGCCAGGCCATTGATGGCCAAGGGCTGTGCGATCGATGCCCCCACCGTCATGCGCGGGTTGAGGCTGGCGAACGGATCCTGGAAAACCATCTGCATGTGCCGGCGCTGTTCGCGCAACTCCGACGGCCGAAGCTCCAATATCTCCTTCCCTTGCAGCCTGATCGATCCGGACAGCGGCTGCGTGAGACGAAGAACGGAGCGACCGGTCGTCGACTTGCCGCAACCGGATTCTCCAACCAGCGCCAGCGTCTCCCCGGTCTGGAGGTGGAACGAGACGTTCTCGACGGCATGCACCCGCGCCCGGACCTTGCCGAGGACGCCCGAGCGAATCTCAAACCGCGTGGTGAGGCCGGATACTTCCAAAAGAGGCTGTTTATTCCGGCTGACGGTGTTGGGCGTCTCGGAAGGCTGGTCCGAGAGACCGGTCGCGCGGTCGACAACGGGAAAACGCAGCGGTTTTGAGAAAGCGGTCATCGATCCTAGCCGGGGCACCGCGGCAAGGAGCGAGCGCGTGTAGGGATGATCCGCGTTCCGGAAGATCGCCTCCGTGGTGCCCTTCTCGACCACCTGACCGTCATACATGACGACTGTGCGGTCCGCGATTTCCGCGACCACGCCCATGTCATGGGTGATGAACAGGACGGACATGCCTTCCTCGTCCTGGAGCTCCTTTATGAGCTCCAGGATCTGGGCCTGGATCGTGACATCGAGCGCCGTGGTCGGCTCATCCGCGATGAGCAGCTTCGGCCGGCACGCGAGCGCCATGGCGATCATGACGCGTTGGCGCATGCCGCCCGAGAACTGATGCGGATATTCGTGAAACCGCGATCGGGCGGCGGGAATGCGCACCCGTTCCAAAAGCCGCAGCGCTTCGGCATGCGCCTCGCTTCCCGAGAGCTTGCGATGGGATGTCAGGGCCTCCGACACCTGGGCGCCGATGGTGTGCACCGGGTTCAGGCTGGTCATCGGCTCCTGGAAGATCATGGCGACTTCATTGCCACGGATCCCGCGCAAAGCCCGCTCCGGCAGCGTCAGCAATTCGGTGCCATTGAGCTTGACACTGCCTTCGACGCGGCTCGATCCCGCCGGCGTCAGCCCCATCACCGAAAGCGCGGTGACGCTCTTGCCCGATCCCGACTCCCCGACCAGCGCGACCGTGTCTCTCGCGGCCACGTCGAACGAAACGTCTCGCACGACAGTCCGCCATCCGGCATCGGTGCGAAAGGAAACGGAGAGCTTCTCGACTGAGAGGATCGGTTGACCCATGACTTTCCTTTTTTCCGCAAGAGCGGATCCTTGAGCGACTGTCGGGCCCAAGGTCATGGCTGTCCCAGCATCCATCGACAGCACCTCTCACGATCTCGAAACATATGTGGCCCGGCGTAGCGACGTCGAAGGATCGACCCTTGAGCGAACGAAGTTGCCGGCGCCCTTGCGGGCGCCGGCAGCCGCACGGCCGATCAGGCCCACGACCACTCGTGAACGTTCCAGGCGGCATCGGTGACATACTGGTTGACCTTGACGCCCTGCAGCGCCTTCACGGTCATGTTGCCCTGGACCACCCCGAACTGCGGCGCGAAGGGCACTTCCTCGAGCAGGATCTCCTGGATCTTGCCGTACGTCGCCTTCCGCTCCTCGACGTTTTCCTGCTCGGCGCCGAGGTCGAGAAGCTCGTCGACCTTCGGATTCTTGTAGAGTGTGTAGTTGGCGCCGTTGCCGATCGCCTTGGAGTGGCAGCGGGCGGAGTAGTCCGGATCCATGCCGACCGTCGGCTCCCATGCCACCAGCAGCGTGTCGTACTGCGACTTCGTCGTGTAGTCGCCCCAGACCACCGAGCCCGGCATGTTCTTGATCTCCATGTCGACGCCGATCTGCTTCCAGTTCTGCTGGAACAGCTGCTGGCTCGCCTGGCGCGAGGGGACACCGGCAGTCGTGGAACAGGTGAACTTCATCTTCACACCGTCCTTCTCGCGGATGCCGTCGTTGCCGGCCCGCCAGCCGGCCTCGTCCAGCATCTTGGCCGCAAGTTCCGGGTTTGCCGTCTCTTCCTTCAGGGCGCTGTTATAGGCCCAGTGCGATGGATGCAGGTAGGACAGCGTACGGGGCGTGCTGCCGAAGTTGATGTCGTCGATCGACTTCTGCATTTCGAGTGCGATGTAGAGCGCCTTGCGGACTTTTGGATCGGTGAACTGCGGCTTCTCGGTGTTGAAGTAGATGAACTGCACATAGGGCTGCGGGTTGAGCAGGAAGGTGCGATCCTGCAGCGCCTTGGCCTCTTCCCACCGGTCGTAGGGAATCCCCATCAGCCCGAAATAGTCGATCTCGCCGGTCTTCATCTGCCCGTACGCGACCAACTGATCGGGAACGAACTTGTGGATGAACTGCTTAATCTTCGGCGCACCGCGGTGGTAGTTCGGGTTGGCCTCGTAGACCATGTGGCTGCCGGCCGTGCGGGACTTGAGAGTATAGGCGCCGGTGCCGATTGGCTGCGAGTTGAAGCCCGAGGTGTTGATGTCGGCTTCGCCGGACAGGAGATGATGCGGCACGATGTGCATCGCCTGCCATGCCCAATAGAATGGGACGTAGGCTTTCTTGAGCACGATCTCGACCGTGTGGTCGTCGATCACCTTCAGTGAGTCGATCAGGTCGAAACCGCTGCGCATGCGCGCCGCGACCTTCGGATTGACGATTGTCTGAAAGGTGAACTCGACGTCCTTCGCCGTAAAGGGCTGGCCATCGCTCCAGGCGACGCCCTGCTTCAGGCTGATCTTCCAGGTCTTGCCGTCGGCCGAGATGTCGCCGTTCTCGCGCGTCGGCAGCCGGGCGGCGAGGTTGGGGATGAACGCGCCCTTGTCGTCGACGTCCCACAGCGCGTCGAATACCAGCGCTTCGGGAATAGTATCCGTGCCGCCATTGGCGTAGAGTAGCGGATTGAACTGCACCGGCTCCTGCGTCGTGGCGAAGATGACCCGGTCGGGATTGGACTGTGCGATTGCGGGCCGATAGAGCCCGCTGACCGGCAGGATGAGGCCGGAGGCGGCGGCTCCCTTGATCAGCGTGCGGCGATTCAAAGTAAGTTTAGTCGACATTTCTTGTTCTCCCTCTTTTGTAAACGATGGTGGATTTACGCGTCTAACTTCAACCTGGCATCGAATGCGTCTCGCAGGCCGTCACCGAGAAAATTGAAGCCCATCACGGTGAGTGTGATCAGGATGCCAGGCAGAATTGCCAAGAACGGAACGGTGTCGAAGTAACCCTGGGCGTTGGTCAGCATGTTCCCCCAGCTCGCCATGGGCGGCTGCACGCCATAGCCAAGAAAGCTGATGTAGGATTCCATCAGCACCGCGGTCGCCACCTTGAGGGTGGCAGCAACCAGGACCGGCGCCAGGATGTTCGGCAGAAGCTCGACGACCATGATGCGCCAATTCGAGGCGCCAAATCCGCGCGACGCCTGGACGAAGTCCATCTCCTTGATCGACGAGACCTGCGCTCGAACAATCCGTGACACCTCCATCCATGAGGTCAGCCCGATGATCAGCGAGATCGACAGGATGGTGGGGGGCACGAAAGCCGCGATGACCAAGAGCAGAAAAACCTGCGGAAAGCATAAGAGCGTGTCGACGAACCGCATCAGCAGATTGTCGACGACGCCGCCGTAGAAGCCGGCCGCCAGACCGACGAGAGTGCCGGTGATCATCGTCGTGAGCATCGCTACGATGCCGACGATAAGCGACACCTGCCCGCCATAGAGAAGCCGGCTCAACGTGTCCCGGCCAAGATCGTCCGTCCCCAGCGGATATTCCCACGAAGCCAGGGGAGGAAGGAAACGTCGCGAGGTCTCGATTTCCAGAGGATCGTGAGGGGCGAGGAACTGCGCGAAAATCGCCGACAGACAAAGCAGGAAAACCACGACCGCGCCGAAAACGGCCATACGGTGGCTCAGGAACCGGTGCAGGATCATCCGCCGGTAAGAGCGGTTGATCTGGGGCGAAGCAATCGTCACGTCCGTCATCCTACCCTCCCCGTCACGACAGTTTCACGCGGGGGTCGATAAGGGCGATGGCGATGTCCGCGAGCAGGTTCGCCGCAATGACAAGCAAGGCCGTGAACATGACCATGCCCATCAGGATCGAGTGCTCTTTCATGTTGAGCGCATCGACAAAGAGCCGCCCCATTCCCGGCCAGCCGAAGATGGTCTCCGCAACGAGCGCGCCCGAGAACAGGGTCGGCAGCTGGACGCCGAGAAGGGCCACCAGTGGAATGACGGCGTTGGGGAAGGCATGCCGCGCGAGCACACGGCCAGAGCTGAGCCCTTTTGATCTCGCCGTGCGGATATAGTCCTGCTGGATGACGTCAAGAAAGCTCGATCGCGCGTAGCGGCTCCAGGTCGCGACCAGCACGAGAGTCAGCACCATCAACGGCAGGATCAGATGGCGAAGAAGGTCCAGCACATTGCCTTCCTCGCCCAGTGAGTACATGCCCCCAGACGGCAGCCAACGCAGTTCGATGGCGAAGACGTAGATCGCCATCAGCCCGAACCAGAACGTCGGGAAGGACAGCGCCAGCATCGCCCCGGTCGTTGCCAGATAGTCGAAGAAGGAATAGCGCCGGACCGCACCAAGCACGCCGAGAAGCGTGCCGATGATCATGGCCAGCGCCAGAGAGGTGCCCATGAGCAGAAACGTCGCTGGGAGGCGTTCCAGAATGACGTCGAGCACCGGGCGGCCGCCAAACAGGGTGTAGCCCCAGGATCCGGTCAGCATGGATTTCGCCCAGCCGAGATACTGAACGTAGAGGGGTTGGTCGAGGCCGAGCGCCACGCGAAGGCGCTCGATGTCCGCTGCCGTGATCGAGGGGTTCAGCGTATAGACCGCCAGCGGCCCGCCCGGCGCCATATGCATGATGCCGAAGCCGATGATCGAAACCCCGATGACCAAGGGGATCGAATGCAGGATTCGCCGCGCGACATAGCCGAGTAGATCTCCACGCATTGTCATGCTCCTTCAACTGGCTGGCATGCCGCTTCCGCTCTGGAGTCGCCGAATGCTGCCAGCAGCGGCTCATTTCGGAGGGTCGCGCACCGAACCGGGAAGTCCAGTTGGCAAACCAATTCGATTATCCGGCGTAGCGAATGCATGGCTTCCTGCGGTATAGGTTCATCTGGTGAACCTCTTGCTTGTCTCTGGCGTAATTATCGGTGCCGGCGCTATACCGGATCAGTCTTCCACTGGTTTGGCGCCCTGTCCATCTAGAATCTGTTGCAATAAGTGCGATTCAGTGCGAAAAAAGAACATAGGTTCATCTAGTGAACCACAAGCGAGCCAGTGCCTTCTGGGTTGCGGTCCAACTGCGCGTATCGCCTGTCGCCCGCACCGAAGCGGGCGGCACTGTCGGCGAGTCGAATTACGGGATGCGGCCGCCCGGTGGTACGTGAAGCGACAACAATGGAGGCGAGATGTCGGCGGACAGGAATCCACGCAAGCCGGTGTACAAGGCGGTGTCCGCGTCGCTGAAGGTCCTGCAGGTACTCGAGGCGCTGAACGACATCGGGCCGGCCGGCCTGACCGTCATCCACAAGCGTGCGAAGCTGCCGAAGGCGACGACGCTGCGGATGCTCGAGACGCTGTGCTCTGCGGGATTTGCCACATACGACCCGGCGGAGAAGGTCTTCGCCGTCGGCTTGCACGCATTGGCACTCAGTCAAGGTTACAACGCGCTCGACGAAATCGTCTCCATTGCCCGTCCAGTGATCGCAGATCTGCGGCTCGATCTGGGCTGGCCGTCGGACATCGTCGTCTGCGATAATGACCGTCTGGTCATCGCCGATACCAACACCAGGCAGGCGCAGTTTTCCGTCGTTCGGGCCGGGGGCGCGGGCTCGCAGCTTCCCTTCAGCATCTCGGCAACCGGACGCGCCTGGCTCGCCTTTTGCGCCGACGACATGCGCGAGCGAATCCTGCGTTTCGACAATCCGCATCCGCAGGAATCGCGCGACCTGCTTGCACACCCCGATCGGCTGGCGGCGATCATCTCCGAGACCCGGCGCCGTGGCTATGGATTGCAGTCCGGTGAATTCTTCGATAGCGAAGCCGGCGCGGGGGTGCCGGTCGTTGTCGATGGCAATCTGCGATGCTGCATCAACATCGTCACCGCACGTAACGCGGTCTCCCTCGAGCAGATCGAACGCCAATACGTGCCGAAGCTGCAAAGGGCAGCCGAGACGATCGCCGCTCGCGTTCACCGTTGACCTCGCCGCCGGCGGGGCGAGGCGCAGGTCCTCGGCGGTCTCGACGATCTTGCGATGACGACGATGCTGCTCGGCGTTGCCGCGCTCGTCATCTTCGCGAAGGAGGGTACGGCGGCCATCGCGGCAGCACTCATAGGTAAAAAACGGCGAGTAATCATGTCATTCCCCTTTGTGTTTGTGGATAAAGGCAATGGAAGCCCTGCTGTTCTTGCGACAGCTTGTTGTCTGCGTGTCTTCCAGCATGCCCGTATCTGCCTTCTCCCGAGGGACGAACGAGCATTCGCCGTCTTACGACGGCCGCCAGCCGGGCCTCACCGGCAGGTGAAGCCTCCGTCGATCGGCAGTTCGATACCGGTCACAAAGCTGGAATCGTCCGAAGCGAGCCAGAGCACTGCCTGGGCGACCTCGTGGGCGCGCACCAGTCGTCCGAGCGGCACTGCGGAAATATACTTCTCTTCCGCGGCCTTTGCCGCTTCGGCGGAAACACCGCGACCGGTGAAGCCGACCTTCATGGGCGTTTCGGCCAAGCCCGGACAGACGACGTTGACCCGTACGTTGTCAGGCGCGAAGGTCTGCGCCAGCGATTTGGCGAGGCCGACCACCGCGAATTTGCAGCTCGAATACACCGGCGACCACATTGAACCAACCATGCCGGAAACCGACGCGGTAAATATGATCGAGCCCGCGCCCCGCTTGCGCATATGAGCAATCACCTCGCCCGCACCGAGCGCAGCCGACTGCACGTTGAGCGCGAACGCCTGCTGGTACTCTCCAATGTCGAGCCTCTCTATCCCACCGGGTCCGGGAATGCCGGCATGCGCCCAGAGAAAGTCGACGCCGCCGAGCTTGGCTGCCGCTTCGTTGATGCTCTCACGTGCGCCCTCGGGTTGCGCGAGGTCCGCCTGTACGGTGTGGATGCGCCCACTGGCCGGATCAAGTTCCGCCTTCAGCGCGCAAAGAGCATCCTGATTGATGTCGACCGCGCAGACGGTGGCGCCTTCACGCAGGAAGAGCTCGACGCCTGCCCGGCCCATGCCCGACGCCGCGGCGGTGATGATTGCGAGCTTGTTGGCCAGACGCATGATTCTTGTTCTCCTCCTGCAGTCTTTTGGCGTCACTGTGCGTAGGCGTCGGGGAACTGGCCCGTCGTGCTGATCACGGTCGCCCGCGTATCCAGGTAGGGGTCGAGCGCCTCGATGCCGTTCTCGCGTTCCCATCCGCTCGCTTTGAACCCGCCATAGGGGATGCTCCAGCGCAGGTAGCGGTATGTGTTCACCCAGACGACACCGGCCCGGATGCGCGCGGCCGTGCGATGCGCGCGGCCGATATCGCGGGTCCACAGGCCGGCGGTCAGCCCGTAACTGGTGTCGTTGGCGAGAGCGACCGCCTCGTCCTCGCCGTCGAAGGGAATGAGCGCCGCGACTGGCCCGAAGATCTCCTCGCGGGCGATCCGCATGTCGTTGGCGACATCGGCGAAGACTGTCGGCTCGACGAAGTAGCCGCCCTTCAGACCGTCGCGATCGATGCGGCTGCCGCCGGCGATCAGCCTGGCGCCTTCATCGCGGCCGAGACCGATGTAAGAGAGCGTCTTGTCGAGCTGCTGCTGGCTCGCCTGAGGCCCCATATGCGTCGCCTCGTCGAGGGGGCTGCCGACGCGCACCTTTGCGGCCCGGCGGGCGAACTCCTCGGCCACTTTGGCGTAGACGGAACGCTCCACCAGGACCCGCGAACCCAGGGCACAGCTCTGCCCGCACAGCGCCCAGGCCGAGCCCGTGGCGGCATTGAGCGCCTGATCGAGGTCGGCGTCGGCGAACAGGATGTGCGGCGCCTTGCCGCCGAGCTCGAAGGTGAAGCGCTTGAGCGTGTCCGATCCGCGCTTGAGGATCTCGCGCGCAGTGGCGCCCTCGCCGGTGAAGGTGATCTTGTCGACACCGGGATGCGTGACCAGGTGGTCGCCCGCACCGTCGCGGCCGTAACCCGGCACGACATTGACGACGCCCGCCGGGAAGCCGGCTTCCTCGAACAGACGCGCCAGCTCGAGCGAGCTGACCGGGGTCAGCTCGGCCGGCTTGAGCACCACCGTGCAACCGGCGGCGAGCGCCGGCCCCAGTTTCCAACACGCCGCCATCAATGGCACGTTCCAGGGCGTGATCGCCCCGACGACCCCTAGCGGCACACGCGAAGTAAATGCGTGGACGCCGTCGTCCAGCGGAATGGTGCGGCCGCCCTGCTTGTCGCACAGCGACGCGAACCAGTGATAGGAATTGTGATGGCCGCCGACATCCACTCGCGACTCGCGCAGGGCGCGGCCATTGTCGCGGGACTCGACGACAGCAAGCTCGGCCGCATGCTTCTGGTATAGATCGGCGAAGCGCCGCATCAGCGCGGCGCGCTCATGGCCGGGCATCCGGCCCCACGATCCCTCAAAGGCTGCGCGGGCCGCCGCCACCGCGCGATCGATGTCCTTTTTCCCGCCATAGGCCGCGACCGCCCACGGCTGGCCGGTGGACGGGTCGATGCTTTCCAGCAACCCTCCGTCTTCAGGGACAACCCATTCACCGCCGATGAACAGCTTCTCGTAACGCATGAACCTGTCGACCGGCTCGGCGCTTTGGCGAACGAAGGAACCATTTGCAGTCATGTGTCCCACCTACAAGAATGCTTGATTGTGAATTCGTAGATCACTATTAGGAATAGTGTCAACAAATGCGTGCAGGATTTCTTCCCGTCTGAACCAGACCGAACAAAAATTCCCAACACTAACAATCTGTTATCTCATCTAGATCGAAACGGGCGAAGAAGCCCGGATAGGCAAAAATAGATTGCTGTATTCACGATGGTGAATTATGGCCATTCCTGAGAAAGTGAAACGTGCCAGGACCGAGAGTCGGCTCTGGCGAAAGGAACGGTGCCCCATGCAAGTCAGACAGGCCGCCAATGTGGTTGAGCTTTTAGAGTTTTTCGCCAGGCGCGGAGAGCCCGCTACGCTTGCCGAGATCGCCGACGAGTTGAGCTGGCCACGTTCCAGCACGTTCAACATCGTCGGAACACTGGTGGAAAAGGGCTATTTCTACGAGCCCCGGCTGCGCGGCGGCTACTTTCCAAGCCCGCGCTGGCAGTCGGTCGTGCAGGTCATTGGCGAAAAGGATCCGCTGCCGAGCGGACTACTGGATCTGGTGGACAAGATTTCCACGCGCACCGGAGAGACGACCGCGATTGGATGCGCGTCAGGCCTCTCAGTGGTCTTCCTCTATGTGCGGGAATCGCGCCAGCCGATCCGCTATTTCGCGGAAGTGGGAACGCGGGTTCCGATCCACGCCAGCTCGGCCGGAAGGGCGATCCTGTCGCAGATGAAGCCGAAGGAGCGGGAACAGCTCTACCGCAAGCTCGTGTTCGAGAAATATTCTGACACCACGCCGATGGGCATCGAGCAGATCGAGGACGAATTGCGCGCGGTTTCCGAACGCGGCTACCACCAGAGCAATTCGGAATATATTCCCGACCTTGCAGGTGTTTCCTTTCCGATCGCCCTCGCCTCGAAACGCCTTTCCATCGTGGCGGCCGGACCGGTTTCGCGCTGCCTCGAACGCAGGCCCGAAACCGCCCGGATCATGGCGGCAGCGATACGCGAATCCGGCTTTGCCGCACCCGGCACGCTCGCCGACAGGCTGGATGCGCAGAACGTCGAATGATCCAGCCAGGGTGCTGCCAGCGCAATCCAGGAACGGTTCATCGGCACGCCCTGCAGCCTGACGAGCTACAATGACGGCGCCGACCTCGTCGCTGGCGCGAACGTCCCAGCTTGATGTCGTCCGCGAATCTCCGGCGGCCGAGCAGACGAGGAGCTACCAACAGCAGACATGGAGGTGTTCCGCGCGTTGGGTTATCGGCCGATGCAGGGACTCTGTACAGGCCTGCACCGAAACCAGGCGTCTCACCGCAGCTCCGACAAGATGCGCACCCAACTGCGTATTCCTTTGCGAAGCCGTTCGACATCGTACCGCTCGTTGGGGGCATGAATGGCATCGTCGGCGAGGATGAAGCCGGTGACGATGCAATCGACGCCTAGGCGGTCTGTAAGGAGTCCGACCAATGGAACCGTGCCGCCCGATCCTTTGATCAGCGTCGGCTCTGGCCATTCTGCGTCAAGTGCCCGAGCCGTGGCTGCCATGTAGGGGCTGGCTTCGTTCACCGACACCGCCGAGCTCCCGCCACTCCCCTCAAACTCAACCCGGCAACCGGCAGGAAGGCGAGCCTCGACGAACGTTCGAAACAGCGCGCGGATATGTTCCGGTCGCTGCCCACCGACCAGGCGAAACGACAGTCGAGCCGATGCCGATGAGGGTAGAACCGATCGTTCGCCAGGGCCGGTATTGCCACCCACGATGCCGTTGAAGTCGATGCCGGGACGGCCCCACATCAACTCGACCGTACCGTATCCGCCTTCATCAGGCCCTCCCGTCACCGACACGCCGGCCAGGGCTTCCGAGAGGTCCAGGGCTTCCCACTGTTTGCGCAAGGCGAGCGGCAGCGGCCCGACATCATCGTAGAAACCCTCGATCGTCACCTTTCCTTGACCGTCGTGAATGGCGGCAAGGATGTTTGTGAGAACACGAAGGGGATTGACGGCGACATTGCCGAAGTGACCCGAATGCAGGTCACTGTTTGGAGCTAGAATGGTGATTTTCTCGTGCAGTAGCCCCTTGAGGCGCGTCGTGATGGCGGGCCTGGTCGGAGACCACATATCGCTGTCGCAGATGAAAGCGACATCGCAGACAAGTTCGTTGCGATTTGCCTCGACGAAGGCGGCAAGGCTCGGCGACCCCGTCTCTTCCTCGCCCTCAAGCAGAATGGTGACATCTACCGGCATGCCGCCCTGGACCTGCCCCCATGCACGAAGAGCCTGGAGGACAGACCACACCTGGCCTTTGCTGTCCGATGCACCGCGGGCATATATCCGCGTCAGGCCGTCCTCAAGCCTTATGTCCGGCCGAAAGGGCGGTGTCGACCAGGCATTGAGCGGCTCTGCCGGCTGTACGTCGTAGTGACCGTAGAACAAGACCTTGGGGCCGCCATTCCCAGCCTGTGACGTGCCAAGGACCAACGGATGGCCATCGGTCGTCATGATCCGGGCGTCAAAGCCCAGATCATCCAACTCGGACCTGAGCCAGTCGGCGCAGGCAACAATTCCCTTCTTCCCGTCCGGCTGGCTGGAAACGGACGGGAACGCCAGAAATTGCACAAACTTCTCGACCGAGATCGGCATGTTGGCATCCACCCGGTCCAGGATGGCTTCGGTATCGTTCATGGCGTCTCCGACGGGGTGGCTGGGGCAGGCGAAAATGGACGCGCAGATGCCGCTAAAGGACCTTTGAGAGGAACGCCTTGGTGCGGGGCTCCTTGGCGTTGGTAAGAACGTCCTGTGGCTTGCCACGCTCAACCACCACGCCATTGTCCATGAAGATGAGGTGATCGGCGACTTCACGGGCGAAACCGATCTCATGCGTCACCAGCATCATCGTCATGCCGGTGCGCGCGAGGTCCTTGATGACGTCGAGCACCTCGCCAACCAGTTCGGGGTCAAGCGCGGAGGTGGGTTCGTCGAACAGCATGACCTCCGGGTCCATGGCCAATGCCCGGGCAATGGCGACGCGCTGCTGCTGGCCACCGGAAAGCTGGTTTGGATAACGATCTCCCAAGCGATCCAGACCCACACGATCCAGCAACGCCAATCCTCGCTCTCTCGCCTGTTTTTTGGATTGGCGTTTCACATGCACCGGGCCTTCGATCACATTCTGGAGCGCTGTCATGTGTGGGAACAGATTGAAGCGCTGGAACACCATGCCGGTTCGCCGACGCTGCTCGGAAATCTCGCGCCGTGAGAGTTCGTGCAGTTTGCCGTCTATCTCTCGATATCCTTGAAGGACGCCGCTTAAGCGGACCCGGCCTGCCGAGATCACCTCTAGCTGGTTGATACAGCGTAACAGGGTGGATTTTCCAGATCCGGACGGACCGATAGCAACACAGACCTCACCCCTGGCTATGCTGAGGTCCACGCCACACAACGCGTGGACGCCTCCATAGAATTTGTGAATGCCCGAGAGTTCGACGGCGGGCGTAACTGGCATGCCATGCATCAGTTCGGCCCTCCTTTGACCATGATCATGTCATGCCCGCGCCCGAAATAACGTTCGAGGTAGTGCTGCCCGACCATCAGCACCGAGGTGATGACCAGATACCAAGAGGCGGCAACCAGGAGCAGCGGAACCGGCAGATAGGTGCGATTGGCGATCGCGTTGGTCGCGAACATCAAGTCGAGAGTGAACGGAACGGCCAACACCAGCGACGTCATCTTCAACATGCCGATCGTTTCGTTGCCGGTTGGAGGAATGATGGTCCGCATGGCCTGCGGAATGAGGATGCGGGTCCAGATCTTGGCCTGCGACATGCCGAGCGCTTGGGCCGCCTCGGTTTGCCCGCGGTCAATGGCGCGAAAGCCAGCCCTGAAAATCTCGGCGAGATAAGCGCTCTCATTGAAACCAAGTCCAATAATGGCGGCGACTGCCGGGGTGACGATCCAGCGGCTGTCGATGCTGACCAGCTCAGGGCCGAAGGGGACCGAGAGCGATATGCGCGGGAACAGCACCGCAAACAGGCCCCAAAACGCCAGCTGCGTGTACACGGGCGTTCCTCGGAAGAACCAAACCCAGAACCAGGCGGCGTTCGTGAGAATTGGATTTCCGCTCTCGCGCATCACGACGAGGGCCAGGGCCAGCGGTATCGCGACCGCCATGGCAACAATCGTAAGCAGCAACGTCCAGCCGACGCCGCGGATCACGAAGGGGGAGAAGATATACTCGTAGTAGGTGCCCCAGTGAAAATTGGGATTCGTTGCCACGCCGTGCGCGGCCTGCACTATAATGATCAGAATGAGGATGACGGCCACCCAGCGTCCCAAGTGGCGCCTCGGCACCACCTGGTTGCGAACGACATCCTTCTTCGGGCCACCGACCGGGCCCGCCTGAGGACTGTCCGCCGCCAGCGTGACGTCGTTGTCGCTCACATCAATGCTCCGAAGCCGGATTTATCTTGGCCTCCGGAACCCCGACCGCACCCATGCCCCATGAATCCAGGATGGCCTTGTAGGTGCCGTCCTTGATCAAGGTCGTCAAAGTGTCGGCGATGAGTTCGGTCAATTCGGTGTCCGACTTGGTAATGGCAATGCCGTTGAGGCCCCGCACATCGAGGGCTTCGCCGACCGGCCGGACAGTTTCCAGCGCTTTGTTGGACTTGAATGCCGCATAAAGCGCCGTGGCACTGCCTGTAACAGTCGCGTCAGCGCCGCCGACGGCCACACGAGTGACGGCCTCCGTCTGCGTCTTGAAAGGCAGGACGGTGATTTCCTTGTGGCCGCCGTCGACGCATTCCTTGTTCACGATCATGAGCCTCTCCTCGTGGCGGCTGCCGCTTTGTACCGCGATCTGGCGACCGCAGATATCCGTCGGATCGAAGCCAGTAGGGTTGCCCGCCTTGATCAACCACTCATTGCCGGTTTCGGCATAGGAGACGAAGTTGACGACCTTCTTGCGCTCCTCGGTGATCGAAAACGCAGACATGCCGATGTCGTAGTTCGTACCCAGCGCCGGCAGGATAGTCGTGAACTGCGCCGTCCGGGATTCGTACTTCACGCCGAGCTTGGCGGCGATGGCATTGCCGATGTCGATGTCAATGCCTTCAGGGGTCTGGCCATCCGCACCTGCGAGGTACTCCCACGGAGCATAGTCATTGTCCGATCCACCGACGAGAACGCCGGCCTGACGAATCTTCTCGGGCAACCGCGCAGCAAGTTCCTTGTTCACCTCGATGCGCGATACGTCGAAGGTCTGCGCTGATGCGATCCCTCCCAGCCCCAGCAGCCCTAGCAACGCTGCGCGTGCTATCGCTATGGTCCGCGAATTCTTTCCAAACATGTGTAGTCTCCCATTGTTCAACGTTGGTCGTTTTTTGTGACCTGCATGTTCCTCGAGGATCGGCCCACTCTCCGATCCGCGGTATCGATTTAAGAGTGCATTCTCCATTCCGTCCAATATTGCCTTCGATCCGTTCTATTCGTGAAAGTTATGGGGTTAGAGATAGCCGGCAGCCGTGCGCGGGGTGGTTTTGGAATTTTCGGTCATCGCCATGAAGAACCGTTCCAGATCATTCTGAAGATCGTCTGGGTGTTCGAGCCCGACATTCAAGCGAAAAAGGTAGTCGGGACCAGCCCAGGGGCGCACGGTTCGCAGCGCCTTCACTGAGGTCGGAGCGATCAGGCTCTTTGTTCCGCCCCACGAAGCACCGATCGAGATCAACTGCAGAACATCGAGCGCAGCAAACGACTGGTCGACGTACTGCTCCCTCAGCGTGAACGTGAAGACACCGCAGGCACCGCTGAAATCACGTTTCCAGATCTCATGGCCAGGATTTTCGGGTAGCGCTGGGTGGATGACCGTCTCTATGCACGGATGCTCCGCGAGCCATGCCGCAATCTGAAGACCCGACGCGCTGGATCGTTCCAGACGAACCGCCAGCGTCTCGATGCCGCGTGCTGCGAGTGCACAATCGTCGGGTGACGTGCCAATGCCCAGTCTTCCCAGTGAAGCCTTGAGCCTCAGACCTTGGGCATCGTCCCTAGTGGTAACCGAACCCAGGATAAGGTCGGAGTGGCCGGCAAGGTGTTTGCTCAAGGCCTCCACGACGAAATCCGCGCCATGGCGCAGCGGCTTGAAGTTGAGCGGCGAGGCCCATGTGTTGTCGCAGCCGACTAAGGCGCCCTTGGCGTGCGCCATCCGAACGATCGCCTGGATGTCCTGCATCTCCAGGGTGACCGAACCGGGAGACTCCGTCCAGACAAGGCGCGTCCGATCATCGATGAGCGCATCGAGTGCTTCCAAGTCAACCGGGTCATAAAAAACCGGCTCTATCCCAAGCGCTACAAGCTCATGCATGGCGAAGTCGCGTACGGGACCATATACCGTGTCAGGTATCAGGATCCTCTCGCCCGCTGCCACAAATGCCAGCATGGCACAGGTGATCGCGGCTTGGCCGGAGGGCGCCAGCACGGTGCGGGCGCCCTCTTCGAGTTCCGTGATCTTTTTCTCCAGGTATCGGTGTGTGGGCGTGCCATAAAGCCCATAAACATAGCCATCCGCATCTCGCTCGAACCGGGCGGCGAAGGAAGCGGCATCCGGGTATCGGATAGTCGATGCGCGGTGTATCGGCACGGTCAAGCTGTCGTAGCCGCTTAGGCTGACCGAGACTCTCGATACCGACCTTGTCTCATCACGCATTCCAACCTGTCTCCTCTGTGCTGCCATTGTTGACATGCGTTCGTGTATTCAGTCCAATATCAATCAGTCGAAATTCCATTCCTCCAGGTTATAGAGTTCGCCATGGATGTCAGATTGATCGAAACCTACCAAGCGGTCATGACCTACGGCACCGCCTCGCGGGCCGCCGAAATACTCGGGATGTCCCAACCTGCGGTCAGCAAGGCGATCATGACTTTAGAGCGCTCGATCGGGTTCAGGCTGTTCGACAGAGAGAAAGGACGGATGATTCCGTCCGCCGAGGGACAGCTTTTCTTCCGCGAGGTTCAGATATCGCTCGCGGGTTTGGCGAAGCTTCGAAGCGCCGCCGCCCGCATCCGGGACTACGGCTCGGGCGATATCCGTGTGGCCTGCCTCTCAGCCTTCAGCACCAATCTGCTGCCAAGCGCCATCGGCAGGTTTCGTCGGAAGAACCCCAATGTTGCGGTGTCGTTTTATGTGACTGGATCATCCGTGATCCGAGATATGGTCGCGGCAAACCAGCTCGACATCGCGATCACCGCAGACGAGATCGACACCAATGGCGTTGAGGCAACGCCTTTCGCTGAAATTCCCGCGACCTTGGCGATACCTCCCGGACATCCGCTAGCAAAGAAGGATGTGGTGCACCCCGCCGATCTCGATCGCCTGCCCTTTGTCGCCCTAGCGCCGGAAGACACAACTCGACACGAGGCAGAGGCCATATTCGCAAAGTATGGGGTGGCGCCGCAGGTTGTGGTGGAGACCGCCTATTCCTCTACCGTCTGCGCGTTGGTTTTGGCGGGCGTGGGCTGTGGGATCGTTGATCCGGTGACCGCCACTGGATACATCGAACGGGGCGTCACGTTACGCCCGCTGGTGCCATCCGTCAGCTTTCGAACGCTGATGCTCTTCCCAAACCAGAAGAAGTCGAGAATCGTCACCGAGATGGCTGACGCATTGACGAAGGAAAGATCAAAACTGGCTGAGGCCCGCTGACACCCGCCCAGTGCCATCGGGACCTGCCGCGGCCTGACCCCGACCATTTGTCACTGTTCGAAGCGCTCAGGCCGGACATATCCGGTTCAAGTCACCGACGCATTCCGTCCGGAATGCGTCGGAACATCGCTAGTTACGCGTGACGGATTTCCGTTCCCAGCACCTTCAGGCATTCGCGGATGAACGCCGCGAGCGCCGTCCAGCCTTTTGCCGAAACCATCGTCCCGTCCACATAGGCGTCGGTGGGAGACAGATCGATGTAAGTGCCGCCAGCCAGCGTGACCTCTGGTTCGCAAGCCGCGAGCGCTGCCACCTTCTTGCCACGGACGACGCCGTCGACCGCTATCAGAATCTGGACGCCATGGCAGATCGTAAAGATCGGTTTCTTGGTCTCGTGAAAATGACGCACGATCGCCTGCACGCGCTTGTCGGTGCGGATGTATTCCGGGCCACGACCGCCAGCGCAGTAAACGGCATGATACTGGTCGAGCTGTTTCTCAGCGTCGGAGAACGTCTTGTTGATCAGCGCATAGTGGCCGAGCTTTTCGGTGTAGGTCTGGTCGCCTTCAAAATCGTGCAGCGACGTCTTGATCAGGTCTCCAGCGTTCTTGTCAGGACAGACAACGTGGACGATATGGCCGACGGCCTCCATCGCCTGCTGATAGACGAAGATCTCGTATTCCTCGGTGAACTCACCGGTCAACATCAGGATTTTCTTGCCTGGCATAGTCGTTCCTTTTCATCTGGCAATGGAGCGGGGGCAGTCTCAGTCGAACGCCAGCAACAAACGGTCGCGGGAATGCTCGATATGGCGGCGCATCGCCTGTTCGGCGGCAACAGGATCGGAGGCAGCGAAGGCGGCCAGAATGGCCTCATGCTCATCAAGCGCTTCCTCGGTGACGCGCGAATGGAACATCAGGCGGAAGATGTGGAAGTGCGTATGCTGGAACGCGAGAGTCTGGCGCACGAGATCATTGTTTGCAAATTCCATGATCCTGTCGTGGAAAATGGCGTCCTGCCGCGCAAAGTTGGAGTAACGCAGGCGTTCATCCTTGCCTTCGCGGCGCGCCATCCCGCCTGCGGACTCCTTAAGCACCGCAAGTTTCGTCTCATCCATCAAGGCTGCTGCCTTGGCCGCCCCATGCGGTTCGAGCAGCAGGCGAAGCTCATAGAGTTCGTCAAACCGGCGCTTGGTTATCTGCGGCGCGGCGCGGTAGCCGATCAAATGTGTCTTCAGCACAAGGCCTTCGCCTTCGAGCCGCCCAAGCGCTTCACGGATTGGCGTGTGGGATACATCGAGCTCCTTGACCAGACTGTCGACGGTGATCCGTGAGCCAGGCGCGATCTTCAGCGACATGAGTTGCGCGAAGATCGCTTCGTACACGTCCTCCACCAGGCTGTTGGATCGCTGGATGCGTCCGCTGGCGGGTTCGGCTTCTCGGGCATTGCTTAAGTTCATGACCTGCGTCTTTGCCTCTTGACAGGATCACTGGCTAACACGATGCTCCGCCCAATACAATCCTATATCCTATACGATTTAATAGAGGATATCTCTTGGCCGAGCTCAACGAGCTTTCCCCTTCCACTGCCGACATCATTGAGGAACGCAGAACATGAGCCTTTTCGCCGCCATAAGGCTGCCGCGTGAAATCCTCTTCGGGAAGGGACAGCGCCACGTCATTGCGACCGTCGCGGCCAGGCTCGGGCGTCGTGCGCTCGTCTGTACCGACGAACGTTTTGCCGCAACCGGACCTTTCGCGGAGATCGTCGCGACGCTGCGAGCCGCTTCGATCGATGTGTTTGTCCATGACCGCGTGCTGCCCGACGTTCCCCGAGACACAGTTGCCGTTTGCGTCGAGGAGGCGCGGGATTTTGCGCCGGACATGGTGATCGGCATTGGAGGCGGCAGTTGTCTCGACATGGCCAAATGCGCCGCGTTGCTCTTCAGTCACGGTGGCCTGCTCCAGGATTACTACGGCGAGTTCAAGGTGCCTGGTCCGACGCTGCCGTTGATCGCGGTGCCGACAACAGCCGGCACCGGCTCGGAAGTGACCCCAGTTGCAGTGATCTCCGATCCGGATCGCACCTTGAAGGTCGGCATCTCCAGCCCGTATCTGATCGCGGCCGCCGCCATCTGCGACCCCGAACTGACGATGACATGTCCACCGGGATTGACGGCGATCGCAGGCGCAGACGCGTTGACCCATGCGATCGAGGCTTTCACCGCCGTCAGGCGTGGCACCGACCCCTTCCTTCCGCAGAACCACGTCTTTATCGGCAAAACCGCTTTGACCGACCATTTCGCGCTGCTGGCAATCAGGCTGCTTGGTCGAAGCCTTGAAAAGGCATACCGCCAGCCCTCTGACGAGGACGCCCGGGCCGATGTGATGATGGGCGCGCTTGCAGCTGGTTGTGCGTTCGGGACGGCCGGCACAGCGGCGGCGCACGCCGTACAATATCCGGTTGGCGCGATAACCCACACCGCCCACGGATTGGGTGTCGCCACCATGTTGCCGTACGTCATGAAGTACAACCGGGTCGCCGCGGCCGCCGAGATGACCGAGATCGGTCTTGCCCTTGGTCTCGACGGGAGGGACCGGAGTACCGATGAGATGGCCGACGCGACGATCGACGAGATCGGCCGGCTGTTTGGAGCGATCGGCATCACGCCTTCGCTGGCCAAGCTCGGGCTTCCCGGCGACAAGCTCGATTGGACGGCCGAACAGGCGCTCGGCATTGACCGTCTCATCAAGAACAATCCGCGTCCATTCGATCTGGCAGCCATGCGGGGCCTGATCCAGGCTGCCTATGATGGCAACCTCGCCACCTACGTCATGTGAGCAATCGAGGAGCAGGCCATGAACATATCTCATCCGGTCCTGGAGGACGATCAGGACACTGCCGACTTCCACAGATTCTCCCATGGCTTGTATATCGGCGGCCAGTGGAGGCAATCCGCGGACAGCCGGGAAATCCAGGTATTGGACCCTTCCACGGAGGCGGTGATCGCCGCCGTTCCCGACGCGACGATCGAAGATGCCGCGGCCGCCGTGGAGGCTGCGGCCAAGGCCGCCGATGGCTGGCGCACAACGCCGCCCCGCAAGCGTTCCGAAATCCTCAGACGCTGCTTCGAGCTGATGACGCAACGTTCCGAGACGCTGGCAACCCTGATCTCGCTGGAAAACGGCAAGGCACTCCGGGACGCGCGTGGCGAGATCGCCTATGCCGCGGAGTTCTTTCGCTGGAATGCCGAGGAAGCCGTTCGCATCACCGGTGAATACGGGATTGCGCCTTCCGGCACGAACCGGATCGTAGTCGACTACGAGCCCATCGGCATATGCGTCCTTGTCACACCCTGGAATTTCCCTGCCGCCATGGCGACGCGCAAGATCGCGCCCGCCCTGGCTGCCGGGTGCACGGTAATTTTGAAGCCAGCCAGCGAGACCCCGCTGACGGCCTACGCGCTTGCCGCGCTCTACCAGGAAGCAGGCGTTCCGCCAGGTGTGGTGAACGTTCTGACAACCTCCAATCCAGGTCCTGTGACGGCCGCGATGCTGGCCGATCCCAGGGTGCGGAAACTCTCCTTTACCGGCTCGACCGGTGTCGGGCGCGTTCTGCTGGCCGAGGCCGCAAAGCACGTGGTTTCGTGTTCGATGGAACTTGGCGGCAACGCGCCATTCCTCGTGTTCGATGATGCGGACCTCGACGCGGCGGTCGATGGGGCGATGGTGGCGAAGATGCGCAACGCCGGCGAGGCCTGCACGGCTGCAAACCGCATCTATGTCCAGTCCGGCGTTTACGATGCTTTTAGCGAAAGCCTCGCCAGACGGATGTCGTCACTCAAGGTCGGCGCTGGTACGGACGCGGCCACGGAGTGCGGGCCGATGATCACCAGGAAGGCCGTCGACAAGATCGACCGTCTGGTCAACGATGCTGTCGCCCGTGGCGCGAGGGTGCTGTGCGGAGGCAAGGCAGGCTCGGGAACGGGATATTACTATCCACCGACCGTGCTCTGCGACGTCCCGGCCGAGGCCGAGATGGCGCACGAGGAAATTTTTGGGCCGGTAGCGCCGATCTCGATATTCGAAACGGAAGCCGACGCCATCGCGCGCGCCAACGACACCGAATATGGTCTTGCCGCCTACATCTACACGCGCGATCTTGCACGTGGAATGCAGGTGGCGTCGAAGATCGAAGCCGGGATGATCGGGCTCAATCGGGGTCTAATGTCCGATCCCGCAGCGCCCTTCGGCGGGGTAAAGCAGAGCGGCCTCGGGCGCGAGGGCGGACAGCATCACGGCATCGCGGAGTTCATGGAAGCGAAATATATCGCCGTAAGCATTTGAGCGAAGGAAGAGTGCAAAGCGATCCGTTCCGCATCCGCGACCATGTCGCCGATTTCGATCAAATCGTCCAGGACATCGTTCGCCGCAGCGAGGCCGTCCGCGCAACCATTCCAATGGCTGCGGACGTGGCCTATGGACCGGATCAGGCCGAAACCGTGGACCTGTTCTTTCCCTCGGGGAAAAGAAGCGGCCTGCCGGTGCATATGTTCATCCATGGCGGCTATTGGAGAATGTTCTCCAAGCGCGACTATTCAAACGTCGCGACGACGATTACCCAGGCCGGTGCCATTGCCGTCATCGTCGATTATGCGCTGATGCCCAAGGTCAGGATGGCTACGATCGTCGAGCAGGTGCGCCGCGCCAAGCAGTGGGTTCTGGACAATATCCATGACTGGGGCGGAGATCCCGCAAACCTGACTGTTAGTGGTCATTCGGCCGGAGCACATCTTTCAACGTTTCTGTTCAACGGCGAGCATACCCGCTCGAATGTACGGGCAGCTCTTCTGCTCGGCGGGCTCTACGATCTGAAACCGCTCCAGACCTCCTTTCTCGCCAACGAGATTGGAATCACCGATGAGGAAGTCGCCCTGTTTACACCGCTTGCGCATCGGCATGATCCTCAAACCAAGGCGACGGTTCTGGTTGGGGCCAATGAGACGCCGCCTTTCCATCAGCAAGCAGATAGATTCAAAGAGAACCTGCTGCAGCAGGGTTCGCCGGTAACGTGGCTTGTTCTCACGAACCGCAACCACATGGACAGTGTCAGAGATCTCGGCGTGCCCGACAGCCAGACGGGTGATTGCCTGACGAAACTGATTGCAAACGACCGCCGCTAACCGTCCCTGCAGAGATGTCGCACCGCATTCGACGTCGGGTATGAGAGCGTCTCACAGTTCAGCTGCGCGTATGCAGGCCCTATCGCCAACTTACGCGCAGCATGTGCTTGGCAGTGCGTGAAACGACTTCGGCGATCCGGTTGCCGGGTATCGACGAATAGCCCATTCGAAAGAAGCGGCAGGGACCGTCAGCCCCGGGAAAGGACGGAGAGCCGGATTCTATCAGCACGCCCTCTTGGCGCAACTCGTTCATTAGCAGATCTGCGTCGAGCCCTTCGGGGCCTTCGATCCAGAATGACGTGCCGCCGAAGGTTGACGACCCTGCGATGGTGAAGCCATTCTGCTGCAACGCTTCGGCCATGATGCAGCGGTACGCTCGAGACAGCGCCGCGGCGACCTGCCGGGCGTCAGTCGCGCGATATGGACAGTCCCGTGAGAAGCGGAGCGTACGCGGCGAGCCTGCGGGATACGAACTCCGTGAAGAGCCGCACGCGCTTCGTCTTGCGTGTCTCCCCCTGTGTGAGAAGCCAGAGCGTTCCGTACATGTGCAGGTCGGTGCCCGGCACCCTCGCCAGCAGGGGGTCGGCATCTCCGACGAAGCACGGCAGTGTCGTGATCCCGAGCCCCTGCCGTACAGCAACGATCTGCGCGTCGGCGCCCGTAGTCCTGAACGGAACCTCCGTGGTGCGAACCTCACCCTCGCTGGCCCAATCCGGAATTCCATGCATGCTTATGACGATCCACCGGATGGGATCAGCCGCGCCCGCACGCCATGCGGCCAGTCGATCCCGGGACATGTAGACACCGCCGAACACATCCGGTCCCTTCAGGCCGTGAAGATTGAGCGGCAGGGTTTTGCGGTCATAGACGACGCGGACCGCCACGTCGGCCTCTCGGTTGGTCAGATTTGCCAGCTCGCCGGACGACAAGATTTCCATCTCGATGTCCGGATGCAGACGCGCGAAATCGGCGAAGTCCGGCATGAGCAGGTGTGTCGCGAGGGGCGGAGCCAACGTCACCCGCAGAAGCCCGCGCACGCTCTGGTCGCGCCCGAAGACGCGCGTCTCCAGCTGGTGCGACGACGCTTCCATCTGGTTCGCGAGCTCGAGGACCTCCTCGCCCGCAGCGGTCAGGCGGTAGCCCGAAGGCAGCTTTTCGAACATCTGCGCCCCGAGGCGTTCCTCGAGTTGTGCGATGCGTCGCAGCACGGTCGAGTGATTCACCGCGAGGCGCTCGGCGGCGGCCCGCACCGAGCCTCCGCGCGCGACGGCAAGAAAGTAGCGAACGTCGTCCCAGTCGATCATGGTGCAATCCCGCACCGCGCGGTGCGCCCTTCCAGAGCCCGTATCTAACACATCGAACTGCAGTACGGGCGGCCATCATAGCTTATGTCGACTAGCGCCGCTCAATCCCGAACGGCGGACACCGATCGTCGCGACTGGCGGCAGTCGTCCGACCGGATCGATTTTGCACCACCGATGTGCGCGCTTCCGCACTCAACGGCTGACCTTGGCGGACTTATCTCCAGGCTCTCGGGGTTCTTCCCGAACGACAAAGGCAGAGCCCGAAAGGAAAAGCCATGGGAAAGCTAGACGGTAAGGTTGCAGTCATCACGGGTGGCGCTACCGGCATCGGCCGCGCCGCGGCGAAGCGCTTCATCGAGGAGGGCGCCTTCATCTTCATCTTCGGCCGCCGGCAGGAAGCGCTTGACGCCGCAGTGGCCGAGCTCGGGCCCAATGCTCGCGCGGTGAAAGGCTCGGTTTCGGATGAGGCCGACCTCGACCGACTCTACGCGACGGTGAAGGCCGAGCGTGGAACCCTCGACATCGTCTTCGCCAATGCCGGGGCGGGAAGTCCCCTTCCGCTCGGCCAGATCACCGCCGAGCACATTGACGAAACCTTCGACACCAATGTGAAGGGTACGATTTTCACGGTCCAGAAGGCGTTGCCGCTGATGGGTCCGGGCGGTTCGATCATCCTGACCGGATCGAGCGCCGGCACCACGGGCGCCCCGGGGTTCACTGCCTACAGCGCGAGCAAGGCGGCAGTGCGCAATCTCGCGCGAACCTGGGCGGAGGACCTGAAGGGCACCGGCATCCGGGTAAACGTGCTGTCGCCCGGGGCGACGGCGACAGAACTCGCGAAGGAAGCATTAGGTGAGGAGGGCCAGAAGGTCTTCGCCTCGATGACGCCGCTCCAGCGCATGGCCGATCCGGCGGAGATCGGGGCCGTGGCCGCCTTTCTCGCGTCGTCGGACAGCAGCTTCATGACCGCCAGCGAGGTCGCCGTCGACGGCGGCCTGGCGCAACTCTGACGCGCCACGCCCGGCCGGTCACTCCATTCAATTAACCAGCGCCGTTGAAGGCCGGGGAGTCAATATCAACACGGATAGGAGAAGTATTATGAGCTATGCGATTGTAGGATTCGGTAAGATAGGCCAGGCCCTCGCCCACGCCTTCGCCCGTAAAAACATCGACGTGACCATCGCGAGCCGCCGTCCGCCCGAGGCGTTGGCGCCGCAGGCTCGGGCGATTGGACCCACTGTCGTCGCCAAGTCGCTGCGGGAAGCACTCGAGGCCGACACAATCATCTTGGCGGTCCCGTTCGGGGAGCACCGCGAGGTTGCGAAGGCCCTGCCGAGTTGGGAAGGCAAAACAGTCATCGACGCGACGAACATGTTTCCAGTCCCTGAAGAGCTGGACGGCCTCCCGTCCTCCGCCGTCATCGCGAAGGCCTTCACCGGCGCCAAGCTTGTGAAAGGGTTCAATCACCTGATTGCCGCCGCCCTGGCTACCGATCCGATCGTCGAGGGCGGCCACCGGGTCGTCTTTCTGTCGAGCGACGACGAGGACGCGATCGCTCCCGTGGCGGCCTTGGCCAAACAACTCGGGTTCGCACCCGTCAAGCTGGGAAAGCTCAACGAGGGTGGCGCGCTGGTGCATGCACGCGGCCGCATTTGGGGCCAGCTCATCTTCCAGGATTTGTTCAAGAAGGAGCAGTAATCGATCTACGACCGTGTGATCGACGTCGAGAACTGGTCGCGCGCGCTAACTTCTTCGAGCAGCGCGCGACCGAATATTTGTAGGCCACAAAGTCGCGAAGGTGGGGTTGGGCCTGACGGCGTATGGGCGTCGTCGAAGAGCGGGGAGACGCCCGACAGAGCGGCAGATCTGCGGGTCGCCTAGAATCTATCGACTGCTATCGATGGCATAGGATTCGCTCGAGTGTCCTCTGCTATCCGATACCACGCTACGGTACTCCCCTTCACTCCCACTCGATTGTTTTAAAAGAATATAATGCATTGAAACCACTGCGAAACATTCTTCAGCGCCGTGTAAATTCCGACATCAAGGCCGTCAAAAAGTTACGCTTTTGGTTTTAAATTGCAGGCGATGTGCTGTGAGCGCTAGCATCCACTCGATTCCTGCCGAATTTCCGGCTAGCCTGGCGACAGATGGCTCAGTTCTGGTGGGTGAATCATAATCAAACGGCCCCTCAAGAGATTGATGGGCAGCACCTTTGGTCCCCCAAGACCGAGAGCAATGGCGCGCGAAGTGAGTTCCACAACAATATGCGCCGTGCGACGCCCGGCCACCTTCAGCCGCGAGGCACTGTCACGCGGCGGCTTGAATAGCCTGAACTTTGAAGTGATTAATGCGCTTGGACGACATTGTCGAACGTCGTATAGCGGACGACGACCAGCTTGAAGACACGATCAAAAAGAGCGTCATCCTTGGACGTCCTGGGTAGTACAAATTGAAAATTGCCTCATACTTCAAAACAGGTCAGTGGACCCGCGAGGATGGTTTCGAAGCGGGGTCGCCCACGGTCCTCAAGGCGAGAATTCTAAAAGACGTTCAACAATGACCCAGCACGTACAAGATGCTCGAATTCTCATGTACAGCCACGACACGTTCGGGCTCGGCCACTTGCAGCGCTGCCGGACGATCGCGCATTCGCTAGTCGAGGATTTCCGCGGACTTCAGGTGCTTATCATTTCGGGTGCGACCATCGCTGGCGCCTTCGATTACCGGGCCCGTGTCGACTTCGTGAAGATCCCCAGCGTCATCAAGTTGCGCAACGGCGAATACACCTCTCTGGAAAAGGATATCGATCTGCATGAGACGCTAAGGATGCGCCAGTCGATCATCCGTCACACAGCCGAGACCTTCCGGCCGGATATCTTCATCGTCGACAAGGAACCGCTCGGCCTGCGCGGTGAGATTGAGGACACGCTGTCCTACCTCAAGACGCGGGGCACCACGCTCGTGCTTGGCCTGCGCGAGGTGATGGACGCGCCGCATCTGCTCGAAGCGGAGTGGGCACGCAGGGATGTGATGCGCAAGATAGGCCTGTTCTACGACAAGGTCTGGGCCTATGGTCCGCCGGATTTCTACGATCCGTTGACTGGCATGGATGTGCCGCCGGCTATCAGGGCAAAGATGAGGTTCGTCGGTTTCCTGCAACGGAGCCTGCAGCGGAACGAGTTGCCCGGCCACCGGCCCGAGGGAGACTATATCCTCGTTACCACCGGTGGCGGCGGTGACGGCGCCGATCTGATCCACGACGTCATCGATGCCTATCAGCAGGATCCGCAATTGCAGCATAGGGCGCTGGTCGTGCTTGGGCCTTACATGCCGGCGCGCAAGCGCAACAAGCTGCTCAAGAAGGGGTCCAAGATCCCCTACATCAAGATGATCGAGTTCGACAACCGCATGGAAGAGCTGATTGCCGGCGCCATGGCGGTAGTGGCGATGGGCGGTTACAACACCTATTGCGAGATACTATCTTTCGACAAGCCGGCGCTGATCGTGCCGCGCGTCGAGCCCCGCGAGGAACAACTGATCCGCGCACGGCGCGCAGCCGAACTCGGCCTCATCGAGATGCTTTTGCCGGAAGAAGCCGAGGATTCCCAGCGGTTTGCCAATGCACTGAAGGTGTTGCCGGACCGGCCCCGCCCATCGCAGAGCAATCCGCATCTAACGCTGGAAGGGCTGCCTCATATTTCCGAAATCGTCGCGGAACTGCTCGACCGGCGGGCCGGCCACCACCTTTCGGTCATTGAAGGCATAAACTGAGTTGCAACATCGCAAGATCGTCGTGGTTCTGAAGGGCTATCCGCGGCTGTCGGAAACTTTCATCGCGCAGGAACTGCTCGGTCTGGAGCGTGCGGGGTTCGATCTGATACTCGTCGCGCTCAGGCGGCCGACCGACTCAAAACGCCACCCCGTGCATGACGAGATCAAAGCGCCCGTCCATTATCTGCCGGAATATCTGCATGACGAGCCGCTGCGCGTGTTTCGCTCGCTGTTTGCTTATCTGCTGCGGCCGGGCTTCTGGCGCGCGCTCGGATCACTGGCTGCCGATATCCCCCGCGACTTTACGCGCAGTCGCGCGCGCCGCTTCGGGCAAGCGCTCGTGCTGGCGGCCGAATGGCCGGAAGGCGCGGGCTGGCTGCATGCACATTTCGCGCATACCCCGGCATCGGTGACGCGCTATGCCAGCCAGCTTCGTGGACTGCCCTGGAGTTGCTCGGCCCATGCCAAGGACATCTGGACTTCGGCAGACTGGGATCTGGCCGGCAAGCTTTCCTCGGCGCGCTGGACAGTCACTTGCACGAAAACCGGCTTCGACCGTCTGAAAAAACTCGCCAACGGCAGCTCGTCTGTGCATCTGAGCTATCATGGGCTCGACCTTGATCGCTTCGGCAGTTTCGGCGAGGCGCGAAAACACCATGATGGCTCGGCGCCGGACGAACCGGTGATCGTTCTGAGTGTCGGGCGTGCCGTTGAAAAGAAAGGTTACGATACGTTGCTGGAGGCCCTCGCCCTCTTGCCCGGCGATCTGGCGTGGCGTTTCGAGCATATCGGCGGCGGCGAGGAACTGGAACGGCTCAAGGCGCTGGCGCAAAAGCTCGGACTGGATGGTCGCGTCTCTTGGAAAGGCGCGCTTGCGCAGGAAGAGGTGCTTGAGCACTACCGAGGCGCCGACATTTTCGCCCTGGCCTGCAGGATCACTGCAAATGGCGACCGGGACGGTCTGCCTAATGTTCTGGTGGAGGCGGCTAGCCAGAGGCTTGCCTGCGTGTCGACCGATATTTCCGGCGTGCCGGAGCTCTTATCGTCGGATGAAACCGGGCTGCTGGTTCCGACGGAAAACCCAATTGCCCTGGCACAGGCGCTGGAGCGCCTGATCCGTGATCCTGTACTGCGCGCCCGCCTCGGCGAGGGCGCAGAGCGGCGCGTGCGAAGCAATTTCGATCATATGGCAAGCATTGGACAGCTCAAGGAACTGTTCGAACGGGAGTGGCGGGCTGCCTAATGAAGCGACTGCGCGTTTTCTTCTATGTCCAGCACCTGCTCGGCATCGGCCATCTCGCGCGCGCCAGCCGCATTGCGGCGGCTCTGGTCGATGACGGGTTTGACGTAACCGTCGTGACCGGTGGAGCGCCGATCGCGGGGTTTCCGGGACCGGGTGTAAAGTCTGTGACCCTGCCACCTGTCACCTCCGGTGATGAAGGATTTTCCGGACTTGTCGACCTGCAGGGCAAGCCGATCGACGATGATTTCAAAAAATGGCGTTCAGAGATGCTGCTGCAGGCATTCCGGGATTGCAGGCCTGATATCGTCATTGTCGAGGCGTTTCCATTTGGACGCCGGCAGATGCGTTTCGAACTCTTGCCGCTGATCGAGGCCATCGACGCGACGTCGCCCCGACCGCTGCTGGCGACGTCCGTCCGTGATATCCTTCAGGAACGCGTCAAGCCGGGCCGAAACGAGGAAACAGTCGATCTCATCAACAGGCATTTCGACCTCGTAATGGTCCACGGCGATCCGGCTTTCGCAACCATCGACAAGACATTTCCACTGGCTGGGGCGATCACGGCCGACGTCACCTACACAGGACTCGTTGCCGCGCCGCCACCGCCCGCGACGTCCGAGCGCTTCGACGTTCTGGTGTCGGTTGGCGGCGGGGCTGCCGGAAAGAGCCTTGTCAGATCCACCGTCGCAGCGGCGCGGAATGCCAACAACGCGTGGAAATGGTGTTTGATCACCGGCCCAAACCTGCCGAAAGACGAGTTTGACGCGATCGCGCGCGATGCCACGCCGGGCCTGTCCATCTTCCGGTTCCGCCAGGATTTCGCCAGCCTGCTGACCGGCGCCCGCCTGTCAGTCTCGCAGGCGGGTTACAACACGGTCTGCGATGTCCTGCGCGCGGGTTGTCGCTCGCTACTCGTCCCATTTGCAGCCGGCGGGGAAACCGAACAGACGGTTCGCGCCCTGATGCTCGAAGAACTCGGTCTTGCAACGGTGCTGATGGAAAATGACCTGACGCCTGAAGGTTTGGCGCAAGCGATCGAACAGGCGCTAGTGGGACCGACGCCATCCGCGCATCGTCTCGATCTGGAAGGCGCGCGTCGCTCGGCGCAAATCCTGCGCGAGCAGTACCAAACATGGTCCCTAAAAGCAGGGCCTGGTTGCGGAAAGGTTCAAGATCGATAGATACTACGCACATCGCGTCTGAGATTGGCGCGACCCGCTTCAACTCCTTGTTCTTTATTCAAAAAACCGGGCGAAATGCCTTAGACAGTTCCAATCAGCATGAAGCGCGTATAATTTTTTGTCGGCAGTTCGCCTGAGAAACGCACCTCCCGTAGCGCCGCCATTGCTTCGAAGGCTGCAAGTGAAGCCACGCAGTTGATGTGCGTTGGCTCGCTGAAATAATCGTTCGATTGCAGCAGTACATTCATGCCTCGCGGAAGCAGAGCAAGCCAGGCGCGCAGATCGGCTATGTGTTCGCAGCTCGTATTGACCGTCAGGTCGGGCCGCCTGCCCGCATAGTCGAGTGCGTACATATCTGCCGTCAGCGCCCGGAACCGGTCGCCTGCTTCCCGGTTGAGGGTCCGGGCGACCGGCGCGACTTCGGGATCGATGTCGATGCTATCGACCTCCGCGATGTCGAAGCGGGCGTCGTTGAAAAGCATTGCCGGCAATATGCCGTACCATCCACCCAGAACCCATATGCGCTCGAACCGGCCGCCGCAGCTTTCGAACAGCCTATCGAGCGCCCACATCTTGCAGGCGACCTGCTTGTGGTTGAAGGCGTTGGCGATATCGGCCTTCGGATGCTTGGTGACGACGCGCGCCAGCCCTGCCACGAGAGGGCAGTTGACATAGGCAGCAATTCCCCGCGTGAGGTCTAAGGCTTGCTCGTGCCAATCCAAGCCGGCATTGCATGGTTGCGTGACATCCATCATATTCGCCTTGTATGTTGGGATTTCGGGCGACACAACGCAATCTTGCCTCGCGCAAGACTGTGGATTCGCGGACTTGATAATGCTGCAAGCTGCTTCGCCATTGCCCGGTGCCGGAGAGAGCCTGTTGCATCTGTCCGGAACATCGGCATTCATCTGCCAGCACCAGCCGCGCAGTTGCGGCCTCGTGCCGCTCGGCTGTTCGCCAAAACCCTACGGAAGCCGCGAACCGTTCGGTCAGTTGCTTTCTTGGCTGATCAACAACGCCGACGTCGTTGTCATCGAGGTTCCGTCCATCGTTGAGCGCAGGACGATCTCCGTGCACTGCTTCGAGCTTGCCGCTGGCGACGAAGAAATCGCCGATACGCTATTCGCCAGCAGGTGCTTTAACATCCTGCATCTTTCCAATTGAAGGGTCCACAGCCGCATATGGAACCCAGCCTAGCCCGCTATATCTGGACGCACACCAAGAAGCAGCAACTCTGGATATTGATGATCGTCGTGCTTTCGATGATCCCGTATTTCATGTCCTTCGACCTGCCGAAGCTCATCGTCAACGGCCCGATCCAAGGTGACGGCTTCGAGCAACCGGGCGCGACCCAGCCATTCATGAGGCTACACTATAACCTGCCGTTCATTGGAGAGGTCCAGTTCTTCTCCGGTTTTCAGCTCGACCGCAACGCGACGCTGTTTGCCCTGAGCCTTGTGTTCCTCCTGCTAGTCATCATCAACGGCCTGTTCAAATTTTACATCAACACCTACAAGGGGCGCCTCGGCGAACGCATGCTGCGGCGCATCCGTTTCGATCTGGTAGATCGTGTGCTGCGGTTTCCGCCGGTTTACTTCAAGCGGGTGAAATCGGCCGAAGTGGCGACCATGGTGAAGGACGAGGTGGAGCCGCTGGGCGGCTTCATCGGTGATGCCTTCGTGCAGCCGGTGCTGCTCGGCGGCCAGGCGCTGACGGCCATGCTGTTCATCATGGTCCAGAACGTCTGGCTGGGAATGATAGCGGCCGTGATCGTGGGGATCCAGATCGTGCTCATCCCTCGAATGCGGCGGCGGCTGATCGTGCTCGGGCGCGAGCGGCAGTTGACGGCGCGCGCCCTTTCGGGCCGGGTTGGCGAAATCGTCGACGGCATCGGCGCGGTTCACGTCCACGACACATCAAACTACGAGCGGGCCGACATAGCTGCCCGGCTCGGGCTTATCTTTAAAATCCGCTTCGATCTTTACCAATGGAAATTCATGGTGAAGTTCCTCAACAATTTTCTCGCGCAGGTCACGCCCTTTTTGTTCTACATGATCGGTGGGTATCTGGTCATCCAGGGCCGGTTGGACGTCGGCCAGCTCGTGGCCGTGATCGGCGCCTACAAGGACCTGCCCGGACCGATGAAGGAACTGATCGATTGGGATCAGGCACGGCAGGATGTCCAGGTCAAATATCAGCAGGTCGTTGAACAGTTTACCGTCGAGGGTCTCATTGCGCCGAGAATCGGGGCGTTGACGATCGACGATCCCGCTCCAATGACCAACCCCCTGTCGGCCATCAATCTGTCCATGGCAGACGATGGCGGTGCAATGCTCCTCGATCGTGTCTCCCTCCAGGTCAAGCCGGGTGAGACGGTGGCGCTGGTCAGCACCACAACAGGTGGAGCGGAGGCGCTTGCAGAAGCCTTCGCGCGGCTGAACCGGCCGGACAGCGGAAGGGTCGCTTCGGGCGCCGACGACCTTCTTGAACTCCCCGAAGCAGTGACCGGCCGGCGCATGTCCTATGCCTCGTCGGATGTTTTCCTGTTCCAGGCTAGCCTCCGCGATAACCTGCTATACGGGTTGAAGCATGCGCCGCTGACATCGATGGCTTATGAGGGTGCTGCGGCAGACCAGCGCCGCTGGAACATCGACGAGGCGCGTCGGTCGGGCAATCCGGACCTTGATATCCACAGCGACTGGATCAACTATGCTTCCGCCGGCGCTACCGGCCCGCACGACCTCTTTGAAGCCGTGCGCCGGGTGCTCGACGCGGTTGTTCTGTCGCGCGACATTCTGGATCTTGGCTTGCGTTCTTCGGCCGACCTCACGCGTCACACGGAGCTTGCCAGGCGGATCGTCGAATTGCGTGCGGCGCTGCGAACCCGGCTGGAACACGAAGGGCTGAGCGCACTGGTGGCTCCTTTCGAACCGGGCGCGTACAACAAGGAAGCAACGATCGGCCAAAACCTGCTCTTCGGCGCTGCCGCCGGCCCCGAACTGGCCGACAGGGCTCTGGCGGCCAATCCCTATTTTGCTTCTGTGCTGAAGCAAGCCGGCCTCGACCGCACGTTCTACGAAATGGGCATGGAGATCGCCGAACAGTCGATCGAGCTGTTCGCCGACCTGCCGCCCGATCACCAGTTCTTCCAGCAGCTCGCCTTCATGAGCGCCGAGGAGATACCCGCCTACGAAAGCTTGCTGCAACGGCTCAAGAACCGTCCCTACGAGGCGGTTTCGGAGAACGACCGCGTCATGATCATCACCTTGAGCTTTACCTATATCGAGCCCCGGCACCGCTTCGGCCTGCTGAGCGACGAGCTCATGAGCAAGATCGTCGCTGCACGCAACCGGTTCTATGAAAACCTGCCGCCCGAGCTGCAAAATGCCGTCGAACGGTATGATCCTGCCAAATACATTGCCGCGGCCACCGTCATGGATAATGTCCTGTTCGGGCGTGTGGGCACCAGCCATCCCGACGCGCCGGATCGCATACGCTCCATCCTCTATGACATTCTTGACGAACTGGGGCTCTACGGCGAACTTCTGGATGTCGGCCTGGACTTCAACGTCGGCTCCGGCGGCAGGCGGCTGACCGGTGGACAGCGACAGAAGCTCGATGTTGCCCGGGCCCTGCTCAAGCGTCCCGATTTTCTCATTCTCAACCGGCCGCTGTCGGCGCTCGACCAGCGCATGCAGACTAAGGTGCTGCGAAACGTGCTCGAGGAAGCCAGACGCGACGGCCATTCACCGGCAATTATATGGGTCGTGACGAATCCGGCTATGGCGGCGATGTTCGATCGCGTTATCGTTTTCGACTCGGGTCAATTGGTGGAAGACGGAACACACGAGTCACTTTTGGCGGGGAACGGTATCTTCAAGGAACTGTTGTCGTAGAGTAAGGGACATTCCATCTGAGCGTCCGTTGCTCTAGTCTGGCAACGCGAATTTTGAGGTTTGCGACAATGCTGCTCAAGGATGAAGTTGGAATGCTGCAACGCGTTCCCTTGTTCTCCGCCATCGAGCCAACGAAGCTCAAGCTGCTTGCGTTCACATCCGATCGTGTGAGCTACAGCGCCGGCCAGATCCTTTTCCGGCAGGGCGACGAGGGAGACGCCGCCTATGTCATCCTTTCAGGCAGGGCGGATATTCTGGTCGATTCCGACAGTGGACCGATAAAAGTTGCCGAACTGGAGTCAAATTCGATTGTTGGCGAGATCGCCATATTGTGCAACAGCTCCCGCACTGCCACCGTCAGGGCGGCAAGTCCGCTGGAAGTCTTGAGAATCCGCAAGGATCATTTCCTGAGGCTTATGAGGGAGTTCCCGGAAATGACCATTGAGATATTGCGTGTTCTTGCCGATCGCCTAAGCCATACGACCGCGGATCTGATCGACGCACGAAGCGCCAAATAACGAAGACGTGCGTTCGATCCTCGCCGTCGTGATGGCACTGTCCTCTTGCTGAGAAGGTCACCCGGAGAAAACCTGTCTCGCCTCTTTGTTTTGACGCAATTCCCAAGGGAAAGCGCTACGCGCTTTTCCCGGGAAAACCATTTCACACTTTTCCGGGAATTGCTCTAGCACCAGTTGTTTGGCTACGATGGGTGACGGGGACTGCGAAGGGCTACCATGGACGACGATGTTTTCCTGGTCAGGTTTTGGGGCGTGCGCGGCAGCATTTCGGTATCGGGGCCAGAATTCGCTCGCTATGGCGGCAACACAATCTGCGTTGAGATGCGATGCGGTAAGCATACGCTTCTGTTCGACGCGGGCTCTGGCCTACGGCCTGCCGGCGGGGCGCTTCGGGCGTCGGGCGTGACCGATTTCGACCTGCTTTTCACCCATTGCCATTACGATCACATCATCGGGCTGCCGTTTTTTGCGCCGATCTATGACCGGAGCGTCAAGCTTACGCTTTGGTCCGGGCATCTTGCAGGACGCATGACGACCCGGCAGATGCTCGATGAGTTCATGCGGCCGCCGTGGTTTCCGGTGAAACTGGATATCTGCAAGGCAGGGCTCGACTGCCGCGATTTCGTATCCGGAGACGTGCTTCGGCCGCGCGAAGGGGTGGTGGTCCGAACCGGCAGTCTTATCCATCCGGGCGGCTGCATAGGCTACCGGGTCGAATGGGGCGGCCGCGTCGTGGCGGTGATCACAGACACTGAGCACGAGCCGGACAAACTCGATCAGGCCGTACTCGGCCTGATCGACGATGCCGACCTCGTCATTTATGATTGTGCCTACACTGAGGAGGAAATGGAACGCCGCCGCGGTAACGGGCACTCGACATGGCAACAGGGCGTCAAGCTCTGTGAGGCGGCCGGTGCGCGGGGGCTTGCGTTGTTCCACCACGATCCGACACGCACCGACGATGAACTCGACCAGATCGAGAAACTGGCCAAAGACAGGTTTGCCGGCGCTTTTGCCGCGCGGGATGGCCAGACGCTCAAATTTCCAAGGTCATTGCACAAAAAGCGCTGAGCTATTTTCCTCTACCCGCGATCAACGTCCTGATCGGAACCCATGCGCAGGCCTCAGTCTGTGCAGTGACTGTGAACAGCCGTTCGAGGAAAAGCCAGGCCGATTCATCATGTACGAGATGGTGGGTGAGCAGGCCGACCGGTTCGCCGCCATCGAATGCATGCCGCAATTGCGCGATGATAGCCTGGATCAATAGGCGATGATCGCGGCAGCCCCGCGTGCCATGCCAATCCATAATGTCGACATTGCTGTTGATGACCGCCAGCGAAGCCGGCTTCGGCGGCCCATAGACCGACAATGCCGCAAATCCTATTGATCCAAGGTCGGATACCAACCCGGCGTCGATCCTGTTCCAGGGTGGAACCAGCATCGGAACGGCACGTGCGCCGTGCAGGCAGGTTACGTGCGATAATCCGCGAGCCAGATCATCGAGCACCGCCTCACGTGGCCGATGCGCGCCGAGCTCCTGTTTTTTCTGGTCCTCGGGCGCATGATTTCGGTGCGCCCAGCCATGGATAGCGACCGTGGCATGCGGCGCCTCGTCGAGCCGGACGACAAGCTTCTCATCAGTCATAGCCGGAATGACGGCCAGAGTAACCGGAACCGCGAATTCACCGCTGAGCTCGAGCAGCCGATCAAGCGCAGGCGTCGGATCCACGGCGTCATCATCGCGCAGCCAGAACTCTGCCTTGCGGCCCGCCCGTCGCCAGCAAGCCAGCTCTTCCACCAAGGGCTGCCAGATCTGATCGGTTGTCATGAAACCGGGATCTTCGCAAGAAGTTCGGCCAGACGCGCCGCTGCACGAGCGAGGGAACGTTCCTCGATGATGAAACGTCTGGCTTGACCGGCCATGGTAGTTCTTTCGTCGTTGCTGGCCAGAAGCCTTTCAATGGCAGAAGCGAACGCCGCCACATCCCCCGGCGGGGTGAGAAACCCGGTTTGACCATCCCGCACGACTTCCGGCACGCCGGCGATGTCCTGGGCCACCACCGGAAGGCCGGCGGCCTGTGCTTCAAGATAGGCAATGCCATAGGCCTCGCCGTAACCCGGCCAGACATAGATTCCCCCGCTGTAGAGGACATCCGGCACGGCGGCTGGCTCTATCGCGCCAAGCCATTCGATACGGTCGGCGGGCAAGCCGGCGAATTGAGCTTTGACCTCGTCACGAGCAGGCCCGTCCCCAACGACCGACATGGTCCAGCGCAGGTGGCCGATCGAACCGAGTGCTTGCGCCAGCATCCGATAGCTTTCGACTTTGTCGCCCGCGCGCATCATGGCGACGGTAATGAGGCGCGTAGGACAACCCCGTGCCGGCGTTTCCCGGAATACTGATGTGTCGATGAAGGGCGAAAGCATACCGAGAGCGGCGTCGGGAATCGCATCTGTCAATCCCTGGCGATCCCTTTGCGTGAAGCAGATGTTCAGTGCTGCCTGTTCGACGGCTCGCGCCACCAATGCTTGGGTATCGGCCCACAAGCCGGCGTTGCGCCGCCTCGAATGGGAGGCTTCCGCTGTCACATAGGGGATAACAAAGGCCGATGCCAGCTCGGGCCCGATCAGGTCGGGCGCCTTGTAATAGAGATGATAGGAGAACCAGAGATCGGGCTTGCCCTCACGATCCCAAAGCTTGGTCAGCCGCTCGGCCTCCTCTTGGGCCTCGATCTTGAGCGCATCGAAACTCTTCGAGTCCGGTTCGCGTAGATACAAGCGCAATTCGGATGCCAGTTCGACGCTATGCCCACCATGCTCCAGCGCCTTGACCAGCATCCGTGCCATCTGGCGGTCGCCGGAGGCAACGGGATGATTGGGTGACTTCAGCGGCGCGTAGAAAGCAATTCGCATCGTCGGACCCTATCATCGGAAAGACTGCGCAAGTCAATTTCGATGCATGATCGACTTCACCTTCAAGCACTGGAATGTGCTATCTGATGCTCATGGAAACAGCTGCCGCGTCCGAACCGTTTGTCGCTTCTTTGCCGGTCTTCGCAAGGTTCGAAAGCGTTGCTGATATCGATAACTATCGGCCCCTCCCCGATGGCTGGGCGCTGGCTACCGCAGACATCGTCGGCTCGACCAAGGCGATCGAGGCGGGGCGTTATAAAACCGTCAATATGGCCGGCGCCAGCGTCATTTCGGCGCTGCTCAATGCCCTGGGCAGGCAAGATCTTCCCTTTGTCTTCGGCGGCGACGGCGCGCTCGTGGCGTTTCCTGGCTCCGCGCTGGAGATCACCCGCAATGCGCTGGCGGCTGTCCAGAGATGGGTGGCGGACGAACTGGATCTGACCTTGCGTGCCGCTATCGTGCCGATAAAGGATATAAGAGCGCAAGGCTTGGACGTTCGCGTGGCGAGGTTTCAGGCCTCCGATGCGGTCTTCTATGCCATGTTCGCCGGCGGTGGCGGCAGTTGGGCGGAAGCCGAGATGAAAGCGGGGCGCTACCGCATCGATCCTGCGCCGGCCGGCGCGCGGCCGGATCTGACCGGCCTCTCCTGCCGCTGGAACCCGATCGAAGCCCGGCATGGCGAAATCGTTTCGATCATAGCCGTACCGGGGGCGTCGCGCGACCTGCGCGGTTTTCAGTTTCTGGCTTCCGACATCATCGCCCTTGCCGGCAGGCAGGAACGCGATGGCCACCCGGTGCCGGTGAACGGGCCGGACTACAGTTTTCTGCCCGCCGGTCTCGATATCGAGGCGCGGGCCATGGCACCGGCAGGATGGCGGTGGCTGTCGAAGCTGTGGGTAGTGTTCCTGATGACGCTTACGGCTGTTACGGATAGATATGGCTGGACGATCGGCAGTTTCGATCCGAAGATCTACAAGCGCGAAGTGGCCAGCAATTCGGATTTCCGGAAGTTCGACGACGGCTTGAAGATGACCATCGACGTTGACGCGGATGTGTTGCAGCGGATCGAGAACCGGCTGAAACAGGCGGAAGCGGCGGGCATCTGCAACTATGGCCTGCACCGCCAGAAATCGGCCCTGATGACATGCCTCGTGGCGTCGCCGCTGCAGCGCGATCACGTTCATTTCATCGATGGCGCCGCCGGCGGCTATGCGATGGCTGCCGCAAGCCTGAAGGCGAAGGTGCCGGTCTGATGACGGCTTGCGGAAACCGATTTTCCGCAATATGCCTCGGCCATGTTCTCGGGATCATGGTGAGCCTCGCCATAGGTGCGGACAGCCTGTCCGAATTGACGGGAAGCAGAATTTTTGGACGCCTCACGATCGACATATGACCGTCTTCTGAACCGGATTTCGACACGTGCCGCGCAAGTCGGCGTGATCGGACTGGGCTATGTCGGGTTGCCGCTGGCGGTTGCGATCGCACGCGCCGGCTTCCCGGTTTCCGGCTTCGACGTCGAAGCCCAGAAGGTCGAGAGCCTGAACAACGGCCAATCCTATATTGAGGCTGTGACGTCGACAGCCCTTGCCGACCATGTGGCGAGCGGAAGGTTCCGCGCCACCGCGGATTTTGCCGAACTGGCCGTCTGCGATGTCATCATCATCTGCGTTCCGACACCGCTGACGAAATACCGAGAGCCGGACCTCTCCTTTGTCAGGAACACGGCAGGCACCATCGCGAAGCGCTTACGTCTCGGCCAGCTGATCGTGCTGGAATCGACCACCTATCCTGGCACCACCGACGACGTGATCAAGCCCATACTGGAAAAAACCGGCTTGCAGTCGAAGATAGACTTCTTCCTCGGCTTCTCGCCCGAACGCGAGGATCCCGGCAACCGCAGCTTTGAAGTCGCGACGATCCCCAAGGTCGTGGCGGGTGACGGCATTGAAGCGGCGACGCTCGTTGAGACTTTCTACCAGGGCGTGGTCAAGACCGTCGTTCCAGTTTCCAGTACGGCGACCGCCGAGGCGGTCAAGCTGACGGAAAACATTTTCCGCTCGGTCAACATAGCCCTCGTCAACGAGTTGAAGGTCGTGCTCGGTGCGATGGGCATCGACATCTGGGAGGTGATCGAGGCGGCAAAGACCAAGCCCTTCGGCTACATGCCTTTTTATCCTGGCCCTGGACTTGGCGGGCACTGCGTTCCGATCGATCCCTTCTACCTGACTTGGAAGGCGCGCGAATACGAACTGCCGACCCGCTTCATCGAGCTGGCTGCAGAGATCAACACGGCCATGCCGCGTCATGTGGTCGATGAACTGGCGAAGGCGCTGGACCAGCGCTGCGGCAAGGCGCTCAGCCGCTCGCGCATTCTCATCATCGGGCTCGCCTATAAGAAGAATGTCCCCGACATCCGCGAAAGCCCTTCATTACGGCTCATTGAACTCATCGAGGAATGGGGGGGCAACGCGGAATTCCACGATCCGCATGTTACCGAAATCCCGACCACACGGGAGCATATGGCGATCAAGGGGCGTCGCTCGGTCGAACTGACCGAGGCGGCCCTGAAGGATTTCGATGCTGTCGTCGTTGCAACCGACCACGACGCGATCGACTATCAGTCGATCGCGGATCACGCTCTTCTGATCGTCGACACACGCAATGTTTTTGGCCGCCTCGGGCTAGCCCGAGGGACGGTGGTGAAGGCCTAACGGTGGCCGAGCCGGCGAATTTTTTGCCCGATGTCAGGATCGGGATTGCACTCCGCCGGCAGTCTCGCCACATAACGTCGCGGGAGATAGATGCGGTTTCCGCCAGCTTCCCTCCTGCAAGCACAGTCATCCGGGAAATTCTTCGCCGGCTTTTGTCGGCGAAGCCGGCTTCATTGACTTCGATTGTATGGCGGATCAAAGGAGATGGCTCGTCTTCGACGGGTTTCGAGATAACATGAGCACAGCGCAAGCAGAAATTTCCACCATTCTCATGGATAAGGTTGCCGATTGGCTGACCCAATCGGCGCTGGCGGGCAACGACCTGGAAACATTGGTAAAAGGCTTTTGTGAACGGCTGGCTGCTGCCGGCCTGCCGCTGAAGCGGGTGCATTTGAGCTTTTCGATGCTTCATCCGCTTTATGACGCGCTTGGCTTCACCTGGTTTCGCGGCCAGGGCCTGGAAGTGGAAGGCTTCCGCAAGGAGGACGGCGTTCATTCTGACAGGTTTCTGACCAGCCCATACTACCATCTGCTCAGCAACAAGCTCGACCATCTGCGGCGCCGGCTCGACCCGTCGGTGCGGTCAGAGTTTCCTGTTTTCGATGACCTAAGGCTTATGGGCGTCACCGATTACATGGCTTTCGTCCATCCCTTCAACGGCAATACCAGTCAGGGCATGCTAGGGTCTTGGTCCACCGACAGTGCTGCAGGCTTCAGCGACAGCATGATCTCGGCGCTGCTGCGCATCCAGAACCATCTCGCTATTGCAACCAAGATGGCGGTGCTCACCAAGCTCGCCGACAACATGATGACCACTTATCTCGGCGGCGACGCCGGCAGGCGCGTACTGGACGGCCAGATCAAGCGCGGCGAGGGCGACACCATCCGGGCCGCACTGGTCATGGCCGATATGCGCGGGTCGACAAGGCTTGCGGAAACCTCCGGCCGCGAAATCTATATCGATACGCTGAACCAGTTTTTCGATGCCATTGCTGCGCCTTTCAATCGCAAAGGCGGGCAGATCATGAGTTTCCTGGGGGATGGCTTCATTGCCGTCTACCCTTGCGAAAGGCACCGCTCGCAGTCCGAGATCGCCTGCCAGGCTGCTCTTGCGGCAGCGCACAAGGCCAGCGCTCGCATGATGGAGCTCAACCTGCGCAGAAAGCAGCAGGGGTTGAGCGACATAAACTTTGGTATCGGCCTGCATGTCGGCAACGTGATGTTCGGCAACGTCGGACTTACCGACCGGCTCACATTCTCTGTCTTCGGCTCGGCTGTAAACGAGGTCCAGCGCCTCCAGACCCTGACCAAGAAATATCCACACAGCGTTCTCGCCAGCAAAGACTTCGCCAGCTATTGCGGCGCCAACAGCTGGCTGGCGCTCGGCAAGGAGGAACTGGCTGGTATCAAGCAGAAGCTGACGGTGCTTTCACCCGATCTGTCGGGTGCTCTCGCGCTCGATGAAGACGGTGCGCTGGAGCCGATTTACGACCGAATATCGGACGCCGAGCAGGTCATGCTGCTTCATCGCAATGCCGCGCGGCTGTCGGCCGCCGACCCAAGGAAGCTCCAGTAATCGCCACGATCGGACCGGAACGCCTTTGGTGTGCAGCCTGGCCGCCGGTTCCGCCAGGGAACTTGCGACCGTTTCGAATCTAAGTTGCTCTAAGCTGGCAATGCGCTAGTCTCGCCTTCTGGACCTGCCAGAGTGGGGCTGGTGTGAGAATGAATTCGGGCGTTGATCTGCTGCGGATCGAGGATGTTGGCATCTCTTTTGCCATTGTAGGGGGACCGTTGCATGCCGTCAGGCGTGCAAATCTTCGCGTCCTGCCCGGCAAGGTTACTGCGCTTGTGGGCGAGTCCGGTTCCGGAAAATCGGTTCTCAGCCAGGCAGTGATGGGCATTTTGCCGAACACCGCCCATGTTCGCGGCCGTATCCTGTTTTCCGATCCTGAAAAGCCCGGCACGACGCAGGATATCCTGCAGATGCCGCGTGACGGACCCGAAATCCGGGCGTTGAGAGGCAGCCGCATCGGCAAGATCTTTCAGGAGCCGATGACATCGCTGTCGCCGCTGCACACGATCGGCAATCAGGTCAGCGAAGCCCTGCAGATTCATACGCCCATGGCTCGGGCGGAGCGCAAGGCGCGGACTGAGGAAATGCTCGGCCTTGTCGGCTTTCCCAACCCCAAGCGCGCCTATGACATGTATCCCTTTGAACTTTCGGGAGGATTGCGTCAACGCGCCATGATCGCGATGGCGCTTATCTGCCGGCCCGCGCTGTTGATCGCCGACGAGCCGACGACGGCATTGGACGTCACCATCCAAGCGCAAATCCTGCAATTGCTGCGCGGGCTTCAGACGAAGCTGAACATGGCGATGCTGCTGATCACGCACGACCTTGGCGTGGTCGCCAATGTCGCCGACGAGGTGGTGGTCATGTACCATGGCGAGATCATGGAAGCGGGACCCGTGGAGGCGATATTCCGCCGGCCAAGCCACCCTTACCTGAAGGGCCTGATGGCAGCCGTTCCGCATTTCGACCTGAAGCCTGGCGAAAGGCTCAAGGCGCTCCGCGAGGTGCCGGTGAATGTCGGGAACCTGCTTGGCAAGCAGACGGCGCCGGTATCGAAGGGGCCAGACGACATCCTGCTGTCGGTCAGGGATCTGGCCAAGACCTTCACCATCCGCAAGTCCGGATGGTTCGGCGGAGATCATCAAACCTCTGTTCGCGCCGTGGACGGCGTGAGCTTCGATATCAGGCGGGGTGAGTGCCTGGGTCTTGTCGGCGAAAGCGGCTGCGGTAAAACCACCGTCAGCAAGATCCTGATGCGGGCTGTCACCCCTAGCGGCGGCTCTGTGATCTTCAACGGCCGCGATGGTCCGATCGACGTCTTGGAAGCCGAGGGAGACGCCCTGCGCATGCTGCGCGCGAAAATCCAGATGGTCTTCCAGGATCCGGTTTCGTCGCTTTCACCTCGCATGACGGTGGAGAACATCTTGAGCGAGCCGCTGGAAATCCATCAACGTGGCAATGCCGCGTCCCGACTCGCCACGGTCAAGAGCCTGATGCAGGCAATCGGGCTCGATCCGCGCTTCATCAAGCGTTATCCGCACAGTTTCTCCGGCGGGCAGCGTCAGCGTATCGGCATCGCGCGCGCGTTGGCGCTGGGGCCTGAACTCCTGATCTGCGACGAGCCGGTTTCGGCACTCGATGTCTCTGTCCAGGCGCAGATCCTGAACCTTCTGAAGGACCTGCAGAAGGAACTGGGCCTGACCTACCTGTTCATATCCCACAATTTGGCGGTGGTGGACTACATGGCAGACCGCATCGCGGTGATGTGCGGCGGGCGTATCGTCGAGCTGGCGCCGCGCGAAATTCTGCTTAGGAAACCAGTCCATCCCTACACGCGCTCACTGGTCGCCGCAGTACCTTTCCCCGATCTCGACAGGCCGATGGATTTCAAGGCGCTGAAGCTCGGCGGCGCTTCCGACAGCAGCGCATGGGGACCGCAGTTCCGAGAGGAAGGCAACGAGGATATGCTGTCGTCGCTCGACCTCGGCGGCGGCCACCTCGTGCTGGCCCGGCGTACGGCCGATGTCGGCGAGTTACGCCATTGATCAGCCGGCGCACCGTCCTTGGACTCGTGGCTTCGGCATTTCTGCCGGGCACGTCGCGTGCCGGCGATCTGGAGCCGGAATTTCTTCAGCCGCAGCTGAAGGCCAAGGCGCTGCCGGCGCTCGCCGAACGCTTGCCCAAGAGCCCGCGCGCGTTGAACCTCGCCGCGATGGGCCGGCAGCCCGGCCAGTATGGCGGCACACTGCGCACGATCATCGGCAGCCAGAAAGATATCCGGATGATGACGATCTACGGGTATGCTCGCCTGGTCGGCTATGACGAAAAGCTTAACTTGCAAGCCGACATTCTCGAAAGTTTCGACGTAGCAGATGATCGCGTCTTCACTTTCAAGATTCGGGAAGGGCATAAATGGTCTGACGGTAGCCTGCTGACGCCGGAGGATTTTCGCTATTGCTGGGAAGATGTCTGGCTGAACGATGAGCTTTCGCAAGGCGGGCTTGCCCCGACCCTATTGGCGGACGGCAAGCCGCCACGCTTCGAGATCGTCGATCCGTTGACGGTCCGCTATAGTTGGGATGCGCCCAATCCCGACTTCCTGCCCAAGCTCGCTGCTGCTTCGCCGCTATCGCTTGTTCTGCCGGCCACCTATCTCAAGCAGTTCCACAAGAAATACCAGGATCCATTCCGGCTCGCCGGCCTAATGAAGGAGAACCGGGCCAAGAAATGGACACTCCTGCATATCCGCATGTCGCGGCAGTATCGCCCGGAGAACCCGGAACTGCCGACGCTCGATCCCTGGCAGAACCGGACCAAGCCGCCGGCCGAGCAGTTCGTCTTCGAGCGCAATCCGTTCTTTCATCGAATGGATGAGAATGGCCGGCAACTGCCCTATGTCGACCGGATCGTCATGAATGTCAGCTCGTCGGCGATCATCTCCGCCAAGACCGGTGCGGGCGAGAGCGACCTGCAATGCATGGGGATCGACTTCAGCGATTACTCCTTCCTTAAGGACGCGGAGAAGCGCTACCCGGTGAAGATGCATCTGTGGAAACGCACACAGGGTTCGCGGCTGGCGCTGCTGCCCAATCTGAATTGTTCCGACCAGGTGTGGCGTGGCCTTCTTCGTGACGTGCGCGTGCGCCGCGCCCTTTCGCTCGCCGTAGACAGGCGCGAGATCAATATGGCTGTGTTCTACGGATTGGCGCAGGAAAGTGCCGATACGGTCCTGCCGGAGAGCCCGCTCTATCGGCCGGAATTCGCGAAAGCCTGGGTTGCCCACGATCCCGACCAGGCCAATGCCCTGCTTGACGAGGTCGGGCTTCAGACGCGTGACGATGACGGCCTGCGGATACTTCCCGATGGACGCCCTGCGCAGATCATCGTGGAGACGGCCGGCGAAAGCACGCTGGAAACCGACGCACTCGAACTCATCACCGATCACTGGCGCAAGATCGGGATCGCCCTGTTCATCCGGACTTCGCAGCGCGATATCTTCCGCAGCCGCGCGCTTGGCGGCCAGATCATGATGTCGATGTGGTCGGGCATCGACAATGGCGTGCCGACCGCCGACATGAACCCGTACCAGCTGGCCCCCACCATCGACGACCAACTGCAATGGCCGCTCTGGGGCGCTTACTACTTATCTCACGGCAAGATGGGTGAGGCGCCCGATCTTCCTGAAGTGATCGAGTTGATGGCTTTACTCAAGCGCTGGAACGCATCGACCGAATCCACGGAGCGCGCCGAAATCTGGAGTTCGATGCTGTCGATCTACACCGATCAGGTGTTCTCGATCGGCACGGTGAACGGAACGCACCAGCCGGTTCTGGTGTCCTCACGGCTGCGCAATCTGCCTGACAAGGCGCTCTACGGCTACGATCCGACCGCCTATTTCGGTGTCTACATGCCGGATACATTCTGGCTTGGAGACACCTGAGCGTGCTTCGATATTTTGTCTGGCGCATCGCCGTGATGGTTCCAACACTGCTGGTCATATCGGCACTGGTGTTCACCATCATCGAACTTCCACCAGGCGATTATTTCGACAGTTATGTCGCCGAGCTTCGGGCTCAGGGCGAAGCGGTGGATTCCGATCGTATCGAGATGATGCGCGAGGAATATGGTTTCGACCAGCCGCCGGTCATTCGCTACTTCTACTGGGTCGGCGGGATGCTGCACGGCGATTTCGGCTATTCCTTTGAATATGAGCTGCCGGTTCGCGACGTCGTCGGGGACCGAATGTGGCTGACGGTGCTGGTTTCCTTCGTCACGATCATCTTCACCTGGCTCATCGCCTTTCCGATCGGCATGTACTCCGCCACGCATCAATACAGCTGGGGCGACTACGGCCTGACTTTCTTCGGCCTTCTCGGCCTTGCCATTCCGAACTTCATGCTGGCGCTGATCCTGATGTATTTCGCCAACATCTGGTTCGGCACATCCATCGGCCATCTCATGGACCAGCAATATCTCGGCGAGCCGATGAGCTGGGCCAAGGCGAAGTCGATCCTCGCCCATCTCTGGATTCCGGTCTTGATCATCGGCACCGGAGGCACGGCAAGCATGATCCGGCGGCTGCGCGCCAATCTTCTCGACGAGCTACACAAGCAATATGTCGTGACCGCGCGCGCCAAAGGACTTCATCCGTTCAAGGCGCTGGTCAAATATCCGCTGCGCATGGCGCTCAATTTCTTCATTTCCGATATCGGTTCTATCCTGCCGGCCATCATCTCCGGCGCCGAAATCACGGCGATCGTACTGTCTTTGGAAACGACCGGGCCGATGCTGATCAAGGCGCTGCAGAGCCAGGATATGTATCTGGCAGGGTCGTTTCTGATGTTCCTGGCCTTTCTGACAGTCATCGGTGTCCTGATTTCCGACCTGGCGCTGGCGCTGCTTGATCCACGAATTCGTTTGCAGGGCGGCAGCACCAAATGAACACGCATTCGCCCCTGCCCGCTCCGGGTGCTCCACTGCAGCACTACGTTTCCACCGCGCCCTTTGACCTGCAGTCGGTCGAGGCGATGACGCCGGAGCAGTCGAAGGTCTTTCAGGCGTCGCAGTTGCGGCTGATGTGGTGGAAATTTCGGAAGCACCGGGTTGCCGTTATATCAGGCATATTCCTGGCAGCGCTTTATTTCGGGATACTCATCTGCGAATTCCTGGCGCCCTACAATCTGCACACGCGCAACATGGACTACATCTATTCGCCGCCGCAGCGGGTGCACCTGTTCCACGACGGCCAATTCGTCGGTCCGTTCGTCTATGGCCGCCAGATGACGCTGGATATGGACACGCTCAAGCGGAACTACATCGAGAAAAAGGATGATGTTCAGCGGATCCGTTTCTTCTGCAAGGGCGACAGTTATCAGTTCTGGGGCTTGATCGAAGGTGACAGGCATTTTGTCTGCCCCGCCGAAAACGGCCAGCTCTTTCTAGCCGGCACTGACAGGTTGGGGCGCGATGTGCTCTCGCGCATCATCTATGGCGCACGCATTTCACTGACAATCGGCCTCGTCGGTATCAGTTTCAGCTTCCTGCTCGGCATTGTCATCGGCGGACTGGCCGGCTATCACGGCGGTATCTTCGACCTGATCGTTCAACGGATAATCGAAGTTCTGCAATCGATCCCCAGCATTCCGCTATGGCTGGCTCTGGCGGCGATCATGCCGATAACCTGGAGTCCGATCCTGATCTATTTCGGCATCACCGTCATCCTCGGGCTGCTCGACTGGACCGGACTGGCGCGGGCCGTGCGTTCAAAGCTTTTAGCCTTGCGCGAGGAGGATTACGTTCTGGCCGCCCAATTGATGGGCGCCAAGAGCAGCCGCATCATCGGGCGGCACCTCATTCCCGGCTTCATGTCGCATCTGATCGCGACGGCGACGATCTCCATACCCGGCATGATCCTGGGTGAGACGGCGCTGAGCTTCCTCGGGCTCGGCCTGAGGGCGCCGATAACCAGCTGGGGCATCCTGCTCACCGAGGCGCGCAGCGTCAGCGTCATCGCTTTCTATCCATGGCTGCTTTTGCCGATGCTCCCGGTCATTCTCGTCATCATGGCGTTCAACTTCCTCGGCGACGGCTTGCGGGACGCCGCAGATCCCTACAAGTGAGATCGCTGTTCCGCCGCGCGGCCCTGCCGACGACTCCACCCGGTATGACGCTTGTCGGCGGCCGGTTGGGTTATTGCAGGGTTTGTCATTCGCCTCTATATGCGGCAAGCCTCGATCGGGGCTGCTGGTTCAGGACATAAAATCGCATATGAGTCGCCTTGATAATTTCATCAGCAGGATGACCGCACAGCGCGACATTCTCAATCAAATCTGCCCCGAGGTGGCCAGGATGGAAGGGCTTGTGCTCGAGCTCGGCCTCGGCAATGGCCGGACGTTCCACCATCTGCGCGAGCGCCTGCCCGGGCGCCGGATCGTGGTGTTCGACCGCGAAGTTGGCGCACACGCCAGCTCAATTCCCGAAGCTGAAAACCTCGTGCTGGGCGAAATACGCGAGACGGCCCGCAAGTTCATTGGCATCGACGCCGCTCTTGTTCATGCCGACATCGGCACCGGCTATGACGATCGCGATGCAGTGACCGCTACCTGGCTTCCCGATCTGATTGCGCGCCTGCTTCGCGTCGGCGGCTTCGCGGTCAGTGGCACGCCGCTCGATCACCCGCTGCTGCAACGCCTCCCGCCGCCGACTTCGGAGCCCGCCGATCGTTATTTCCTCTGCAGGCGCGTCTGAGGGGCCGAGACGACCCAAATCTTCAGGGGCTAAATCTTTAGAGGCCAAGTCTTCAGGGGCCAAGTCTTCAGGGGATCGTATAGACTGCGATCTCCCGCTCAATGCCGCGCAGCGAGACCTCGTGGGGCACGGGTGTCAGCGCGTTCCTGTGCAGCAGTTCGGCGGTGAGATTGTCGTCCACCACCGCACGCGTGGCAAAGATCGCCTGTGCGTTGGCAAGGTTCTGGACCCGCGAAGCAATGTTGACCGTTTGGCCGAAATAGTCCTGCCGCTCGTTCATGGACACGGCGATGCAGGGGCCGGCATGGACTCCGATCTTGAGCAGCAGATCCTCGCGCCCGCTCTTGTCGTTGAGCTCACGCATGGCATCGCGCATCCTGAGGGCCGCAGCAATCGCACGATCAGGCGTCGCGAAGGTCGCCATCACCGCATCACCGATCGTCTTCACCACGGCGCCAGCCTCCGCCGCGACGATCTCGTGCAGAACCTGGAAATGCTCGCGCACGAGATCGAAGGCTGAAAGATCGCCCACCCGCTCGTAAAGCTCGGTCGATCCGCGCAGGTCGGTGAACAGGAAGGTCAGGCTGGTGATTTTCAGGCGCTGGTTGATGTCGAGCGTATCCGTGCGATAGAGATCGCGGAACGTCTGGTTGGTGAGCAGGCGCTTGGCGGTCAGGAAGGGCCGGCGTTTGCCCAGGAAATCATGCAATTCCTGGCCGGCGATGAAGACCGTCGGCAGCACGCGGGTGTCGGTCCTGTTCTCCAGCGAAATGCGCAACGGGCCGGGCTGCATCTCCAGCGTCTGGTTCTGGACATGGTCGCGGTCGAAGACCAAAGAGAGGCTTCGGCGCTCTTTTGTTGGTTCGCCTTTCCCGTCGATGAACTGCACTGAATGGGTGACGGGCTCGAAGACGATGACGAATTCGGACGGAAGCTGTATGGGCAGAACCGCCTTTTCACCGGGGGCAAGCTCGATATCCTCCAGCGAGAATGCTTCCATCTTCTTCGCGAAATCCTCTTCCGGCAGATCGACGCCGGACGCCCAGTAGATCTGGCGGAAATATTCCATCAACGGCAATTCGTGTGGATTGTGGGCGGCAATCCTGCGCACGCGGGGGCTGACGGTGAATGTCACCTCGACCATCTCGTCCAGGGTCGGCGAATAGCCCTCGGAACATAGCGCGCAGGTGTATTCATCCTTCTGGAGGGTTTTCAGCGTGGCGTTGGTGTCGAGCACGCCGCCACAGCCGGGGCACAGAACATTCCAGGAAATGTCGAAGATGCCCACCCGTGCCGCATGGAGAAAGGCGCTTATGGCGCGTTCCTCGTCGAGGCCATGCTTGCTGGCGAAGGCTGGCACATTGATGCGGCAAAGGTCGCGGTCCTTGGCCTCCGCGATGGTTCGCTTGATCGCGTCGATTGCCTGCGGATCGACATCGGTCGATTGCCGTAGAAGCGAGAACAGATCCTGAGCTTCGTTCATCGTGCAGGCTCCGGAAAATGCGCCCCGGAGGCGTGTTGACCGGACCGGTCTTCCGTCCGGGCAGTCCATCTTACTCCGAAACGAACCGTACGGCCATTCGAATGGACAAGCCTGGTGGCGGTTCAATTTCCATCCGGCGGATTTTCACCGGCCGCAAGCGGCACTATGATGGGTCCATGAGGCATTCATCCTTGGGATTTTCTCCCATGCCGACATCCGACAACCCGCCGTTTCCCGCGGCGCTGCGCCTTTTTTCAGTGGGGGTCATCATCGTCCTCATCGTAGGCGCCGGCCTGTTTTTCGCGCCGGTGCTGGTCAAGCCGCGCTGGCCTTGGGCCGTCACGCCGTTCAATGCCCGCTTCCTCGGCGGCTTCTACACCGCCGAAATGGTCGTGATGGCGGCGCTGCTGGTCTGGAATCGCTGGTCGCCCGGCAGGCTCGTGCTCGTCATGGCCTTCATCTTCACCGTCATCGTGTCGGTGGCTTCGTTCATTAATCTCGACTATTTCAACTTCGAGCGCAAAGCGCCCTGGCTCTGGTTTTTGGTCTATCTTGCTTCGGTCGCGGTATCCGGGCTGTTCCTGTGGCGGAACAGGGGCCGCCCTTCCGCAGAAGGCGTGATCTTAAACGCTGCATGGCGCGGCTACATGCCGGTAGAATCGGCGATCCTCGGGCTCTATGGCGTCGGCCTGTTGCTGTTGCCCCTGACATCTAGCAGCTTCTGGCCATGGCCGATCGATGCCTTTCACGCTCAGCTCTACAGCGCCATCTTCCTCGCCGGTGCGGGCGGTGTGTATCTCGTCTGGAGAAGCACGCCGCGCGAGGAACTGCTGGTGCTCGCCCTGGCGCAGTTTCTGGTTGGCCTGCTTGCCATCCTTGGCATCGTCATCACCGACGCTGCGGTGCACCGGATCGACTGGACGGCGACCGGGACATTGTGCTGGCTCGCCCTTTTCGGCTGGATCGGCATCAGCGGCGCCTTCAAACTCTACGCCGCCTCCGGGGCTTTCAGCCCGCAATCGGCATCATAAGTTGGACGGACGGCTGGATTTTTAGGTGACGTCCGGTGCATCGTGCCGGACCGATGCCTTCGCCGGGAGCGCCATGACCAGCACGACCTCGCCATCCCAAGAGATCCAGCCTCAGCTCCGGGCCGTCCGGCCAAGCGATGCGGAGGCGCTTTGCGCTATCTTCAACATGCCGGGCTTCCGCTGGGGCACGCTGAGGATGCCTTTCGAGATGGTGGAGCAGGTGGAGCGGCGCATCGCCAAGTCCGGACAGGAAACCACCTGGATCGTTGCGGAATTGGACGGCAAGGTCGTCGGCCATGGCAGCCTGGTCGTGCAGGGTTCGCCGCGCCGTTCGCATATCGGCGAGATCAATATCGGCCTTGACGATGCCTTTGTCGGCAAGGGCATCGGCTCTGCCATACTTGGCGCACTGCTTGACGTGGCCGACAACTGGCGCGCCCTGAAGCGGGTCGAGTTGACCGTCTATGCCGACAATGAACCGGCCATCCGTCTCTATACAAGCCACGGCTTCGAGGTCGAAGGCCGGCATGTGAAGGCCGGTTTTACCGACGGGCAATACCACGATCTTCTGAGCATGGCGCGGCTGCGGTTCTGAGATCCGCTGTTTAGTTGATGATCTATGTGTGGGCGGCCGCATCCGGCAAGTCTGGTCTCACTTGGCGTTTGCACCGCAAGCGGCTAGACCGGACCAATGACCGCCGACCCAACCCCTGCGCCTCCGGTGGAAATTCTGGCTGTGCTGTCGCTGCTTTGCCCGGAAGTCGTGCGTGACATCGAGCAGAACTGGAATGCGCCGGTTTCCGATTATGCCCGCCATCTGTGGCGGCCGGTGGCAAGGCCTGCATCGGGCCCGGCGATTGCTGCCCGCTCGATCCTGCGCGAAGTCCTGCATCAGCGCCTTGCGGTGATCATGCAGCCTGAAGAGATCGGCAAGGCCCTCGATGAATTCGAGCACAGACCGGTGATTCAGTCCGGCCTGCACTGCCTGCTTCTGATGGACCGGATCACCTTCGATGCCCTCCTGCTTGCCTGGCTCGGCGCGGTCGAAAACGGGCTGTCGGCCTTCTTCGGCTTCATGGGAACGACGATGACCATGGAGACAATTGGCCGGGAGGGACCGGGATGGCTCGATGTCGGTGACGACAAGGTCAACCTGTTTGGCATGGGGCGCCACAAACTGTGCCGCAAAAGCGCCTGCGCGGCCGGTCCCGTCACCCTCAACAAGCGCGCGCTCGAAGCGGTGGGCGACGAAACGGATGCCAGCCGCTGGCTGGGCACACTACTTGCCAGCCAGGACAAGGTGTTTGGAACCGCCGCCGATGCCCTTACAGCCCTCAACGAGGATCTGGTCGCCGATTGGGATCGTTCCGGCATGGCCCTGCCGGTTTTCATCGATGATCGGCTCGCCGCTTCTGTCGTGGCGCGGCATCTAGAACATGATGGCAGCCTTCTTTCCAGGCTGCTCATCGAGCCCGCAAGGCGCCAGCGTCTCGAATGTGCCTTGCAAGCGGCCGCATCGAGCCCGTTTGGCAGATTCCTGCCCAATGCCACGGCCTATTTCTGGGGCATCCGCGAGGAGCGCGTGCGCAAGCTTGCCCTCGAGAACGGGCACCTGATCGAGCCTGACAGGCCGAACGGTCTTTCCATCCCGTTCGAGCGGCCGCACCTCAGGCGGGCGCTGCTGGACGGCGTGCTGCTGCCAAACTTGTTCCTGATGTTCCTCGTCCTTGCCATATTGCCGCGCGTGCGGGTTGTGGGCGGCCTGAGGCAGATTGGTTACGTAGCGCTTTTCCACTCAATCCTGCTGGCTGCGCTAGATGAGAACGCGCCGGAAGAGCGCGATCTGGCTGCGGAGTTGCAGGTTCGGGAAAATGCCTGGGGCATGCGGGTCATCGATGAAAAGATCTCGGTCCGCGAGCAGCTTGCCGGACTGCCGGAAGGGGCGCTCTTCCCGGACCTGCTCCGGCAATACCGTTCGCGGACATTTGCCGAGACGACCGACGACTTGAAACTGGTTCGCGAAAACGCCCGATGGCGCAAGATCGGCCAGGCAGAGATCAAGGCGAGCTGAGCTTTACGTCAGGTTGATTTTCTGGTCCGCACCGCAAGCGATGGCAATCTATGAGTGAGCCTCTGGCGTCTGATCCGGCCGCTTCCTTGACGTTGATGCCTTCGGGATTTCGACTACGGCTTCCGCTTCGATCGGCAGCGCTCTGCCACCCCACCCACACTGATCGCTCGATGTCCATTTGTGCTGCCGCTTGCTGGTCGACGGTTATCGGTTCATCCTTGTGAAATACCCTGGCCGTGAAGTGCGTAGCGAGATCACGCCGGCACGGCCCCTAGTGAGGTCATGTCCTATGGACTGCTCGGGCTGCGGTTTCGAGGTTGAGGGCGGTTACGCTTTCTGTCCGAGGTGTGGTAGGCGCCAGCCCGTGCCATGCGCCAGTTGCGGCTACCCCTGCGCACCTGATTTCGAGTTCTGTCCGAAATGCGGGGCAAACGTCGGTGCGCCCGCAAAAACCGTCGAACGGCCTACTCTCACACCAAGCCGGACCGTTGTGCCGCCTTCTCGAACTCCGTCGCTGCTCCCGAACATCGAAAGCGAAGATGGCCTGCATCCCGTCTCCGACGCCGATCGCCGGACGGTAACAGTTCTGTTCGCTGACCTTTGCGGCTTCACGACACTCAGCGAGCAGCTTGACCCCGAGGTCACGCAAGCGCTGCAGAACGAACTGTTCAAGGAATGGACGGCGGCCGTGCGAAACTTCGGTGGTTTCGTCGACAAATTCATCGGCGATGCACTGCTCGCCTTGTTCGGTGCGCCGGTTGCGCATGAGGACGATCCGGAACGTGCGCTTCGCGCCGCTCTCGACATGATCGCCCGGACGGCGCGGCTCGGCGAAAGCACCTTCCACTCCGGCTCGCCTCTGTTACTCCACATCGGCATAAACACTGGTCCCGTCGTTACCGGTGGATTGGGCATCGGCACCGCCAAATCCTATTCGGTGACCGGCGACACAGTGAATACGGCGCAACGCCTGCAATCACTGGCCGCACCGGGTGAGGTGCTGGTAGGCGAGCTCACTCACAGGCTGACCCGGCATGCCTTCTCTTACGAGTCGCTGGGTGATGTCGTGTTTCGCGGCAAGGCCGGCAGTGTGCTCGTCCATCGACTGGATGCACCGCTTGCGGCGCCTCGTGCCGCGCGAGGGCTCGAGGCGCTCGGCCTCAGTGCGCCGATAATAGGTCGTGGTGCGGAGCTCAATAGAATGATGGCGAGCCTTGACCAGGCGTGCAGCGGCTCGGCCCAACTTGTCCGCCTCGTCGGAGAAGCAGGTATCGGCAAATCGCGGCTGGTGAAGGAGTTCGTCGCCCGCGTCGGCGACGAGGATCGTTTTCGCAACGTCGCCGTGCGGCTAGCCACTTGCTCACCGCTGGGCGAACAATCATTTGGCGCCTTGGGCGCAGTGGTGCGCAGCGCTGCCGGGATGATGCAAAACGACAGTGGGGACGAGGTGCGGGGGAAGCTCTCGGGCATGCTTACCGATCTTGGCCTGCAGGGCGAGGAGGCGGAGCGGCTGATGCCTTTGCTCTACCACGTGCTCGGCCTTGGCGACCCCGATGCCACCTTGCAGCATGTCGAGCCCGAGCAGCTGCGGCGGCAAATTCTCTACGCAGTCCGCACAATCATCGAACGGCGGCTTGCGTTGTCGCCGCTGTTGATTGTCGTCGAAGACCTGCACTGGGCCGACGCCGTGTCGCTTGAGGCACTGCGTTTCGTGATGGACAGGTTGGAACGCACGCGGTTGATGTTGCTGGTCACGCATCGTCCGGCGCCGGACAACGGCCAGCTCGATTCAAGTCGGGTCAGTCACACAGCGCTCAGGCTTCCGCCGCTCAACAATGATGACGGACGCAACCTGCTCGCGGCGCTTTTCGGCGAGAGCTGGGTAAACGCCGCAGGCGGGCTTCTCGACCAGATCCTCGAGCGCGCGGGCGGCAACCCCCTTTTTGTAGAGGAGATCGTTCGCGGCCTAATCGATCGCGGTGTACTGATGCGCGAGGGCCAGCGATGGCGGACTGTGGCAGGCGAAGTCGCAACCGACATTCCCGCCACTATCCAGGCAATGTTGCTTGCTCGCGTCGACCGGCTGCCCCAAGAGGTACGCCGGTTGGCCCAGGAAGCCGCGGTAATCGGCTCGCGCTTCGATGCCACACTTCTGAAAACCGTGACAGCCGATCCCGACCGGCTAGAAGCCGGCTGCGAACTGCTTTGCGATGCGGAAATCATCGAGGAAGTTGCTGGATCAGGCTCGGTCTCGTCGCAGAGCTACCGCTTTACGCAAACCTTGCTGCAGGACGTGATCTACCAGAATCTGCTCCTGCAACGCCGGACCGACATCCACGGGCGGGTCGGTGCTGCCTTGGAGCAACTGTTCGGCGACAAGCCGGAACGGCTCGAGGATTTGACCGTGCTCGGTCATCATTTCGCACAGAGCGCCGAGCGAGAGAGGGGCGCGCATTACCTGCAGGCCGCGGGCGATCGCGCTCGCATGATATACGCCAACGACGACGCCCTCCGTTTCTACGAGCGAGCACTGGCTGCGTTGGCCGCGATCGGGCAAACACCGCTCAAACTGGCAATTGCAGAGCGCATTGCCGATTTGAGCGGTCCGGCAGGCCGCCGCAAGATCGCCCACCACCACTACGAGACGGTGTTGCAAGCATACCGTGAGTCAGCCGACCGTGTCGCTTCGGCGCGCGTTTTATGCAAGATCGGTCGGCTGCTCTGGGACGTCGGCAAGCGGGACAACGCAGAATCCCGCTATGCCGAAGCGGCAGCGCTCCTCGATGGAGCGGACGCCCCGATCGAGCAGGCACATCTCTGGCAAGAACGTGGCCGACAGGCGTTCCGTAGCGGAGATCACGCTCTCGCCGCAAAATGGGCAGACGCGGCGCTGGATTGCGTACGTCCTCTGACAACGGAGCATGTCTCCGAGGTAGGGTGCGATGCCACTCTCGTGACCGCCGAGGCACTTAATACCAAGGCTGTTGCGCTGGCTCGCCTTGGGCAAAACCGTGAAGCCGTGCGTCAGGTTGAGCGTAGCATTGAATTGGCCGAAGCCGCCGGTCTACTGGGCGCGGCGTGCCGCGGCTACACCAATCTCGGCGTGCTTTACACGACCATCGATCCGGCACAGGCGATGGAGGTCTGTCGGCGCGGTCTTGAAGTGGCCCGCCATATTGGTGATTTGGGTTTCCAGGCGCGCCTCCTCGCCAATCTGGCGGTCGCTTGTTGTACTTTCACGGATCGCTGTCCAACGGAGGGCGTGCCTGCTGCCGAGAAGGCGATCGAGATCGACCGGGCGCTCGACCAGCGCGAGCACCTGCCGGTGCCGTTGATCGTGCTTGGGCAGATCCACCAGTGCAACGGCCGTCCGGAACTGGCGGTTGGCTTGTTCCACGAAGCACTCGACGTAGCCCGCGAAACGGGCGAGCCCCAACTGCTGTTTCCGTGCTATGATGGGCTCGCAACGCTTAATCTTGACCTCGACAATCTGGCCGAGGCCGAACGCTACTTTTCCCTGGCGCAGGGAATATGCGCCCAGCACGGGCTCGACCCGGAAGCGCTTGTGGTGCTGCCTTTTCTCGACTAGCCGGGTTGGAGGTTGGAAATGTCCGCGCGTGGTGACTTGGTACCGCTTCAGCCGGGCGACCGTGCGCCGAACTTGGTTCTCGACGCCATTACCCAGGAAGGCAAGATTGCGCTTGACGACTTTCGCGGACAAAAACCGGTGCTGGTCGGCCTGTTTCGAGGTCTGCATTGTGCATTTTGCCGGCGCCATATCGCCGCCCAGGCGCGGTTTGATCCGGAACTGCGCGAAAAGGGCGTGGAGAGCCTGACGGTGGTCAACACGCCGATCGAACGAGCGCGTCTCTATTTCCGCTACCACCCGATACCGAATCTGCTCGCGGCCTCCGACCCTGAACGCGCTTCACATCGTGCTTTTGGACTGCCCAATCTCGAATTCACCCAAAACGAGACGAACTGGCCGTACAAGGTCTCGATGGCAGCGGTAAAGGATATGCGGGTCGACATACCGAGCGAGTTGCCCGGTCCTATGGATCCTCTTGCCGCCGGCGAAATCCTCGACAAGAAGGACCCTTACGAAATAACCCAAGCCGACGAGCAGATGATGGCAACCGGACACGGACAACTGGTCGGTCAGTTCCTGCTGGACCGGCAGGGGATCGTGCGCTGGAGCTTCACGGAGGTTCCAGACGGTGGGCGATACATGTTTGGGGCGCCAAACCCGCAGGAGCTGATGTCAGCCGTGTCCCAAGTCGCCTAATAATGAACTGACAAGTTCACCGCTCTTCGAGCACGGCCTCGACAATGGCAACAAAGTCATCGAGTGAGCGATCTCCGCGAATCTCGATGCGCGGAAGGTCGATGGGATCGCCATCGAGGCCCGCCGGCCCGTGTTTGCGGCCGAAGCCGATTCGATAGCCGCACTCCTTGGCCAGCCGGCCAAGCCGTCGGTCGGTGACAGAGAAGGGTGCCGCGAACGCCGTGGTTGGCCGACCGGTCCACCGTTCGATGAACATACGAGATCGCAGGAGCTCGGCGGCCAAGTCAGAGCTCGACAGACCATCGACCGCGCGATGCGTCGCCAGATGGCTTCCGAAGAAAGCACCTTCGGCGGAGAGGCGTCGCACCGTCCCGGCGTCCATAAGCCGCGTCGGCGAACCGCTGTCGGCGTCCCACAGTGCACTTTCACCCACCAAGTCCGTCACCAGGAACACTTCCGCGGTCAGGTCGTTCGCGCGCAAGGTCGGCCAGGCATGGTCGGCAAAGTTCTGGAAGCCGTCATCGAAGGTGATGAGCACCGGGCGGCCAACGAGAGGATGACGGTTGGCGATGGACCCTTCCAGCTGCTCGGACCCAATCGCGTGAAAGCCATTGGCGCGCAGCCACGCCATCTGGCTGGCGAATGCGGCGGGCGTGAGCCGAAAACGGGTGAGCGCGGCCGGACCATCGTCGGCGACGCTGTGATACATGAGGACAGGGATACGCTGCCGCCGCTCGCTACGCGCGACGTCGCGGCGCAAGGCCCGCGCCCCGCCCCAGACGATATTTCGCGCGACCTCGATTCCGATGGGCGCGCGGATTGGCACATGATCAATCATCGGTTCCGTAGCCACGTCGCCCGGTGACAGGCGGCGGAAGCGGTCTATACGATAGAGCTCGGTCTGGATCGATTGTTCCAGGACGAGACCTTCGGTCGCTGCTAGCGTCTCCGAGATCGCTTGCGCACCGAATGTGTTCCAGTCGAAGCCCGTCCTTTCAACATTGTCACGCAGCACGAATGCGTGTGCGCTGATGAAACTGCCGCCAGGCGCCAACGCCTCAACGAATTTTTTGACAATGCGCCGCAACTCGGCGAGATCGTCCAGATAGTAGAGCACTTCCGAACAGACGATCAGATCCATCTCACCCGGCAGCGTGTCGGCAGAGAAATCCAGTACGCCGAACTCGACATTCGGCTGATCGCCGCATCGCGCGCGGGCCCGTTCGACGGCTATGGCGGATATGTCGGTTGCGGTCAAATGGCCCACTCGCGGCGCCAGCTGCCGCGTGAAATGGCCCTCCGCGCAGGCCAGCTCAAGCGCCCGTCCGATGGGACCGGCAGGCAGAATTTCGAGCTGCCGCTGATATTTTTCCTGCTCATAGGGCGAACCGTAGTTCCAGGGGTCCTCGGTCGCGAAATAGCCATTCCAGAACGACGTACGATCCTTGTCGTGCCTGGCCCGTGCGCGGCGCGGCGCCGCGGGAGGCCCCGCAGGTTCGGCGCTCGACCGAACCAGCTCCCGCGCTTCCTCGGCCAATTGGGCGAGTTTGCCGAAGTGACTGCCTGGATCGGACCGGCGGTCAAGCCGCTCACGGGGCACGACATTCTGGATCAATTCAATCCAATGATCCCTTGTCACTGTCCCAAGTACGCCGAATTGCACGACAGCCTCGATCTGGCCATCCGTCATCAGGTAGGCATAGATTTGATCGATTCCCTTCGGAAGTTCGATCGCGGCCGGATTTCGAGCGTCGACGCGAATTCCAAGTGTCCGCGCCAGCCTGCGCGGCGCGGCAAGGTCATCGAAGTCGAGAAGCATTTGCTCAAGCTGATACTGGACGCGGCGACCCGCGACAGGATTGTCCCAGACCTTGCCGAGTTCGATGATCAACTCGGTGACGGAGCCGCCGAACCGGTCCCACCTGGCAGCCAATTGTACCGGCACCGACAGGCTTCCGACCATTAGGCCATCGAAGACCACCATGGCGATCTCACGCGCCCATTTGCGTCCTGCCGGAAGCGCACGCAGTGACTGCGGCTCGATCGAGCGTGAGCCGCTGCCGCAATCCGACGCGGCGTTCCACAACGCGAACCATGCGAGTGCTTCGGAGGCGGTGCCGCCGTTCGCCTCGATCGCCCCAGCCGCATGAGCCGATGCCGGGTGTTTGACTCTGGCATCAGGAGAAAAGCCGCGGGCGATCACGATTTCCGCATCTAGCAGCATCTGCGCCGAATTGCGGCTGAGCGCGTTGGGGCTGGCCCGATAGAAAGCGAGCGGCTCGTCGACCATCACCCAATTTTTGCCTAGACGTGCGAGGCGCTGCCACAGATCCCAGTCCTCGCAGGTGCGCAGCGACACATCGAAACCGCCCAACTCGACAATTGTCTCCCGATCGACCAGCAGCGCGTGAGTTCGGATGGCACACCGGCGGGCGAATGTTTCGAAGGGCTGGGTCGCAACCTCCGTCGAGATGCTCGGCGGGGTGAGTTCGCCATCCGGCATCACGCGCCGGGAACCGCAATAGGCGGCCACTGCGTCGGGAGCGGTTTTCAGCGCGGCCAGCATTTTCGCAAGGAAGCCGGCATCCACCCAATCGTCCGCATCCAGAAACATCAGCCAATGGCCGCGCGCTGTCGAAATCCCGCTATTGCGCGCGCCGGCGGCGCCATACGCGCAAGAGCTCAATGTCCGAAATCGGGCATCACACTCCACATAACCGGCGATGATCGTGGACGTGCGGTCGGTGGAGGCGTCGTCGATGATGATCGCCTCCCAATCCATTATTTCCTGATCGAGAAGGCAATCGAGTGCGCGCGCCAGCGTTGCCTCCGCGTTGTGCGCAGGAACCACGATTGAAACCAAGGGATTATACGCCACGCCGTCTTACCCGAGCCTGGTTCGAAGGTAGAACAAGGCTCCCGGAACATCGCCCGCGAATTCCTGGCAAAGGAAACGGTCGTTAGGAACGCTGTGTCCAAACAGTCTTCTGCGAGTTCTTCCGAGCCGCCGCGACGCCACTATTTGGCTGCAAAGGAAGCTTGCTCCTGTCGTGGTACCGACATTGGAAGCCTGGCGCAGCATTCGCATCGGTGCTGCCGAGCTTGGGCGCCAGCTGTCGCAGATGCACGTCAAAGCAAGCACGCCGCATACTCATGTCGATCCCCGGAAGCGGCGCCATGACCACAAGCTGCGGTCCCTGGCGCCGTACGAGTGAAATAGCTATGGCAAACTGACGTCCTTTGCAATCGGGGCGCAATAAAGCAGGCCCACGGAAGCTTTGGTGTGAATGACTGCAGTTGTCGGGACTAGTGCTCCCCTCCTATCGACCGAAATGCCTCGATACCGAGCTGCACTCTCGAACAGCCATTCTCCGTGCGAAAGAACACCTTCCTTCTACCGTTGGGCCCGCATCGGAAGCCGATCGTCGCAGTATACAGCCGGATGAGAGGCAGTATGTGCGCCGCCACGTTAACTAATTTAGATATTTCTAATTAGTCCGTGCTACTTAATTGCGCTCCAGCAGCTATAGCCTGATATTGTATTGCCTCATTTCGATAGTAGATTTCGTCCAATCACCGATTAGATTATCCGACTACGGCGCTATAATAAGAGATACGAAAGCTACACCAGTTGGAGCTCATTTAGTTTCTGCTAGTCCACGAGATGTAAAAGGGACGCGCGAATTGGCTTAAGCCAAGAAGATTCCGGCTTGCGAGCCGGGTATTTTGCTGACATTCTTGTTCGTTTCTGAGTTTCGCACTGTGGCAGTTGTTCAAAAGAAGGGGCATAAGGATGGCCAAGGAATCTTCGAATACCGCTTCTTCAGCAAATAAAGCGGACGTAAATCTGATAGGTAATGCAGACGGAAACGGGCTGGCCTTCATGGCGGCCCAGGCTCGCGAGAGTGGAGGCCCCGGCGACGCTGTAGGTGTCGACAAGATACGTGATCTGCTGTTCGGCAACCAGATGCAGGACTATGACCGCCGTTTTTCCAAGCTTGAAGAACGGTTCTTGCAGCGCTTCAAGGATGTCGAATCCGAGGCCAAGCGCAATCTTGAAATGTACGAGTCAAATGCAAAGAAGCAGGTTGAATCGCTTGCGGGGCAATTGCGGAACGAAAAAGATGCAAGAGCCGAGGCCGACAAGGAGATTGACCGGAATCTTCGCGAGCAAAACCAGGCGCTTGAAAAGCAGGTGCGCGCGTTGTCGGATCAATTGAGCGAGCTTGAGCGCGAAGTTGCGGACCGGATAAATCGAAGCGATCAATCGCTGCGTGAGGAAATCAAGCAAAAGAATGAAACCATTCAGATGGTAATGGAGAAAATGTTTTCCGATCTCAGCAACGTCAAGACCGACCGAAATCTTTTGGCCGGCCTGTTTGTCGAGGTTGCAAAATGTCTGAATCAGGATCCCGTCGGCAGCAAGAGCAACTCGGAACGTAGCTGGAAAGTGAGTTGATCGGAACTTGACGTCGACCGTCGACCCAATCAGCCTTCCTCAAGCGGCTTCGAACGATACAGAGATTGATCGCGAGGCTCTGGCTAGTCTTTTGGTCGAAATTGCCCGGAACGTCGATCCGGACTATCGCGCGCGTTTCGACGGAGTTCCAACCGCCGATCCTCGCATGGAAACGCTGCGCCAGTTGCTGGTCGGCCGCGAAATTTCGGAGCTTTCACGAGTTACGCACCTGCTCGACGAACCTGAGCAGCTTGCGTCTGCAGTGGGGGGTGTTCTCCCCAGTGCAGCCGCACGGGCGCCTTATGCGCAACTCGGCGAAGCCCTTGCGCCAGCTGTCGAGAGGGCTGTGCAACGGTCTATCCAGAAGAGCCCGCGTACGCTTACGGATATATTATACCCGGTGTTTCTGCCGGCAATTCGCAAGTCGATCGGGGAAAAGATCGATCAGACCTTTCAGTCGCTGAATGAAACTTTAAGACATATATTTACCTGGCATGGGCTCAAGTGGAGATTTGAAGCTTGGAGAACGGGCGCAAGCTTCTCAGAAGTTGTTCTTAAGCATTCACTTGTCTATCGTGTAGAACATGTCTTTCTCATTAACCGAAATTCCGGGCTTTTGATAGCGCATGTAACTGCCGATAATGCTACAAGCGAAGATCCGCAACTCATTTCTTCGATGCTTAGTGCAATTCAAGATTTTGTAAAAGATTCATTTAACGAGAAAGAGCAGAGCGGCCTGGACACTATCCGTTTTGGGGAGCTTCGTCTCTGGTCGGAAGTTGGACCGTTTGCGACCTTGGTTGCGGTGATCCGGGGGAATCCCCCAGAGGAATTACATGAAATAGTTCGCGATGTGTTGCTTCGCATCCATGATGAATGCTCACAGGCCTTAGAGGAGTTTGACGGCGACAGTTCGCAGTTGGCCGGCGTAGAGACGCTGTTGCAGACCTGCGTTGAACTGAAGCAGGAGGACTCTAACCAGGGATTTCCTTGGCTGGTGGTGGCTGCAGTCCTGCTGGTTTTGATTCCGGCAGGCGGTTGGTTCCTTCTTTCCTGGCAATCCGGGCAGCGCTGGCAGGCCTATGTGTCGCGGCTGAGTACCCAGCCGGGCATCATCGTTGCCGAACAAAAGGTGCGCGATGGCCAATTCTATATTGCCGGCCTGAGAGACCCGCTTGCCGCCGACCCGCAGTCGCTGTTGTCCGGAACGCAGGTCGATCCCGCCCGCGTTCATTCGCAGTGGCAATTCTATCAGAGCCTTGAGCCGGAGTTCGTGCTGAAGCGGCTAACGGCGTCGCTGACCCCACCGAAATCGGTTCGACTTTCGATCGTCAACGATCGCATCGTTGCCGAGGGTGAGGCTCCCGACACCTGGATAGATCGGGCACGCGCAGCGGCCCGACAGCTTTCGGCAGGCGGACCGGCATTCGACATCTCCAAGGTTCGTGACGTGAGCCCCGAAGCACGCGCGGCGGAGCACTGGCAGCATTATGTGTCGCGACTTGAGGCCCAACCGGGGATCATCGTCGCCCAACAAACTGCGAGGGGCGGACATTTCTACATTTCCGGCCTGAGAGACCCGCTTGCCGCCGACCCGCAGTCGCTGTTGTCCGGAACGCAGGTCGATCCCGCTCGCGTTCATTCGCAGTGGCAATTCTATCAGAGCCTTGAGCCGGAGTTCGTGCTGAAGCGGCTAACGGAGTCGCTGGCCCCACCGAAATCGGTTCGACTTTCGATCGTCAATGATCGCATCGTTGCCGAGGGTGAGGCTCCCGACACCTGGATAGATCGGGCGCGCGCAGCGGCCCGACAGCTTTCGGCAGGCGGACCGGAATTCGACATCTCCAAGGTTCGTGACGTGAGCCCCGAAGCACGCGCGGCGGAGCACTGGCAGGCCTATGTGTCCCGGCTGAGTACCCAGCCGGGCATCATCGTTGCCGAACAAAAGGTGCGCGATGGCCAATTCTATATTGCCGGCCTGAGAGACCCGCTTGCCGCCGACCCGCAGTCGCTGTTGTCCGGAACGCAGGTCGATCCCGCCCGCGTTCATTCGCAGTGGCAATTCTATCAGAGCCTTGAGCCGGAGTTCGTGCTGAAGCGGCTAACGGAGTCGCTGACCCCACCGAAATCGGTTCGACTTTCGATCGTCAACGATCGCATCGTTGCCGAGGGTGAGGCTCCCGACACCTGGATAGATCGGGCACGCGCAGCGGCCCGACAGCTTTCGGCAGGCGGACCGGAATTCGACATCTCCAAGGTTCGTGACGTGAGCCCCGAAGCACGCGCGGCGGAGCACTGGCAGCATTATGTGTCGCGACTTGAGGCCCAACCGGGGATCATCGTCGCCCAACAAACTGCGAGGGGCGGACATTTCTACATTTCCGGCCTGAGAGATCCGCAGGCCGCCGACCCGCAGGCTCTGCTGTCCGGAACAGGGGTTGATCCGGCTCGCGTTCATTCGCAGTGGCAATTCTATCAGAGCCTTGATCCGAAGTTCGTGGTGAAGCGGCTGATGGCGTCGCTGGTCCCGCCGGATTCAGTACGATTTTCGATCATCAAGGATCGCATCGTTGTCGTGGGTGAGGCTCCTGCCGCCTGGATAGATCGGGCGCGGGTGGCCGCCCAACAACTGGCCGCGGACGGACTCTCTCTAGAAATTTCCGAGCTGCGCGAGGTGACCCCTCAGAAACTCACTCATTTGAGGGAGGCTATTCAAGCGGTCGACATTTTCTTCGATTCTGGCAAGGCTGTACCGGGGCCAGAGCAACTACCAGTTCTCGACAAATTGGCGAATCAGTTGAAGGAATTGGCCAAGGACGCCCGCAAGGCAGGCGTAACAGCACAGTTCATGTTGACTGGCCATTCGGACGCCGTGGGCCGTGAGACGGCCAACGCTTCGATCAGCGCCGCCCGCGCCGAGACAATTCGTGCGCTTCTCAAGAAGCGCGGCGTCGCTCCGGAATCGCTTTTGGTTCGCGGCGCGGGCACCTTTGAGCCGGCGGAGACTGAGAATAGCAGAACCGGGAGCTCCGCCAATCGCAGAGTTTCGGTTACGGTCAACTTCCACTAGGCGGAGCCCAGGATATTGCAAAAGAAGATCTGCATGTTGGGCGGGTTCGCTGTCGGAAAGACGAGTCTGGTTCGCAGATTTGTGCAAAGCATCTTTTCAGAAACCTACTTGACCACGGTGGGAGTGAAAATCGACAAGAAGAGTGTCGCACTCCCGGACAAAACCGTGGATCTGATTTTGTGGGATTTGGCCGGCGAAGACGATATCGGCTCATTCCGCGTCAGCTATGTGCGAGGTGCGAGCGGGCTCGTGCTTGTCGTCGATGGAACCCGCGCTGCTACTCTTGCCGTGGCGCTCACGCTGCGCGAGCGGGCCGAGGCCGAATTCGGCGCTATGCCGTTTGTATTGCTGTTCAACAAATCCGATCTGGCCGATCGGTGGGCAATCTCGGATAGTGAGATTGCCGAATTCAGGCAACTAGGATGGCAAATCTATCTAACAAGTGCGCTTTCAGGTGAACACGTTGATGATGCATTTCGTCAGCTTGCTTCGATGGTCACCAAATAGATCATGCATGGATTGCCAAGAGAAGTCAGAAGCTGGATTTACGATTTCTTCTACAACGAGCACTCTGTCGCATATCTGAAAATTGATGCCCAGCTTTGCATCGCTGCGAAGGGCGGTAGTGTAAAACATTACGGACTCTCATCACTTCGCATTGGTAGGCCTGTTGCCGAGCAGCTTGAATTCATGGAGGGTTTGCTGCCTTGCCCGGAGCTGCCATATCATATGGCCATGGTCGAGCTGCCCAGCGGGCGTGTCGCGGACCTTCATCTTTTTGCTGACAATGCCTACGTATGGCTGCTCTTTCTTGACGCCACTGCCGAACGCGACAATAGACAGCGGCTTCAACAGAAGGCTTATGAAATGACGCTCCTGCAAGAGAGGGAGCGCCAACTCAACGAAAAATTACAATTGATGAACGAGGCGTTGAGGCAGAGCCAAGAGGGATTGTCGCGTGAATACCAGCGCGCCGAAAACCTACTCCTCAACATTCTTCCGGCGTCGATCGCGGAGCGGTTAAAAGCGGACGAACAAATTGCAGACAACCACGCTGAGGTGAGTGTGCTTTTTGCCGACATCGTCGGCTTTACGGAAAGAGCGCGGAGCGTCGGAGCCGAGACGACGCTCGCTATGTTAAATTACTTCTTCAAGGCGGCGGATCTGCTCTCGGAACGATACGGCTGCGAAAAGATCAAGACAATCGGCGATTGTGTGATGGTGGTCGCTGGCCTGCCCGCCGCGCGATCCGATCATGCAGAAGCCCTTGCGCGCTATGCACTTGAACTGCGGAAGGCGGTTAAGCTCGAGCGCTTCGCGGGACAACCGCTAAGACTCAGGATTGGAATTCACTCAGGACCAATCGTAGCGGGCGTCATAGGCAAAAGACGGTTTGCCTATGACCTGTGGGGCGAGACCGTTAATCTCGCCGCACGTATTCAAACGTCAGCGGAGCCCGATGAAATCCGTGTTTCGGATGCAACTCGCAAACTGCTTGGACCAAATTTTGCCTGCGATCCACTCGCGGAAACGGAATTGCGTGGTACAGGTCGTGTGCGAATGTGGCGGCTCCCGGCCTGACGTCCGTCAGCGGAAGGCCTGGCCGGTGCAAGCCACACGAAGCGAACATCTAGTCGGAGCAGTTGGAAGCTATCGCGCTATTCAAGCCCGGCAGCTACACCACCTGGGCGTGGCCCCGACAAGGCCGCGCCATACTGTCCCAAAACGGTTGTTCCGAATGGGGCGGCAAGTTGCTAATTCAGACAGTATTCGGCTTTGCTAAGCGGCGGCGGCACTTTTGGAAATCCATCCACGCTGGCCATCAGTTCCAAATATCGCTGAGCCGACGCGGCCCACTGAAATCGGGCCGCCCTCGCACGACCGCGTGCGATCAATTTGGTTCTTAGGCCTTCCTCGTGGACCAGGCGCATGAAACAATCGAACCATGCGTTCTCATCGCAAGGCGATGCGTACAAAACCGCATTCCCGCCGATTTCGGGCAGACTGGCACGATCCGACATGACCACCGGACATCCTAGCGTCATGGCTTCGAGGGGCGGTAGTCCGAAACCTTCAACCAGAGAGGGGAACGCGAGGCACAAGCAATCGCTCAGAAGCGCGCCGAGTTCAGCGTCTGACCTTCTCCCCAGCCAGATGATGTTAGGCGACTTCTTGTTGTCAGTGCTGCCGAAGACACGGGACGTGGATGCACCCACCACAACAACCTGTAGCCCCGCAGCGGCAAGTCGTTGGTGCATGCCGGTGATCAGACCGACATTTTTGTGCGGGATCGAACTGCCAAGTACGACGATTGTCCTAGGACCGGCAACGGCCAGTGTTTGTTCCGAGTGACCGGGGGTCCATCGCAGCGCATGTTCATGCCCGTTGCTTACAACCTCGACCTTTGCCGGCGGGCACACGCCATAGCGCGCCAGTTCAACCGCAGAGTACTGCGACACGGTCGCAACCTTACGCGCGGTCCTGCCCAAGGCGGGAACTAAGGTGCGGTAAAGGAGCCGAAATGGAAGTGAATAGCTCTGCGGGCATGCTCGTGTATTGAGGTCGTGAATGCAAAGAACCTGCTGGCGTACAGTCAGAGGGCCCGTGTTGCAGAGGCTGAGCAGGCCGCCGCGAGAGTAGGCAGGAAGCACGGCTTGTTCCCACGCATGCCCACCGAAGCTGCCGACAGTCCGGACACGGATGGCGGCCAAGGGCAAATTGTCAAGCGCCCCCGGCGGGACCAGCAGCTCGAGGGTCAGATCCCGTGCCAAGGGAGCTTGGCCCACGATCAAGGCATCCAGCGCCGAAACGATCTCGCGTGCGTACCGCTGAACTCCGGTGGTCGGCTGCGCGAGAAAACGGCCGTTGATCGTCCAATGTCGTGTCATCGCGAACCACGTCCGGGCGACAGGTTTTGGTCACCAGCGCTATGTCTCAACTCCGCGACTTTGGATGACCGAGACGGCCGGGTCATCTTGGCCTTTGGGACGTAGCCGGTCGTTCTGCCCGGAACAATTTTCGGGGCAGCTTTCATCCGAATGGCGTGGCAAATCCTGAGTGTCTACGCCGAATGTGTGAGGTTCCGCGTGGCGCGGCGGTGGTAGACTGGGTTGAGTGGTGCGGCAGATCTCAATCGTCGTGCCCGGATGAATCTCAGGCAGAGTTCAGCGAATGGAGTGATGCCGCATGATATCTGGCGCAAGACAAGCAAGTTCGCGCTAATGCAGCGGTCGACCAATCCGTCGCAACCAAGTCTCGTTGGACGGGCCGTCGCCCCGACCAGACGTCTATGGACAATCCTGGCATGTCTGCTGGGTATGACGGCCTCGTGCGCAGCGGACCTACTCTGGGGGGTAAATGGACATCCCTTCAACGCTTATCACGGGATATCGATCGAACAGCAGCTCGACTACGTCCGCGACCTCGGCATGAAGTCATATCGGGTCAACATTTCGAGCGCCGACAGCGCCGCCAGACTTGCCGATCTGGTCAAGGCGGGCAAGGAGCGCGGGGTCCAAATCCTACCTGTAATCACGCCCGACCTCGACCTCGACAATGGAACTGTCGATGACCTCTATGCGCAGGCCTATCGCCTCGCGTCGACGCTCGTATCCCGCTTCAAGGACGACATCCGCATTTGGGAACTTGGCAATGAGATGGAGAACTATGCGATCTTGATGCCCTGCGAGATGCAAGACAGCGGAATACAATACAACTGCTCCTGGGGCCCTGCCGGCGGCACCGTGACATCCGACTATTTCAGTCCGCGCTGGGCAAAGGCGAGCGCAGTGCTGCGCGGTCTATCGGATGCAACCATCGCAGTGGATCCGACGATAAAAAAGGCCATGGGGACTGCCGGCTGGGGTCACCGTGCAGCATTCACCCGCATGCTGCAGGACGGTATCAGATGGGATATTTCGGTCTGGCATCTTTACGAAGGTGACCCGGAGGAAGCATTCAAATTCCTGGCGACATTCGGCCAACCCATCTGGCTGACAGAGTTCAATCACAGTGGCGGCAGCCAACGAGGGGAAAAACAGCAGGCCGAAGGTCTGGTCGAGACCATGACACTCCTGCGCAGATATCAATCTCTATACGGACTGCAGGCTGCCCATATCTACGAACTGCTCGACGAGCCATACTGGGCGCCAAGCTATGAGGCCTTCATGGGCCTTGTCCGCCTGAAGAAGCGCGACCACGGGCTATGGGCACCGAGCGGGCAAAAGCTGGCATATGATGCCGTGAAGAAAATCATTGCAGACGGCAATGCAGTTACCAGTTCGCCGACGGTCTCGACGAAGACCCCGCCGCCGCCGGACCAGACGTCGGTGCCCGCCGTTGTGGGCACCGGTACATTTCACCCCTGTTCGCTTGATGCGTTCGACAAGTCTGCCTTCAACCACGCCAACCAGGTTGCATATGCCTATTGTCTGATCTTGCATCGCATGCCCTCTCCGACCGAACAGTGGCGCGAGGTCGTCGCGATGAAGAAGGATCCATCTATATTTCCGACACTGACGAAGCTGTTGCATTCGGTTGAATTCAGGACTGAAAATCGGCCAGTTGGGCTTGGAAATGCGCAATACGTAGCCCTTCTCTATCGGCTGCTGCTTGGACGGGAGCCGGACAACAATGGGCTTTCCGTTTATGTGTCGAAACTGAACAGCGGCAAGGTGAGTGGCGAACAGATCGTGGCGGAGTTGATCCACTCGTATGAATTTCGCTCCAGACACACGGTTCTGTTTCCCAACGAGTCTCAGCAGGCGGTTCAATGAACGTTTTCGGCCGACAGGTCGTTAGTGGCGCTGTTTGGGCCGCCGTCGAGACCTGGGGCCGACAGATCGCCATGTTCGGCGTATTTGTGGTGCTGGCTCGCCACCTTGGCCCAGAGGCATTCGGGCTCGCTGCGCTCGCCATGGTGGTGCCCAATATTCTGGCCGCTCCGGTAACGAGGGGTCTACCCGACGCGATTATCCAGCGCGAGGAAATCGATCCCATTCACCTGGATTCGGCTTTCTGCCTCCTTGCGGCGACAGGCGCTGCGATCACTGCACTTATCTGGATATCCGCCGGCGCCATCGCGGCCGCGTTCGACCAACCGCACTTGGAGGCGCTCGTAAAATGGACCAGCGCCATCGTTGTGATCCAGGCATTCGGTGTCGTACCGGCGGCGATCCTCAAGCGGCAGCTGAATTTTCGGCTGTTCGCCGTGCGCACGCTTGCAGGCTCGGTAGTCGGCGGCGCGTTGGGCGTAGGCATGGCTATCGCAGGTTTTGGCGTGTGGAGCCTCGTTTGGATGCAACTCACGAAGGCCGCAGTTGAAACCGCCATTATTCTTTTCGGAAGTTCCTGGCGGCCAAATTTCAGATTCTCCTACGTCCGCATTCGGGAGCTGTTCGGATTTGCCGGCCCTCTTGTCCTGCAAACGCTCTGGAATTTCGCGAACGACGAGCTGCCCAAGATTGTGCTCGGCGCATTCCTCGGCCCTCATGCCGTGGGTATATATGCGCTTGCGCGTCGACCTCTCGATCTCCTGGTGGAATCGTTGCTCTGGCCGCTCATGGCCATCACCTTGCCAACCGTGTCTCGCATCCAGGCTCAGCCGGAAAAGATAAACAGCTTTTTCAACGCAACCGTGCGCGTGGCGGGTATAATAGGTTTTCCGGCCTTTTTTGGTTTTGCCGCGGTCGCGCCGATCGCTGTTCCCTTCATCTTCGGCCAGCAGTGGTCGGTTGGCGTAGCGGCTGTACAGATACTCATGGTTTTGGGCGTCCAACGCACCGTTGACAGCCTCTGCTCGTTCACGATCCTGGCGCTCGGCCGCTCGGGCCTGCTCCTGAAACTGAACATGGTCTATACGGTGCTGGCTCTCGCCTTGATCACGGGGGGCGTGCAGATCAGCTTCGAATGGGCCATTGCCGCCCTCGTGGCTAGCAACGTTCTGCTTCTACCGGTCTTCCTCATCCAGGTTCAGAGACTTGCCCACATCGACGTTTTGAGGCCGCTGGTGATTTTCCCACGGCTTGCCGTCGCTTCGATCTTGATGTTTGCAGTCGTCAGCGCATGGCTGCGCGGTGCCCCGGCGAATGCCGCGCCTGGAATCGTACTGGCCGGCGGTATCTTGATTGGCGCGGGCGTTTATGCAGCAGCTTCCTTCGTGCTGGTGCGCCCTGACCTGCTCAACGCACGCAATTTTGTATTAAGGCTGAGGGCTCGATGAAGGTCGTAATCCTGAGCCAGCCTTTTGACACGGTCACGCCCCCGATCCAGAACTCGATCGGCATTTGGACGTATGAAGTCGCGAGGCGGCTGGGTGCAGATTGCGACACGACCATAATCGCTCGGCGCCTGCGCGGGATGCCGGCCCAGATGGAAATCGACGGTGTATGTTTTGAGTTGCTCAAATGCGCGCCGGCACGCGTATGGAGCCTGGCGTCCCGCCTCTGGAGCCGCGTCCGGCCGCGCTCGCCTTTGGTTGCACAAAGTGTCTATGCATTTGACTTTCTCGCCCAGGCCATTCGGACGATACGCCGTCTCTCGCCCGACGTGATCCACATCCAGAATTTTCCGCAATACGTACCCGCCATTCGAAGGGCGGCGCCGCAAGCAGCAATCGTGTTGCACATGCACTGTGACTGGCTCGCAGAACTTGACCGCCATGCAATGAAACGAGCGCTTGCCGCCACCGATCTCGCCGTCGGGTGCTCAGACCATGTCGTGACCGCGGCGCGCACGCGCTTTGCTGAAATGGGCCCAATTTTCGCAGTCCTGCCGAATGGAGCGCCCACGAACCAGGACGTCACCGTAGCGCGAATACCGGGAAAGGTATTGTTCGTTGGCCGTGTGTCGCCCGAAAAAGGCATCCACACACTGATTGAGGCCTGGCAGACCGTTGTTGCGGCCTGTCCCGATGCCCGCCTCGAGATCGTCGGCCCATCGGCAACGCTTCCTCGTGAATTCCTGATTGACCTGAGCGCGGACCGCGAAGTCCGCGATCTCGCTCGCTTCTACCACGGCGGTAGTGCGTATCTCGGGTCCTATGATGCCGCGCTGCGTGCGATGATACCGCCGGCGATCGCTCCCACCGTGAGCTTCGTCGCTACGCTGCCCTACGAAAAACTGGCCGAGCGATATGCCGAAGCATCGCTTCTGGTAAATCCCTCTCTCAGCGAGTCCTTCGGAATGAGCCTGATCGAGGCGCTGTCGAATGGTACCCCTGTCGTAGCCACTCGCGTCGGCGGCATGACGGAGATTGTGGAAGCGACTGGCGGTGGCGTCGTGGTTGAGAAGAATGACCCGGATGCGCTTGCAGCCCAAATCATCGACCTTCTCAAAGATCCAGCGCGAGCGGCGAAACTGGGGAACCGGGGAGCCGCGCGCGTCGCCGATCTTTATGCTTGGGAAAGGATAGCCCAGTCGACCCGGACCCTATACGACAAGGCCATCGCCACCCACCGTTCACAGCTCGGAAAGCGAAACCGCACTTTCGTTCAGCGCCGGGCCTTGAACGACGTGAACACCGAGCCCGTGTCATCTCCCCACTCCCAGTTGACGGCGAGTCCGACCCGCAAAATTTGAAGGGCAGCGTCATCGGGATAGATGTCGGTGAGGCTTCGCTGCATCACCAGTTCGTCGTCGATCAAGACCGCAAACCGATTTCCGTCGAATGCAACGCGCATGCGAAAACATTTTCCCCAAACGACCTTGTCCGCCACATTAGTCCAGACCGCGTCATAAAGTTCCTCAAAGCCAAGTCGCTTGATGAACACCGAAATTGAAGCACCTGGGTAGACATCATCGAGCCAAGTCGTGACACAAACGTAGTTGTCGCTGTCTTGCCAGAAAAGCAGTCCCGCCCGGCTGCGCTGATCTTGGCCCCGGCGCTCCCCAGGAGGCTTGATTGTAACCTCGAGATCGCTGAACCCCGGTAGATCCCACGGCAGCGAATAGAATGTGCGACCCGGGTTCGGTCTGTCTACACTGGCGCGCACACGGGCGCTGCCCAGCCCGTCGACGTCGATGACCCCGGTTCCCAGTGTTCTTGCCCATTGTCCGCCGCCCAGTTCCGTCGTGCGGCGATCCAGTTCGCCGGCAGCACCAGTAAAATCGTCGGCGTAGGACAGGCTTGCTCCGCGGTGGTTCCACGGCGCCTCCAGGGGCGCCATCACTGGTATGGGAATTTCGCAAGGATGAGCCTCGAAGCTATGCCAGCGCGGCTCGCTGTCGGAGCTTTTCCATATACCCACTCCTGTCGCACTCTCGATTGGACCGGCCTCAGCAGACAGGTCGAAAAGGCGAGCCCCATCCAGGAAGCAGCTCACCTGACCGTTCCAGTCAAGGATCTGGACCGAATGGGTAGAACGCTCGCGCAACGTGTGCCCCGCATTGGTCGCGATCGTGATCTCGCTCCCCAATTGTTTGCTGACCAAGGTGCATTCACGCGTCGAAAGTTTCAGCAGCCAGAAATTGTCCTTGTCCCGAAACCGCCAGACAAGACCACACACATCAGAGGCTGCGGAAATTTCAAGCAGCCCGTGGATCAATCCTGAAGGCTGGCCAGGATCGACGATGGATAGATTGTCGCCAGCGTCTTGCAAGAAACGCCACCGCCCCCCGATTGCGGCGACCTGCCCCGGCAAGCCTTCTACGTGTGCATCGGCAGCATGGGCGGTGCTAAACTCGCTAGAGAATCCAGGTATCCGCCCGACATGAACCGCTTGGACGCGTGTGTCGACCCGAAACCCTATCTGGCCAAGTGCCGACTGATGCACACCTGCAAACAGCTTTTCGTCCTTGTTGAAAGGATCGATCGCGATAGGACGCATCATCGGAAATGCGGCAACCCCGTGGGCTTCTTGGTCAGCGGCCACATAATAGACGGCGCCCTGCTCCCGCAGCGCTACGACATAATAGAGATGAAGGTTCTTCAGACGTCGGAACGCACTCAGGCATTGCTTTCCTACGCGAGCCCACAGCTCGCCGTTTTCGCCTTCGGCGGCATGCACGACAAAGCCGCAGCCCTCTTCCACGGGATTAACCGGCGCCTCACTGGGGAACCACCCGACAGCCAGGTTCTCGTTGATGTTCGGACCCCGATAGGTCCAAGGCGTGCTGAGCACCCACCACCAAAGGCGGCGAAGGGTGAGCCTCTTTCGTGGCGCCCGTATCAACGACATCAGACGGCCGGGCCACGGGTCGATGCCGGGTCCCCGCAGCCAACGGTAGACCCGCCTGGCGATGTCGTCGGGCAGCGGCGATCCCTGCGACGTGTTGTGGCCGTTGGTGATCGAGACCAACAGCACCAGACCAGCCTCTCGTTGAAAGGGACCGTAGGAGATCCCTTGCCGGCCCCAGCCGGGCCTGACGAGTGGCTGGAAACGAAGTGCACCGTGATCGATCGCGATCTGGCGTTCGATGTCGCGTCCGAGCCTCACTCCTCCCGCTGTCGCCAAGGTCCCAATCACCGTCCCGCGGGTGCGATCGTCCTGAAAACTGTCTGCGAGAAGAACCTCCGGCCGGACAACGCCGGGCTCGGCCTTTTCAGCAATCCCTGCCCAGTCAAGACGCAGCAACGAAGACCTCCTCACGTCGGCATGGGCTGCGCGACAATGTGCTCGACCTGCCAGCCGTCGTTGGCATAAGCGGCAGGCAAGGAAGACACGGCATAGCCGGCTGTGGCCAAGAACCCGATGATTTCGCGTGCCTTGTGATCGAGCCCGCTTTTCGTTGCCGCATCCACCTCGCAAATGACCTTCGGGCGATATGCGGTCAGCGCCGCTGTCATGCCGCGAAGTACGTCGATTTCTGCACCCTCGACGTCGATCTTGACGAGGGTTGGCGGCCTGAGGCCGTATCTGGCGATCGAATCGTCGAGTGTCGTCGTCCTGACGCTGAGGCGCCCATTCACATCCGGCGGCGTGGAGACATTGGCGAGCGTTGCGCCACCGAGGTGGCGCGCCAGCAACAATTCGGCATCGCCGGTCACCGCCCCAACCGCTTCGGCGAAAACCTGAATGGTGCTCAGCCTGTTGACGTCTCGGCTTCGCCTGATGGCTGCGGCATTTCGGGGGACAGGCTCGTATGCGTAGACTTGGCCATGCGAGCCGACGCGACGCGCTGCGATCAGTGAGAAGAAACCGATGTTGGCGCCAACGTCATAGAACACATTGCCCGGCTCCAGAAGCGATACAATTGCTTCCTGTATCGGAAACTCATAAGTCCCTCTCGCAAAATCGGGGTCCGCGCCGCGCGAAAAGATCCTCAGGCCGGCAGCTTCACCCGCTGCAACGACAGGCATGCTGTAGAAGACATTGCGGAGCTTCGTCGCCAGTCTCATACAGTGTCCTCATTGGCCGATCTCACATCCAGGGCCAAGCTCAGTGCGGCGCATCGAGTTGCACCGTCCGAAGATGGCAGAATGAATGGCCACCTTCGAGTTATACATCAGGTGGTCTGCTCATACTTTTGCCGGTCTGGCGGTACCTCCGATGTGTGTTTGCCTAATGCATGTCGCCCAAAAGTGCGCAGCGGTTTTGGGGTAAGAAACAAAGACTTAAAGCGCGTTGCATGAATCCTTCAAACACGAAGCGCTTTAAGTGGCGCATGAAGAGGCGAAGACGGCGCTCACGCGTAAACCTCGTATCGCGTGAACATCTCGTGGTCGCTCAGCAGCCGCTTTAGAAAATCACCCCCACCTACATCCGCCAGGGTAGGCCAATCGTCGAGGCCCGCCGGCCGCTCCATCTGGGACCGGTGCGCTGCCAGCGCGTGACATTTTACATCGATCATGTCGCCGATATAGGCATGGGAATTGAACATCCTAATGCCGCGCAAGCCGGCAAGAGTCCGGGCTGTTTGCCGGAATGCGGTGCGATTGAATCCATGCACATCGTCGTGCAGACGGACCCAGGGCCACTGATACCAATACCAGACAGGATATTCGAACACCGTCACGCGCCGGCCATACAGCTTAAGCGCGCCTCGCACGCCAAGATTGGTGGCAACATGGTCGGCAGGCGGCTCCTTTGCATGCGTGACGTACACGCTCTGTGGCTGCCAAGCGAACAGCAACTGAACGATTGCGTCTGCGATCTCGCCGACATGATGCTTTGCCACGCCGTCGGGAATACGCAGAAATCTCACCCGATCGGCCGACCCGCCCAACCGGCAAACAGCCTCGATCGCTTCGTTTTCGCGCGCGATCCGCAGTGCCTCCATATCAAGCCGATCTGAATGAGATGCCGAACCGTCGGTAACGAAAATAAACCGGACGTCGGCGCCGGCGCTAAACTTCTTGCTGGCGACCCCTCCACATCCCAATGTCTCATCATCGGGATGGGGTGCAATGACGACCGCCGACGCCTGCCAGTCTGCTACGTCGAATGGATGAGACCCCTTATGCATCGCTCTATCGAGCATAGCGCCAATTGTATGCCTGACGTCACGCATCGATGGTTTCCGATCATCCGTTCTTCGGTGTGGTCCAACCTGACCTACGCATGGTAGCAAAACAGTAAGCAGTTGGGGTGAGAAAACAATGAAGGTAGGAATTCTTGCTGGCGGATTGGGAACGCGCCTAGCGGAAGAAACGGAGATCCGGCCGAAGCCAATGGTCGAGATCGGAGCGAAGCCGATCCTTTGGCATATCATGATGCATTACTATGCCTATGGCCACCGCGATTTCGCGGTCGCGTTGGGATACAAGGGCGAATACATCAAACGCTGGTTCAGCGACTATGTCGCATTCGATGGCAGCTTGACGGTCAATGCGGCATCGGGAAGCGTCAAGCGCCATTCGAACTCGCTGCCTAATTGGTCCGTTGATCTTGTAGAGACGGGGCTGAACACGCTGACGGGCGGCCGTATAAAACGCCTGATCGACTGGATGGGCGACGAGACGTTCATGCTCACCTGGGGCGATGGCGTTTCGGACGTCAACCTCGATGACCTGATCGCCTTTCACAAGTCGCATGGCAAGCTCGCAACGATGACGGCGGTACGTCCGCCAGCACGCTATGGGCACATCGAATTCGATGGCCATCGCGTTGTCGACTTCACAGAAAAGCCGCAGGCCTCAGAGGGTTGGATCAATGGCGCCTTCTTCGTGCTCGAGCCGGGCATAAAGGACTATATCGACGGCGACGACGTCATGTTCGAACACGCGCCAATGCAGCGGCTCGCGGCCGACGGCCAACTGATGGCATATCGCCACGAATCCTTCTGGCAATGCATGGATACCATCCGGGAAAAGCATCTCCTTCAGAAATTGTGGGACAGCGGGCAGGCCCCCTGGAAAACATGGGAATTGAACGATGAAAGTTCTGGTTACAGGCCACCTCGGTTACATCGGTTCCGTCCTGACTCCGATGCTGCTTGACCGCGGCCATCACGTCACGGGCCTAGACAGCGACATCTTCCGGTCATGCACTTTCGTAGGGAAGCTGGCCGAAGTGCCGACGATCGAGAAAGACATCCGTGACATCGAAATCGACGATGTCGCCGGCTTCGACGCGATCATCCATCTCGCCGGACTTTCAAACGATCCGTTGGGAGACTACCGACCCCTCCTTACCGAAGAGATCAACTGCGGCGCTTCGGTAAGGCTTGCGCGACTCGCCAAGGCCGCCGGAGTCCAGCGGTTCCTATACGCCTCGTCTTGCAGCAATTACGGCGCAGCAGGCGACAGCTTTCTGACTGAAGATGCTCCCTTCAATCCGGTTACGCCCTACGGCGCCTCAAAGGCGAATGTGGAGCGCGCAGTCGCGCCGATGGCGGATCAATCGTTCAGCCCGACGTTCCTGCGCGCTTCCACTGCCTACGGCCTGTCGCCTCGCATCCGCTTCGATCTCGTGGTCAACAATCTGACCGCCTGGGCTTATACAACCGGCCTGGTTTACCTCAAAAGCGACGGCTCGCCATGGCGTCCGATCGTCCACGTGGAAGACATTTCGCAGGCCTACATCGCCGTACTCGAAGCCGAGCGAGAGCTGGTCCACAACGAGGCATTCAATGTCGGCTTGACCACGGAAAACTATCAGATTCGGGAGATCGCGGCGCTCGTGCAAGCGGTCGTTCCCGACAGCCGCGTGAAGTTCGCGCCCGACGCCGGTCCAGACAAGCGGTGCTATCGCGTCGACTGCACCTATATTGGTCGCCGCCTGCACGGGTTTAAGCCGCAATGGACAGCGCGGCGCGGTATCGAACAGCTCTACTACACATTTCGCGCAGCAGGCCTTGCACTTGGGGATTTCGAGGGCGAGCGGTTCAAGCGGATCGCCCATGTGCAAAAGCTGATCCAAAATGGCGAACTGGACGCCGATTTGCGCCGGACGCCGCAGTTGGCGATGGCGGTTTGAGCAAAACACAACCGGGAGCCATGGCCATGATGATTGCTGGAGCAGCATCCGTAACCGAGCAGGTCTGCCGCTCCTGCGGCGGAAGTCACATCGATACTTTCCTGAAGCTCGGCACGACGCCTCTTGCCGATCGGCTTCCATCGAGCATCGACGATGGCGAAGAGGAGCCTGTCTTTCCGCTCAGTGTCGCCTTCTGTGGCGATTGCAGCTTGGTGCAGATCACAGAAACGGTGAACCCCAGGATCCTGTTTGCCGATGCCTATCCCTACTACTCCTCGTTTTCGCAGGCACTGCTACGGCATTCTCGAGACAATGTGCTCGATTTGATTGAGCGTCGCGGCTTACACTCGGGCAGTTTTGTAATCGAGCTGGCAAGCAACGACGGCTATCTCCTGAAAAACTATGTCGAAGCGGGCATTCCAGTTCTTGGCATCGACCCCGCCGATGGGCCTGCTGCCGTCGCCAGCGAGTTCGGCGTGCCAACGCACGTAGCTTTCTTCACGCGCGAACTGGCTGAGTCACTTCGCAGACAGGGCGTGCGAGCCGACGTAATTCACGCAAACAATGTGCTCGCGCATGTGGCCGACACGAACGGTTTTGTTGCAGGCATTGCGCTGTTGCTCAAGGACGACGGCGTTGCGGTGCTGGAGGCGCCGTATGTCGAACCAATGATCGAGCATTGCGAGTTCGATACGATCTACCACGAACACTTGTGCTATTTTTCAGTGACGGCATTGGACAAGCTGTTTCGCAGGCATGGCCTTTATCTCAACGAGGTAAAGCAGCTCTCGATTCACGGCGGTTCAATTCGCCTTTACGTCGAACTGCAAGAGCGTGTCGGAGCAAGCGTCAGGGACCTGCTTGCTCATGAAAGGGGGCAAGGTATCGACGCCATCGATTACTACATTGATTTTTCCGCGACGGTCGACAAGTTGAAAATTGATCTCTCCGCATTGTTGCACCGACTGAAGGCTAACGGCGCCTCAATTGCTGCCTATGGGGCGGCGGCAAAAGGCGCCACCTTGATCAACACGGTCGGCATCGGACGCGATCTCATCGACTTCGTCGTCGATCGCAACGTTCACAAGCAGGGCAAGCACATGCCCGGTCAGAAAATTCCTATCCGCTCTACGGAAGCTCTGTTGGAGGCGCAACCTGACTACGTTCTAGTGCTTGCCTGGAACTTCCTTGATGAAATCATGGAACAACAGGCTGAATATCGAGCTAGGGGCGGAAAATTCATCGTTCCCGTGCCGACCCCGCGGATCGTGTGACCGTGCAAGTCCGAAGCGGTGCCTGCGCCGAGCCGTGCGAACCGGTGAAGAATTCGATGCGTCTTCGCGGCGACTGTCCGGTCTGTCGGCAGAAGGATTTGCTGCACTCGGTGTCATTCGAAGCCATTCCGTTTTCCTGCAACTCTCTGCACCCTGACGCAAACTCGGCCGTCGCTGCACCGACTGGCCAATTCGTTCTCGCGTTTTGCCGCAGTTGTGAACATTTCTTCAACGCGGCGTTCGAAGACGGTCGGATCGGCTATACGCAAAATTACGAGAATTCCCTGCATTTTTCGCCCCGCTTCGTGGCCTTCGTCGAGGATCTCGCCGGTCGCCTGTCCACTGCCTACGCACTCGACGGAAAAACGGTCGTGGACATCGGTTGCGGCAAGGGGGATTTCCTCAAGCGGCTTTGCTCAACCAGCGGCGCCAGAGGCATTGGTTTCGACAGGAGCTTCGAAGATAATCGGGGCGAAAACGTCGCCGGCGTTGAGTTCATCAACGACTGGTTCGGCGATGCCTATCCGGACGTCAAACCTGACTTCGTTTCATGCCGTCACGTCCTGGAACACATAGCTAGCCCGATCGCCTTCCTGCAAGGGCTTCGTTCCCATCCAGGCGTTGGGCCGAGTACCGTATTTTACATCGAGGTGCCTAATGCCCTCTATACATTGCGCGACATGGGAATCTGGGATCTGATCTATGAGCACGTTTCCTACTTTACGCCTCACTCGCTGCGGACAGCGATCCAGGAAGCAGGGTTCGAGGTGCTGGACCAAGGCGCGTCGTTCGGTAACCAGTACCTCTTCATCGAAGCAAAGCCTCTCCAAACCGGCGGCGATTTTTCAATCTCTGGGGAGATAGACGCGTTGGTCCGCCGCTTCGACCAAACCTATCGCGACAAGGTCGCCTGGTGGCGCGATTACCTTGCAGGACGGGATCCAGAGCAGACCGTTGTCTGGGGTGCAGGATCAAAGGGCATCACTTTCGTCAACGTCGTTCCGCTGGGACCGCGGATAAGCGCTCTGGTCGACGTCAACCCGCACAAGCAGGGGCGCTTTGCTCCAGGCACAGGCACACCCGTGATTGGGCCGGAGAGCCTGCGCGGCAGACCCTTGCAGTCGATCATCGTGATGAACCCGCTCTATCGAGACGAAGTTGCCCAGGCGGCGAACAGGCTTGGTCTCGCGCCGGATATCATCGTGGCGTGAGCCGACCCGCCCTTTGCGGCTGACGGCCTGGCATTCCGACTCCATCGACGTCGATCCGTTGCAGGTTGACCGGTCTCGACCAGCAATGTCGCGTATAGTCGGTCGACCGACGCATAAATTGCGTCCAATTGACCGGCGTCCTGAACAGCGCCCGCCAGAGGGACAGGGAGTTAAGTCCGATCAGAAAGCGGGACCGGACGAGTTGCCCGCGCCGGTCGACCGCTGCATAGGTTACGAACCCGCGAAACGCAGTGCCGAACCTCTTCAGCACGGCATCGACCTGTATGTCGTAGCGTTCGTTGGCAGCGAAGCCTTGAAGCGACTTTGTTGTCCCGACCGGCCGCGTGTGTCTTACAACGACGTCGTCAATTATGGCGTAGCGCAACCAGGGCATGTCGGTCAGGCGGGTCCAAAGAAGATCTATTCCCGTCTCGTAGCCAAGCCCGAATAGCTTCAACGCGGTTTGCAGACACCTTGCGCTGAACACCGGACACATCATTTCGACCGTGTTGGTGTATCGCAACAAGTATCTCTTGCCGCTGACAAGTGTCGCTGCGTAGGAGAAATAACTATCCCATGACAACGCTGGCTGAAACAGATCTAATTTATATTGGCGCCCGATTGCGAACAGACGATTCAAGTCCAGCTTCGTCACCTCGATATCATCGTCGATCAGTGCAATGAGGTCATATCGCGTCACAATTTCAGGGTAGCATTGGAACAAGGCATGATACCCTGCGATCTTGCGCCCCGGCAGAAATACGCTCAAATCGTTCTGTCCATGAGAGACGCCAGCCTCGTAGGCGGCGACGAGAAGATCGAAGTCGGCTTCGACCGTCCCCTCCGTCCAGCCGGCATGCAACGAGCTACGCCCCGCCCGGACGATAACCAGATTTCTCTTGCCCGAGCCCTCCGGCAATCTTCGGAAGGCTGACACTGCCGCGGGCGTAACTTGGCGAAAGTTCATTCAAAGCCTCCCGGCAGACGTCGCACCAGATCACTCGTTTCTAGCCAGGAGATCGATTTGAGACGGCATGAATGCGTTTCAGTGCCCCCAGACCGGCGCCGCGCAGCTTGATACGAAGCTGCGGAGAAACAACGCCTACAAGTTCCAGGCAAAATCTCGCGATGAGCAGCGGATCCAAGATCCATCCAACCAGATGAAACAGCGTCATACCCAGCGGTGCTGTCCGCCTGTGCCGATAGGCAATCGCGACGAGGTGTTTTACCCGCCTCGACAATTCAAAGGCGTTCGCGGTAGAGCGGTCTGGATTTTGCCAAGCCAATCGTTCGGAGCTCGGCAATCGCACCGAGCGCGTCGGATGGTCACGGCTATATAGTATGGCGTTGGGCGCGCGAACAAAGGACCCGAGAAGAGCCATCTCGGCCAAAAGCGCACAATCGGAGCCATAGTAGGGCTCGTGCAATGTCGTTTTGGCTAGGGAATCCCGGCGCCAAAGACCAAACATCGCCGCATCCCATCCATGGGCCGCAATCATCACCCGGAAGCGGGATGCGGGCGACGATCCTTCCATGTCCTGCAGCACCCGTTCGACATAGGAAGTCAGTTGCCCGGTCTCGTCGATTCCCAATAAGCGCGGATAGGCAATGACGTGGCGGGCATCGTCGTCGAGCGCACGCACACAGTCCATCAGGAAACCGCGACCCAAGACGTCATCGTGTGCGCACCACTTGAAATATGCGCCCGAGCTCAATTCGAAAGCTCGATTGAAATTGGCTGCGGCGCCCAAATTGCGTGGATTTCGGACATAGCGGACGCGCTTGTCCCGCCGAGCGAATTCCAGACATATGTCGGCGGTTCTATCTGACGAAGCATTGTCGGTGATGACAAGTTCGAAATCGGTGAAGTCTTGCTCGAGGATCGACTGGATCGCCTCGGAGACGAAATTCTCGCCGTTGTAGACGGGCATACCAAGGGATACTTTTGGCGGCTTGGAGTGTTCCATTTCCGGGTTCTTCTTTGATGAAAGTGCGATCAGACCGCGACGATTTCCGGTCGCAGGTCCAGCGCTTTCAAGGATAGCGCCACTTCATTCAGGTAAATCGGGTTCATGACGATGACGAGGTCAGGCGGAGCGTCCAAGAGGTCGCTTGGCGCGATGACCGGGTGACCGGTTCCGGGCGTAAACTTGCCTTGCTTATAGGGGTTAATGTCGACTGCTGCCCAGACTTCGTCTCCAAGCTGCAAGGTCGTCAGGAACGACACCGCTTTGGAACCGCCGCCCCACAGAACGACCCGCCGGCCGTCGGCATGCGCAGCGCGAATGCGCTCCTGCCAGGCGTTCTGAACGGCTCGCACGCGGGCGGGAAAGGTTTCCGCCAAACGGTGCATCACCTCCAGATCGTCCTCGAGCGGCAGTCTCGATGCGGTCCGACCTGCCGACGGCCGAGCGTACTGAACGATGTACTGATTGTCGTAGACGAGTTCCAGATCGGTAACGTCGAATCCTTCTTGGCGAAACAGGCGTGCGTGGGTGCCGGGACTGAAATAGGAGCAATGCTCGTAGTAAATGTCCCAGAACGCGCTCTCTAAGAGCACACGTTTTGCATCGGGCGTTTCGAAGACGGCCCAATCTTCGGTCCTTTTACCGATCATCTTGCGGATCAGCCGCACGAAACTCGACACGGAACTTACGTGTTCGAGCGTGTGGCGACAAAGGACGGTATCCGCTTGGAGATGTTGGTAATCTGGTCCGAAAAAATCGATGATGATCTTAACGTCGCCGTGTTCTTCACTGCGCCCTTTGTCAGCTCGATAACCTGGATCGATGCCGAGCCCAGTGGCACCGCCGGATATGCAAAGTTCGCGGAGAAATTCACCCTTGCCGCAGCCGATCTCCAACACGTGCTTGCCAGTTATCGCACATTTTTGTGCAATCTCGCGTGCAAGTCCCTTCGCGAAACTGTTGAAAGTGCTGGAAAAATGCTGGGATTCCTCAAAATTGGTCGAGTAACCCATGATCGTTTCGTCAAAGGCCCTGTTGAATATGAACCCGCATGCTTCGCAGAATGCGAGGTCAAGGTCGCGACGAGGAAAGGCATGGGCTTCTTGGGCCGAGTTAAGCAGGACGCAGCTATGTACCGGGATGGCTTCGACCCGGTAGATTGACCGGCTAACGGGCGCCGAGCAGCACGGACACGCGGTCGGTCGAAGCGCTTTGCTGTTGCTTGTCATGTGAAGGTCAACCGAATTCATTGTAGAATTGGCTCGGCAAGAGAATCGGTTATATCGCGCGTCGAACTCTCGGCTCCGAAGAGTTCATTGTGCACGGTTGCGCGACCGAGCTGGACAGACCGGGCCAAGCCAAGAGCGTCGAGTATCGCCAGGTCGAACCTTTCCTCGGAGAACCGGGTCGCGTTCATACGACAGGCGTGCGGCGTAATGGACACCGCATTTTCCTCGAATAGATCAATTGCCTCAGCTACAGAATCGACGGCTTGACGGTCGAAGAGCACACCTGTCGGATGGATGCTCTCGCCAAGCGGCCGGACAATGTCGCGGGCACCGCCACGGCCGAAGGCGATCAAAGGAGTACCGCACGCCTGGGCCTCGGCAAGCGTTATCCCGAAATCCTCGCATCCAGCGAACACCATCGCACGAGCATTGGCGATTTTTTCGACGTATTCATGCCGCGGAAGATAACCAGTGAAGATTATGTTTGGACCAGCAAGCGAGCGGAGATGCTTAGATTGTACTTCGTCGCCCACAACAATCAGGCGACGCGACGGAGTTTTGCTGAACGCCTCAATTATCAGATCCGTACGTTTATACGGGGCGTGGAACGCGGCAGTTACGTAGTAGTCATCCTTGCTGGCGACGAATTTAAGTTTCTCGGTGGCCACGGGCGGATGGACTACCCGCGCGTCGCGGCCGTAAATCCGTTCGATCCGGGAGCGAACATAGTTCGAGTTTGCCAGCATCAAATCAGGCCCGTGTGCCGTACGGGTGTCCCAAGTCCGCAGCTTGTGAAGCATATAACGAAAGGCCAGACCCTTCGGCCCGAATCCCAAGCGGGCTTGCTGCAAATAGGAGAATTGTTCGTCCCACGCATATCGCACCGGACTGTGCACATAGCAAAGGTGTGGTTGGTCTGGGCGAGTGAGAACGCCTCGAGAGAACGCGGCCGAAGAAGAAATTACTGCGTCATATCCTGTGACATCAAATTGCTCGATCATAAACGGGCAGAGAAAAAATAAGGACCTGTAGTACTTTTCCACGAATGGAAATCGGTTCATCGGAGAAACGTGAAAAACTACGTCTCGAAAAAACTCGTCTTTGACTTCCGCTGGGAGAAAATCAAATAGGGTGAAGACCTCGGCTCTCGGAAAAATCTTGCAGATCCGAGCTAGGACCTGTTCCCCTCCCCGAAAATTCGGGCACCAGTCATGCACGACGGCGATGCGCGCGTTGCGGTCGATGGCAGCAAATGGCGCCTTGCTGAGGGATCGAAAATGTTTGGTGTCACGGCCCATTATGGTGGTTGCTTTTGGCTGTCGCACATGGCGCATGAATTGCCCTCCCGGAACGTTGGCACCTTTCGGGAATTCTGTGTTGCCCGGATGCTCAACGACTGTGTGTCGTCCGTTCCGTGCAAACAAGCTGTCTATCGGGTTAAGCTCCGCCGCCTCCCGAGACCAGATATACTCCAACGAGGTACGGCTCCTACTTCGATGGGCCTAAGCACACCTCAACGCTAACCTTATGCGCAGGCTGTGTCGGCACGATCGGCGGATTAGGATCATAGCGCGCTCACGTCAGAAGCAGTGCGGGGGCAGAAGCAGTCCGGGGCGCCGTGTCCGTGTCCATTGCCGCGCAGGGAGTTGATCGTCGATGAAAATGGTCGTTATTGTCGCAACGTTTGGTCGCCGGGAACAAGTGGCTCGGCTTCTCGCTCAGCTTGAGCGACAAACCCGACTTCCTGACGCGGTAATCATTTCGGCTCCCGACGCAGGCCATGTTCCCGACAACATAGTTTGCCGGTTTCCTGTATCGAGCGTCTTCGGGAAAACGGGCTTGCCGGCACAGCGCAATATCGCCCTCGATGTCGCGGGTGACCGTTTCGACGTAATCACCTTTTTCGACGACGACTTCATTCCTGCAGACGACTATCTCGAAGGCGTATCCAAGGCGTTCAACCAGCAGCCGGACTGGGCAGTGGTGACTGGAAACGTGCTGAAGGACGGCGCCACGACTGCAGGGCTAACCTGGGACCAAGGTATCCAGGCGCTTCACGAAGCCGGCACAGCGACTGATGCGCGTGGAGTGGATCAACTCAGCGCCTATGGATGCAACATGTCGATCAGGGCGGCATTCATCAACGGCCTTCGCTTCGACGAACGGCTTGTGCTCTATGGGTGGCAGGAAGACGTTGATTTCACCAGCCAGTTGAGAGCCCGAGGGCGGGTCGTCTCTCTGCGTTCGATCCGCGGAGTTCATCTCGGCGTCAAGAGCGGTCGCGTAAACGGCGTTCGTTTCGGCTATTCTCAGGTGGCGAACCCAATCTACCTCATCCGCAAAGGGACCGTTCCATTGACGGTCGCAGTAAAATTGATGGGCAAGAATCTGCTTGCCAACCTCGCGCTCAGTCTCTGGCCGGAATCCTACATCGACCGGAGAGGACGTCTGCGCGGCAATCTTCTGGCTCTTTCACACGTCGCAAGAGGCCGGGTGCAGCCAGAATACATCCTAGAGATCTAGCGCAGAGGCAAGAGATGCTCGACGACCCGTCTTTTTCGACCGACAAAGCCACTCGCTCAAATCACCGAGCCCGGTGCCCCGACAGGCTGTCCAATCGGCGCGAGCATTGGCGCTCGCTCCACGTCGTGGTGGCGGCGGGGATGTCCTTGGCCTGCATGTTGGGTGTTTCGGTTGCAAACGCCAAAGAGTATGTGCTCGGCCCGCAGGATAAGCTCCGCATCAAGGTCTACGAATGGCGCGCGTCGCGCGACACGATTTTTGCCTGGAGTGCTCTCAACGACGTATACACGATCGGTCCCAACGGCTCCGTCTCGCTGCCGCTGGTTGGCGAAATCAAGGCTGCCGGCCTCACCAGCAGCGAGATTGCGAACTCCATCGGCGACAGGCTGATGAAAAGTGTCGGTCTTGGGCGAAAACCGAACACTGCTGTGGAAATCGTCCAGTTCCGACCGTTTTACGTTGTCGGCAAGGTGACGCAGTCGGGAGAATTCGCATACCGGCCCGGACTGACCGTCTTGCAGGCATTGAGTATTGCCGGCGGACTGCGGACGCGGGAGGACAAGGACGCCAGGTTCGAGCGCGAAGTGATCCAGGGTCGAGGGGACGTGGACCTGCTTAAACTGAACGAGGCCAATCTCCTCGCTCGCAAGGCACGGCTCGAGGCGGAACTCTCGCATGCCAGCGACATTCAGTTTCCGCCCCAGTTGACGTCGAGCATTCAGGACGGCGTTTTCGCTATGCTGATGAACCAGGAGCGTTTGATCTTCCAAGCGCGCAGCGAAGGGTTGGACACTCAGATCAAGGCGCTTCAAGGTTTGCGTGAATTCCTCCAGAAAGAACTCGCTTCGCTGGAAGCGCAACTCGTTTTCCTCGACAAGCAGATCGGCTCCATCCAGAAAGAGTTGACAGCGGTCTCGGCGCTTGTCGTCAAGGGTCTTGCGGCGGCGCCGCGGGAATTTTCCCTCGAGCGAGCCCTTGCGCAGGCGCAGAGCGAGAGATTGTCAGCGGAAACCAGTCTGCTGCGCGGCCGTCAGGAAATCAGCAAGACAGACATATCAATTCTCGAACTCCAGGATGGGCGGAAAAACGAGATAACGATCGACCTGCGTCAGACTCAAGCCGAACTCGATGCTCTCGACAGCAAAACAGAAACAGCAAGGCGGCTACTGTACGACTCCGCGATATCCGCCCCGAACCTTCTTGCCCGCCGAGCCGACGCGGATCTGGCTGCGCCAATCTACACGATTTTCCGACCGTCGGCGGATGGTACGACGGCGCAAATACAAGCTAAGGAAACGAGTGTCGTGGAGCCTGGAGATACCATCAAGGTTGAAATACCACTGCCTCCGGATGAAACAGGCGTCTTGGACCTGACGTCAACCGAGCGGCACGGGGCGCCGGGAATAGAACTCAAAGCAGATATCACCGGCGATACTGTTGGCATTCCGTAGCCTCGGCGGATTTTTTTAGACGCGGCCTGGAACACTGCCGACCTGGGCTTGAATCGCGTTTTCGCTGGAATCGCGCGAATGCTGGAGCGTCGCAAGAGCTCCAGCAACCCTTTTGTCTTCAACAGGCAAGAGCCGGCTGACAAGAACGACCGCGAGAGGAATCAAGAACACGATACCGGGATCGGCGCTACCGCTTGCCAGGGAACCGGCGACGAGCGCAGCCAAGGCGCAAGCGCGCACACTCGATGCGATCGCGTCAACCTCCGGGTCGATCCGACCGCCGCCACCCCGCAGACCGCGTACCAGCATTGCCAACAGAACTGTCATCATCGCGGTGCCGAACAGGCCCAACTGGGAAAGCAGCGCTATCGGCCAACTCGAGGCCCGCGAGCTTCCCAGCCCAACCCCCAGCCCACCTGTATCGAAGAAAGACTGCAGGCTTTTGTAATTCCAGTAGCTGCGCTCCTGGCCGGAGGCCGATGTAACTTTGTTGATTACCGTGGTGTCGACAAGCTGCAAAACCGGATCGAAGAAATGCGGATAGAGCAGACTGGCGGCCATCGCGGAGAGGAGCAACGGCGGCAGCAACGCGATAAGCAGTGCCTCCCCCGGCCTCAGCCGACCTGAAGCGAGCGACTTCACGACGGAAAAGACAGCGGGCACGCTTATGATTGCAAGACCGACATAGGCGGTCGACGATGTCGACAACAGCAGGAGAACAAACAGGGCCGCTCCTAACCCCAATGCGAATTTGGATCCGGTCTTGCGCCAATAGGTGTAGGTGAACGCCAGCCCTGCCAGCGATGCCCCGCCGAATGCCGATGCCTCTGAAAACGCCCCCGCAATCCGCCAAAATCCAGCTTCCGTAACTTGCGTCAGCATGGCGTAATTGGCCGTACGAATCGGGGCGAGGATGTCGCCGGCGCCAATCACCTTGCCCAACAAATCCAGAATACCCATCGACACGTGCAAGCTGAACCATAAGAAGAAGCCTCGCCTGATATCGGCTAACGTGCCGCTGCGCCGAAGCAGCAGACAGACAGCCAGGAATGTCAGCCCTCCCAGAACGAAGTATCCCGCCTGAGAGATATTGGCCGAGACCGGCGCCAAGGCCGCTTCGTAGACGCCCCTACCGGTGCGGGAAGCGACGAAGGCGCTCGTCTGCCCAGCAAAGAGCCTTGGAAATAACAGCGCTCCGATGCTCACATAGATCATGAGCGCGCAGACGATCCATGCTGCACCTATACGAACGAAGACCGCTCCTATTTCTCCCCAGATTCCCCGTCGAGCTAGCGCGGTCACTATCAGGAGCATGTCAAAGACCGTGAAGATAAGCGGCGATGAGCCGCCAAGCGCGGTTATTGTCCCGATCGCGGTCGCACCAAAAGCCAGAGAGGCAATTAGCGCGGTGATCATCGACCAGCGCATGTAAACGACGAAGGCTAGGATTCCCGTGCAAATTAATAACCCAACGACGGAAACCTGCATTTCATCCTCCGACGATCAATGATCCCGATGCTGGCTGCGCCACCGGAACCGCTTAGCCAAGCGAGTGGCTTCACAGAAACGGGCGACTCTGATTTCCTTGGGACGGGGTTGATCTCGCGCAGCGTAAATTGCCCCGGGGAGGTCGTCGTGTTGCTTGCCATTGTCGGCGTTGCGGGTGTCGCCCTGATAATGGGGCTTACGCTGCGCGCGCCGGCGCTGATAGTGGCGACATTGGTGGTGATCGTCGTCAGCATCGCTGTGGGCAGTTTTCTCGACCTGTCTGTTCAAACCACCATCCGCTCGACACTCTACCTTGTTATCGTCACCCAAATTGCCTACTTGGTCGGCCTTGCGTTTGCCGTGCTGCGGCGCCGCCCAGGCCGCGGGCGATAATCGCGTGGGCGATACCCCTAAGACCGTTCCGCTCCATCTCCCCCTGACATTCCCAAGTTCAGGAGGTCTGATCAAACTTCATCATGGCCGGTATTGTCCGCATCAGGATCGAAAGATCGCTGCGTAGAGACCATGTTCGAACGTACTGCGTATCCAGCAATACGCGATGTGAATAGTTTGTCATGTTTCTCCCGTTTATCTGCCAGAGGCCGGTCAGTCCTGGCCGCGTCTTCAAATATTCGTGCGACGCGGCGCCGTAGCGTCGCAATTCGTCGGCAACGACAGGTCGCGGACCGACGCAACTCATGTCGCCACGCAAGACGTTGAACAGCTGCGGCAGCTCATCCAAGCTCGATTTGCGAAGCATCTTCCCGAAAAACAGGATACGCGGATCGCACTTCAGCTTCTGGTTCGCTGCCCACTCCTGGGCGGCTTGTGGATCACTGCTCAGATGCCGCTCGAGCACCTCCTCGGCGTTTGGTACCATGGTGCGGAACTTGTAGCAGTCGAAGACCTTTCCGTTGAATCCGATACGGCGGTGAACAAACAGCACCCGACCGCCTGTGGTGGCGTTGATCAGAAGCGGGATAAGAACCAGGAGCGGGCCGGCCATAATGAGCGCTGTCGAGGCCACCAGCAGATCCAGAACCCTCTTGGCCCGACCGCCGAGAGGCTGTCGGTGGTCGCCTCGCGCATTTTCCTGAATGCTTGCCGTTTGCGTACCTGGCTCAAGCACAATGGTCCCGTGGTCATGGCTTGCATTGAGTTGAGGCGACGAAGGGTCTGGCGTGTTCGATGTGGCGGCCGCGCCGGTTTCACGCCGGAGAAGCAATGTCGCCGCAGGCTTGGCTCCGACCAGAACGGCCCAGTCTTCAAGGGCCAAGTCTTCGCACGACCCCAGGTTGCTTTCGATCACGTTGGACATTTCTGCTTGCGCTCGATTTCAGCTGTTTTCGTTTGCATTTTGTCGACGACGGATGACCTCCGGCAAGCAGGGAAAAGGTGGTAGATTGGGGGTGATTGGCAGCGGAGGGCTACCCCTAAGATGCTAAAGCTAGGTACGGACGAATGGCTGCTCCGTCCAAAGGCTGGGCACGATACCGGAATCGAACGTTCGGCTCGCCGTTCTCTGCGCCGTCTTGCCAGGGGCGCAGATTCACTGGCAGGCAGGTCGAATTGACGGGCGATGGGCTCGCGCTCCACTGACAATGCTGCGAGGACAAGATGTCAGCGTGGTGCTTCGGCTGCGCGCTTGCGGTAACGATGAGCCGAAACAGAACGAACACGTGTCATCAACACACCAAGGACGGACGAATTGGTGTTTTTGAGAGTCTGCGTCAGATCCTCAAGTTGATCGAGCGACGTCACACCCCACTGCGCCACCACAATCACGCCATCAAGAAGCGGGCAGACGGCAAGCCCTTCAGCACCTGAACTAAGCGGCGGAAGCTCAACAATGACGACACTGTAAGCGCCAGCACCGCTTAGTAAGCTCTCCATGTTGTCGGGAACACGCAAATCCGACGAACTCGACCAATCGTTCTTCAGGTAATAAAATGATGTCTCTTCAATGAACCGAATTTGCTTCACGAGATCTTTGGGGCTCCCGGAATCCTGGCCGATCAATTTGAAATCGGATGGATCGATAAGTTCGTTGGCCAGGGCCGACTTATGATCGACGTTGATCACGAGGGTCGCTGTGCCAGAGGCCCCACAGAGGGCCGCCAGATTGCTCACAACGGTGCTCTTTCCATCACCGGGGGACACGGATGTGATTCCGATGCGACGCCTTGAATGGGTGGTCCCGGCCAAGCCCATGATCGCCTTGACTCTTTTAAGACTGCCGCTGAATGAAGAGTCCGGGTTCCTCAGCACCTCGTCAAGGCGGCCAAAACCACCCCGCCTGAAGTTGACCGGCGGCAGTTCTCCAATACAGGCCAGGCCCAATTCCAATCGGATCTGATGCGGTGTCCTCACGTTCCGATCGAGGCCGCGCCGCGCCACGGCATACCCGATGCCAGCCACCAGTCCGGCAAGTGCACCAAAGGCGAGGATCAGCGTCTTGCGCGGCCGACTCGCTATCTTTGGGCTCGTTGCGGATGTAATGACGCGAGCATCGGCGATTAGATAAGGCTGTTGGTCAACCGAGTTCGTATACGCCCCGAGCAGGCTTTCATACATCTTGCGATAGGTGTCGGCGGTAACTTCCAACTGCTCTAGCGTAGTCTGGTGTGTTGGCTGTTCTTCGCTGGGCGGGAGAGCCTGCCCCTCGATGGACGTCTCCCCCTGATCTATGCTGTAGTCGTGCTTTGCGCGAAACTCCTGGGCGACCCTGGTTGCCCTGTTCATCTGATCGCCGACCTCCCGCATCCGCCTTTCCAACCATGCGATGCCTTCGCTGGCCGCTGCTGTAGTCGTTTGCACTTGCTCACGCACGAATGCGTCCGCTGTGGCATTTGCAATGCGTGCCGCCAATGCCGGGTCCAGAGACTGGAATGTGATGTCTATCGCATACGAGACACCGACACGCTGGACGTCCAAGCCATCGTTGAATGTCTCCACTGCGCTAAGCTCACGTTCGGATTCCGGCTGCGGGCTAGCCGTTTGCATTCGGTCCGGCCCCGGCAGCACTCGATGAGGTCCACCGGCCTGAACCACACTCACCCAGGCCCTGCGAAACCTCTCGCCTATGGTCGGACCTTGCATATCCCTGAACGTTGGATTGTTCATGAGTCCAAGCTCATCGATCACCATCCTGGCGATCTTCTGGGACCGCAGAACTGCGAGCTGGCTCTCGACCTGAGCGGTGTCGAGCGACAGATTCACTTCGGCGGGTTGCTGCTGAAGGTTTCTGGGAATCTTCGGCTCGATGAGGATCTGGGTCCGCGCCGTATAAATAGGATCCGAGGTAACAAAGTAAAATGTGGCGCAAACGATCCCGGCGACCGTGAATGCCAGAATCGAGAAAAGATACTGCCGGACAAAAGAAACAACGTCTGTGAGGCTGATAAAATCCTGCGAGGCATCTGCCCCGAGCCATGGCTTGTGAGCAATTGCCGCCAACGGCCGGTCTAGCATGGCTTCAATCCATATCTGCAACGAAAAGAGCGGCGAACTGCAACGGTCGAGCAGGATCGCCACCAATGGGCCACATTGGGAGCATGCAGCCGTGGCGAAACCGTTTAGCTTGATCGGCTCAACATTTGGGCGCCAGGAAACATCTCATTGAGCTTGTAGACGACCTCCGTCCTGTTCGTCGCCTTCAGCTTCTTCATGATGTTGCGGATGTGGACCTTGACCGTGCTCTCTCGGAGGTTGAGCTCATGAGCGATTATCTTGTTCGCCTTCCCGCGCCTGAGGGCCTGGACGACCTCTTCTTGCCGCTCCGTGAAAACGCTCGCCATGGGCCTTGTCATATCGACACCCGTATCGATTGCTTTGTGCTGGGCAAGCACACTGCTTGCAGGGACGAATGTGCCACCGGCAAGGACAAGATTTACGGCTTCAACACAGATCTCGAAACGGATCGACGAAGGGATGTAGGCCTTTGCGCCATAATTCAATGCCTTCAGAATCTGCTCCAAATCGTCGGTATCGGCCAAAATCACCACTGGAACCGGGTGAGCCTCATTCACGAGATCGGCGATCTCGCTGCCGGTCCTTGCGTCTGTCACCTTTCGGCTGCCCACGTTCAGTAGAATAGCCGACGTCGACAACGCGATCTCTTGATGCCGCCACTCTTCGATGGAACCGAACGACAGGATTTCCTTCCCGATGCCATAAGCGGTCAGGCATTGCGCAAGACATTGTCGGTCAAGCACTCGTTCATCCACCAGAGCCAGGCAGGATTCGGCTAAGCCGTGTCTATGAAGATGTATTCCATTCCCGGCCTTCCGCGATACGAATTCCAGCGCACCGGGCGATTTGGTGTCCAATTGAATTGTCGCAACCATGAAGTTACTCCCCAACATTACCCACGTTTAGAGACCAGCACGAGAGGGACTTCGGAAAACTACCTTTCCCGCGAGCGATGTTCCGCTCGCGCCACCTTCATTATAAGTGTGAGATTGTCAGGCCCCCGCCACGGTCACAGCACTATTGCGTAGACGAGGGTATCGGTCAAAAGATGGGCCTTCACTAATTTAGGTTAACAAAATCTAAAAAAAAAATTTGGCTACTTCATTTGGTCTCAGAAGAGCCGAATCGAGCGGAAACTGGACCCTCGCGTTGTTTTCCAGTTGCAAATATCGCCGTCCATAAGGATAGCCGGCTTTCACGGAGGCGGTATGGCTTTGAGGCGCGTCGCACCGCCTTGGCGTCGTGCGCCAATGTGGCGTCAACCATAGATATAGCTGTCATCGAACTCGGCAAATTTCGTTACGCCCAGTCGATCGAGCAGGCGAACATGACCTTGGCGGAACTCCAGGAACCTACGTTCCCGCAATTCCCGCAGCATTCGATTGACATGGATCGGCGTCAGGCCGAGCGCGTCCGCGAGGTCGTACTGGGTGAGAGGGCATGCATAGCCCGTGCGGGTGACAGCACCGACACGCTCCAAGCGCGTTCTCAGTTCGAGCAATAAGTGCGCTGTACGCGCCAAGGCGCTGCGTCGGCCTATGTTGGTGAGGTGTTGGGCAACAAGCGCTCTCTGGCGCGCGATAGTTTCGAGAAAAAGAGAAGCTATGTGGGACGACTTCGCCGCACCAAGTGTCTTGGTGGAGGCTTCCAATACCGCAAGGTCGGTTTGAGCCACAAATGTCTCAAAAGCAGTACCGGTGTACATCTGTGGCATGACGACATCGCCTTTCAGGGCGAAATCCAAGATCTGTCGCTGGCCACCGGCAAGATCATGGGAAATGCACCCCCAGCCTGACTCGATCAAGAAGACCCGATCGTCGCCCTCCCCCTGATTGACGATGGCGGTTTCCGCCTCGTATCGCTTCGGCACGAAACCTAGCGCCTTAATATACGCCTTATCGTGGCTTTTAACTCCGACCGACGTCGGACCGTTTTCATATCCATTCGAAAAAGGGCGTGAAGCGTACGTCATTCGAACCCCGCCAATCCTCCTCTAGATACCTCCCTAGGCAAAAATGTACTTCAGCTTTGACGCGCTGAGTACCCTGCTCAGGCTACAACCATCGGATGATATTGCACTGCACTCTCCCAAGAAAGCAAGGATCCTGCCCGATCAAGCCCGAAATAGGATCCGAATTGACCCTAAAGTTCGACCGATTTTCTGCACCGCCCTTCCGCGTCGCGACGTCTCCGGCGGTCGCCAGCGCTCGGTGACATCTGCCACTCGCCGTCAACTTTCGAACACGCGCTCACGGCATTCGGCGTGACTGATCCGCCGGAATCAAACCGAGGCGAGCATCACTGCTTTGACTGGAGGTCGCGCCGACATTGCCAACTGAACCCGCCGGTCGTTCAGTCGGCCACACCATACCACGTCTTTGGGTTACCCCTTTGATTTCATTCGCAGATAACACTTCTGGCGGCTCCTGGTATGCAGCACGATTCACACGTCAAGTGCAGTGCTACAAGCGCAACCGCTATAGGTGAACTGCCTCACAGGACCAGTAACTCGCCGCGAGGCCGCACGAGATTTTCTTTCTCCTAAGACAACGTTCAAAGGACGAGAGCGCTGGTTTATCCGGAACGACTACTGCGGCCCAACTAGTACCCTTCGCCGCAGTTCTGGAGTGGGCCGATTGATGCCCCATTCCTCGGCCCAAACGGTTCCCGTTTCAACCGCTGCACAGTGGCAAGATACCCCATTCGCGGTAGCTATGGTTCCCCGATTACTTCGCAAATGCGAAGAGACCGCCCGCCACATACCCGCAAAAGGACATCTGGAAAGCCGATGGTACCAACCGAAGCCGTCCAACGGCCGCATCGGCTTTTGCGCATCGTGGAGCACCACCTAGGGCGAGCGGCGCTTCAACCGTCTTGCCACGGTCCATAGTGTGAATGTTCCACACGCGGTGGTGGCTTCGGGTTGCGGCTTAAAACCGGATTGGTCCGCCCTTGGCGGGCTGAGACACGTCACACTGAAATTGTCGCCTGATTCAAGGCAGGGCCAGGTTGTAGATGTAGGGCGCGCGTCTCATCGGTTCGTTCCCACGGCGCCCTTTCCGATGCAGCGCGGTCCCAAACCATGCGGCCGCCACGCTTACAGCGCCGGGATCTCAGCCGCCTAAAGGCGTGGGGTTTCCTGGTCCCCCATCGGCGACTCTAAATCGCCATCGTGATCGCGTCTGACGGCGGGTTTAGCGCCCCCTCCTCTGACGGCGCTTTGAATCCTCTTTTCCAACCACATAACAGCCATGCTCAAACCCAAAACGAACAGCATGGAGAGCACAAAGACGATGGGCGCCGGAAAATCCCAGGTAAATAGCCACCAGACCGTAACCATGCCGACGGAATAGTGATTCAAATATATTGGGTAACTTACTCCTCCAATATATTTTATTATCTCCTGATGCTTAGAAAGTTTATATTTAATAAATTTACCGTGATTTATTCCTTTTGCCATTGCATACATGCATGCCAACCAAATTACCACAGCATAGATCTTATGCGCATAGTCGCGCTCAACCGAAATGAAAATCTCCGCAGTGCTCATACAGCCGAAAAGAAACAACAATATTGCCTTCCACGCATGACGCTCCATTTTGCGATGATCATCACCGCCGTTCTTGACAAGAAAGAAGACCATACCGGCAGCGAAGAAAACGCCGTGCTGCAGCAGAAGCAGTTTGAAGGGGAACCGCGAAAGCGCTGAAATTGCTTCCTCCGACCGCGTGGACGGTGGCAGCAAATGTAGCCCCGAGACAATGAGAATATATACCGAACTAGAAAACCCTATTATCTTGGCAAGATCGTAGAGTGATAGACGAAATCTCGACAAGATTGATGCGGCTACCAAGATATAAAATACGGCCTCGACGACGAGAGACCATACTACCCCGTCGATATAGGGTCCTTTAGGGGACAATATTAAAGATCTACAAAAATCCATCAGAAGATAGGACAAATCCTCGCCATAAAAAGCTCGTGCGGCCAAGCTGACGAGCGCAGACAGCCACAAGGCTGGCAATATACGCGTAGCGCGGACGCGTGCGAAACGCAGTGCTTGCGACGCCCCCCCTTCGCCTGAGGCACTCATGGCGATGACAAACCCGGAAATTACGAAAAAAATCTCGACCCCTACAGCTCCCAAACCGGCAAACGCCGACAGGAAACCGAAGGCGACATCGCTTCCCTCGGCGACTGACGCACTGTTCCAGGCGTATGTCGCGAAATGGTTCAGCAGCACCAAAATCGCTGCAAAAATGCGTAAGAAATCTATGATAAGGTAGTGGACACTGCGTTCCAATGTTTCCGGACCTTGCCAACGCCAAGGCGGAATATTACCGTGAATCCATCTGCACACATGCTAGTACATTCGGATATAAGCCAAATGGATTACCCGTCTGATATGGTATTTTCCCTGCTGAAGATACTCCGGCCTGTTACACCTTACCTTCTCTAGACGAGGTTTTATAACATATTGATCACTCGACCCCTTAGAAGTGGAGTAGCATCGCGTTCCAATCATTGATAATGATGGAGAATGCTTCGTGCCGTCTTCAAGATAACCGCATGGCTCTTGCTCATCGCTATCATAGCCGCGACGATTGTGCCGATTGGAATGCGCCCCCATTCAGGCCTTGGCCCAGAGCCAGAACGGGTCGCCGCATTCCTTGTCGTCGGTCTGTTGTTCGGTCTCGCCTACGACCGCAACTGGATACTGGCGCTTAGCGTGGTGATCGTGGCTGGACTCGGCATTGCAGATGCTTAGCCCAAGTCGCCACCCTACCCTTGAGGACGCTGTGATCAAAGCGATCGCCGGCAGCGTCGGGGTTTCGGCCGGCTGCGTCATCACAAAGAAGGGCTGGTTAGGACGGTAGATCGCTCGTTTTGAACCGGCGCCTTGCAGCCAAAAGTGTACCTGCCGTACGCCTAATTGATGCCATCTCTCTAATTGATCCCATGCTAATGTTGCGGTCGGCTTGGGAGGTTCCAATCGACCTCATTGCGAATGTATTCGCCGGCGCATGGGCTGCCGGTGTGCTTGCCGCCGTCTGGTATATCTGGATGCGGCCCTCGCCGCCCGTTACCGAAAGCGAGCAAGATCGCGATTTACGGGAATGGCTGGATGGGCAATTGTAGAGATCGTTTCTGGTGACTGGTCGATATAGGCAAGGCACATCCACAATGTGGCTCGCAGAAGAATATGCCGAGATCGGGACAGCCGTACCCGAGATCGGCCGTCTCCGTCCAGTTCGGGCGCGGGCCATGTGCAGGCTCCCGACAGATCGAGGCGGAGCTCCTCGTAGATCCTGATTTATCAGCCGGTCATGGCGAACCGTAGCGTAGTTTCGGATACTGCCGGATAGGTCTGAATCATTCCCACTCTATGGTGCCCGGTGGCTTGCTCGTCACGTCATAGACAACGCGGTTGATGCCACGCACCTCGTTGATGATGCGGGTGGCGGCGGCGCCCAGGAACGCCATGTCGTAGTGGTAGAAATCCGCAGTCATGCCGTCGACCGAGGTGACGGCGCGCAGCGCGCAGACGAATTCATAAGTGCGGCCATCACCCATCACGCCGACGGTCTGCACCGGCAGCAGCACGGCAAAGGCCTGCCAGATGGCGTCGTAGAGGCCCGCCTTGCGGATCTCGTCGAGATAGATGGCGTCGGCCTCGCGCAGGATCTCCAGCTTCTCGCGAGAAATGCCGCCCGGGCAGCGGATGGCAAGACCGGGGCCGGGAAACGGATGCCGGCCGATGAAGCTGTCGGGCAGGCCGAGTTCCTTGCCGAGCGCCCTCACCTCGTCCTTGAACAGTTCGCGCAGCGGCTCGACCAGCTGCATGTTCATGCGCTCGGGTAGGCCGCCGACATTGTGGTGCGACTTGATCGTCACCGACGGGCCGCCGGTGAAAGAGACGCTTTCGATGACGTCGGGATAGAGCGTGCCTTGCGCCAAGAAATCGGCGCCGCCGAGCTTCTCGGCCTCTTCCTCGAACACCTCGATGAACAGCCGGCCGATGGTCTTGCGCTTCTTTTCCGGGTCCGACTCTCCCTCGAGCGCGCCGATAAAACGGTCCGAAGCGTCGACCAGGATGAGCGGCAAATTATAGTGCTGGCGAAACATCTCCACCACGCCTGCCGCCTCGTCCTTGCGCATCAGCCCGTGGTCGACAAGGATGCAGGTGAGCTGGTCGCCGACTGCCTCGTGGATCAGGAGTGCAGCGACCGAGGAATCGACGCCGCCCGAAAGCGCGCAGATGACCTTGCCCTTGCCGACCTGCTTGCGGATTGTCTCGACCGCATGCTCGCGATAGGCGCGCATCGTCCAGTCGCCTTCGATGCCGGCGATGTTGTGGACGAAATTCCTGAGCAGCCGGGCGCCGTCCGGGGTGTGCACCACTTCGGGGTGGAACATGATGCCGTACATCTTGCGCTCGATATTGCCGAAGATGGCGAAGGGCGAGCCTTCCGATTTTCCGAACACCTCGAAGCCTTCCGGCAAGGAGATGACACGATCGCCGTGGCTCATCCACACTTGGTGCCGCTGGCCGGGCGCCCACAGGCCCTCGAACAGCGGACTGTCCTTCTGGATCTCGACGAAGGCACGGCCGAATTCGCGATGGTCGGAGCTTTCGGCGACGCCGCCCATCTGCACGCACATGGCCATCTGGCCGTAGCAGATGCCGAGCACCGGCACCCCGGCATCGAAGACGATCTGCGGCGCGCGGGGGCTGCCGATGTCGCTGGTCGAGGCCGGGCCTCCGGACAGGATCACCGCCTTCGGCTTGATGCGCTTGAACGCCGCTTCGGCCGACTGGAACGGCACGATTTCGGAAAAGACGCCGGCCTCGCGGACGCGCCTGGCGATGAGCTGCGTGAACTGGCTGCCGAAATCGACAATCAGGACGGTGTCGGGGTGATTGGCTATCTTCATGGCGAGCGTTTAGAGAAAGAAACGAGTCGGCGCAATGGGTTGCGAGGCGTCTCTCTCAATCTGATTCCGCGTCTTCATGTGGTGGTCCAAACTGCAGTGCGCCGGACCCGATCGCCTGTTCGAGCCGCATGACCGCATCCGCCAGCTTTTCGTCGATGACATGGAGATACTCCTTCCAGTCGCCGACATGCCTGAGATCGGCGGCCCCGTCGGAAATGCCGCGCAGGCCGACGAGCGGCACCCTGAACAGTTGGCAGGCACGCAGGCAGGCGAAGGTCTCCATGTCGACCATGTCCTCAGCAATCGCATCGTAGGCGCTGCCGGAAATGATCGCCGCACCGGTCGACAGCGTCGCCTCTCTTATGCCGGGAATCCTGAACGGCAGCAGCACGGTCACCGGCAGGTCGAGAAACGGCGTCGCGCCCTTTTCGAACCCCAATGGCGAGGCGTCGATGTCGCGGTAGGCGACCGAAACGGCCTGGTAGATTTCCGTCTGTTCCAGTGTCCTGCTGCCCGCCGAACCGAGCGACACCACGAGGTCCGGCAGCGCCTTTTCAGACTTCAACCATGACAGTTCGGCACCCAGCCTGACGCCCGCCTCGACCGGCCCCACGCCTGTCATGACAGGCGTGAAAAGCCGCTGCAGATGCGGACCGTATTCGGCCTGCGCCGCCATCACGAAAAGGACGTCCCGACCCGCAATTCTGACCGCCTTGGGCATCGGATCAACCTTCAATGCCATCGCGACCGACCACCGTCATCATCGTTCCGGTCATGGTGGCGATCAGCTTGGCCTCGCCGTCGACGGCGAAGGCATAGGCCTGCCCGTCGGCGACGATGATGGTGCGGCCGGGCTTCGTCACCGAGCCGCGGAACAGGAAACGCTCGCCCAGGCCCGGCGCCAGCAGATTGACCTTGAACTCGATGGTCAGCACGCCGGAATTCTCCGGCATCAGCGAGAAAGCCGCATAGCCGCAGGCCGAGTCCAGCGCCGTCGAAATGACGCCGGCATGGAGAAAGCCGTGCTGCTGGGTCAGCGCCGCCGAATAAGGCATTTCGATCTCGATGATGCCGGGCGTCACCAACGTCAGCTCGGCGCCTATGGTCGTCATGGCGTTCTGGCGCGCGAAGGATGTCCTGACGCGATCCTCATAATCGGAGGCGGGTACGATCTTTGCGGCCATGGCTTTTCACGCTCCTGTCAGAAAAGCTTATTGCAGAGGCATAAGCGGCAGGCAATCGCTATTGCTGCACTGCAGCAATCAGGCTCGCTGGCAAAGTTCAGCCGCCCTTGCGCAGCGCGCAGACATAAAACCCATCGGTACCGCTCAGCGCCGGCGACAGCGAAATGCCGCCTGCAGCGCCGATACGCGCGGCCGCCTCGTGGCCCGGAAAGCGGCTGTCCCAGAGCTGACGATGGTCGACCGAAACAAAGCCGCTGTTCCGATCCCGGAAGGCCGCGATCTGCTCGCCATTCTCCTCGTCGAACACCGAGCAGGTGATGTAGACCAGCAGCCCGCCCGGCTTGACGAAGGCTTTGGCCGCGTCGAGGATGGCCGATTGCTCGCCCTTGCGTGCATCGAGCTGCTTCTGCGTCAGCCGCCATTTGGCATCGGGCCGGCGCCGCCAGGTGCCGCTGCCGGTGCACGGCGCATCAACCAGGACGATATCCATGTGGCCCGAAAGGGCGCCGAGCTCCGTCGGCTTGGTGACGATTTGCACGTTGCGGTTTTCCGAGCGGCGGATGCGATCGAAGATCGGCGCCAGCCGCGCCTTTTCGGCGTCATGCGCAAACACCTGGCCGCGATTGTCCATCGCCGCCGACAATGCCAGGGTCTTGCCGCCGGCGCCGGCGCAAAAGTCGAGGACCTGCATCCCGGCCTCCGCGCCAGCCAGCGTGGCGGCGATCTGCGAACCTTCATCCTGAACTTCGAACCAGCCTTTCTGGAAGGCCGGCTCCGCCTGCACGTTCGGGTGCCTGCCGTCGCCTGCGATCGGCGGGATACGGATGCCGTGCGGCGCGATCCGTGCAGCCTTGGCGCCGGTCTCGGCCAGCTCGGCGAGCACTTTGCTGCGATCGGCCTGCAGCGTGTTGACCCTGATATCCAGCGGCGGGCGAGTCGCCAGCGCCGCACCCTCTTCAACCCAGGCGGCGCCGAAGGCCTGCTCGAAGAGCGGTTCGCACCAATCGGGAATGTCGGCACGCACCACCGGCGGCGCATCGTCCAGCTGGCGGGCGGCGATCGCCTTCAATTCGTCGGCGTTGAGCAGCGGCGGCGCGAATTTGTCGCCATCGAGCGCCTCGTTCAGCGACTGCGCGGTCTGGTTCCATTCAAGCAGCAGCGCGCCGAAGCCGATGGCGCGTGGCGTGTCCTCGTCCAAAAGCCAGCCGGCGGAGCGCTTCCGGCGCAGCGCGTCATAGACGATGTTGCCGATCGCCGCGCGATCACCGCCGCCGGCGAAGCGGTGCGACAGGCCCCAGTCCTTCAGCGCATCGGCGACCGGCCGGTGACGCCGGCCGATATCATCCAGCACTTCGATGGCCGCCGCCAGCCGTCCGCCCAGTCGCATCTTGTCATTCCGTTATTCAGCAAATTACTTCCGCCCTGCTCTAAAGCGCTGGACTGGCGCACACAAGCCGGGAGAGCCTCGGACGCTAGATCGAGCACAGATATGTTAGCACCCACAGATCTAGCGCATGACCCCCGAAAATCGGAATCGATTTTCGGTAAGGATCATGCGCAAAATCAAAGTGCTACAGCGTCCTTTGCGCGTCCCAATGGACGCGCGGCGCTGTAGTCAGGCGTAATGCTTGTGCTTCCAAAGTTTTGAAGTTGCGATACTCTTTCGCTGCGTGATTCGCCAAGAACTGCAAGCGGATCGGCGGGAAATTACGAGGAGAGGGCAATGAAGACTTATCTGGCGGAAGTTCTAGGGACATTTCTACTGGTGTTCATCGGCACGGCTTCGGTGGTGACGGGCGGCTTCGGCGGCGCGCTGCCGCTCGGCCAGGAAGGCATCGGGCTTGCATTCGGCATCGGCCTGATTGCGGCGGCCTATGCGATCGGCCCGATCTCGGGCGCGCATCTCAACCCGGCGGTGACACTCGGCGTGTTCCTTGCCGGCCGGATGCAGGCCAAGGACGTCATTCCGTATTGGATCGCGCAGATCATCGGCGCCATCATTGCGTCGCTGGCGCTGTGGATCATCGTCTCCGGACAGGTCGGCGGACACACCGGCGGCTTCGGCGCCAATGGCTGGGATGCGACGAAATGGGGCGTCAGCTCGGCGTTCCTGTGGGAGCTGATCGGAACCTTCACCTTCGTGACGGTGATCCTCGGCGTCACCAGCGGCAGCCACACGACAGCCTTTGCCGGCCTCGTTATCGGCTTGACGCTGGCGGGACTGCACTTCGCCATCATCCCGGTGACCGGCACGTCGCTCAACCCGGCCCGCTCGATCGGCCCGGCGCTGTTTTCCGGAAGTGCTGCGATCGGCCAGCTCTGGCTGTTCATCGTCGCACCGCTGATCGGCGGCGCCATCGCCGGCGTGGTCGCCAAGACCCGGATCTTCGAGAAGGACTGATTTTCGAAGGCTTCAATGCAAAAAGGCGCGGGCCAAGACCGCGCCTTTTTGTTGAGACTTACCGCAAGCGGCGATGCTGTCCGCTCCGGATCTTCGCCGATCAGGCGAGTTCGAACCGATCGGCGTTCATCACCTTGTTCCATGCCGCCACGAAATCGTTGGCAAACTTCTCTTTGGCGTCCGCGGTTGCATAGACTTCCGCCAGAGCGCGCAGTTGGGAATGCGAACCGAAGATCAGGTCTACGCGGGTGCCGCTCCACTTGAGCGCGCCTGTTGCCCGGTCGCGTCCTTCGAACACGTCCTTGGCCTCCGATGTCGCCTTCCACACCGTGCCCATGTCGAGCAGGTTGACGAAGAAGTCGTTGGTCAGCGTCTCAGGCCGATCGGTGAAGACGCCGTGCCCGGACTGGTCGGCGTTTGCGCCGAGCACGCGCAGGCCGCCAACAAGGACTGTCATTTCAGGCGCCGTCAGCGTCAGCAATTGCGCCCGGTCCACCAGCGCCTCCTCGGGAGACAAACGCTGACTGCCGCTAAGATAGTTGCGGAAGCCGTCGGCGGTCGGTTCGAGCGGGGCGAAGGATTCCACGTCGGTCTGCTCCTGCGAAGCATCCATGCGCCCCGGCGTGAACGGAACCTTCACGTCATTGCCGGCATGCTTCGCGGCTTTCTCGATCGCGGCGGCGCCGCCAATGACGATCAGGTCGGCAAGCGAGACTTTCTTGTCGCCGGACTGCGAAGCATTGAACTCGTTCTGGATCGCTTCGAGCTTCTCCAGGACCTTGGCCAGCTGAACCGGCTGGTTGACGTCCCAGTCCTTCTGCGGCGCGAGGCGAATGCGCGCGCCGTTGGCGCCGCCGCGCTTGTCGGAGCCACGAAAGGTCGAGGCGGACGCCCAGGCTGTTGACACCAGTTGCGGCACCGAAAGGCCGGAGGCGAGAATCTTCGCCTTCAGGGCGGCCACGTCCAGCTCATCGACCAGCACATGATCGACCGCCGGGATGGGATCCTGCCAAGGCAGCTCTTCCTTGGGAACGAGCGGACCGAGATAGCGCACGATCGGGCCCATGTCGCGATGGGTCAGTTTGTACCAGGCGCGGGCGAAGGCATCGGCGAACTGATCCGGATTCTCATGGAAGCGCCGCGAGATCTTTTCGTACGAAGGATCGAACCGCAAAGCGAGATCGGTGGTCAGCATCGACGGCGCGTGGCGCTTGGCCGAGTCATGCGCGTCCGGCACCGTGCCTGCGCCCGCGCCACCCTTCGGCGTCCACTGATGCGCGCCGGCCGGGCTCTTGGTCAGCTCCCACTCGTAGCCGAACAAATTGTCGAAGAAGTTGTTGCCCCATTTCGTCGGCGTCGTGGTCCAGGTCACTTCCAGGCCGCTGCCGATCGCGTCCCCGCCCTTGCCGGTGCCGAACTTGCTCGCCCAGCCCAGGCCCTGCTCTTCGATGCCGGCGGCTTCAGGCTCCGGACCCACCAGCGTTGCATCGCCAGCGCCGTGGGTCTTGCCGAAGGTGTGTCCGCCGGCGATGAGCGCGACAGTCTCCTCGTCGTTCATCGCCATGCGCGCGAAGGTGTCACGAATGTCGCGCGCTGCGGCGAGCGGATCCGGATTGCCGTTCGGCCCTTCCGGGTTGACGTAGATCAGACCCATCTGCACCGCGGCGAGAGGGTTCTGGAGATCGCGGTCGCCGCTGTAACGCTCGTCGGCCAGCCATTTGCCTTCGGGACCCCAGTAGATGTCCTGTTCGGGCTCCCATACGTCGGCGCGTCCGCCGGCAAAACCGAAGGTCTTGAAGCCCATCGATTCCAGGGCGACGTTGCCGGTCAGAATCATCAGGTCGGCCCAGGAGATCTTGCGGCCGTATTTCTGCTTGATCGGCCACAGCAGCCGGCGGGCCTTGTCGAGGTTGACGTTGTCCGGCCAGCTGTTCAGCGGCGCGAAGCGCTGCTGACCGGCTCCGGCACCGCCACGTCCGTCGCCGATGCGGTAGGTGCCGGCGCTGTGCCAGGCCATGCGGATGAACAGCGGCCCGTAATGGCCAAAGTCGGCCGGCCACCACTCTTGCGAGTCCGTCATCAGGGCATGCAGATCCTTGATCACGGCGTTCAGGTCGAGACTCCTGAATTCCTCGGCGTAGTCGAACGCCTCGCCCATCGGATCGGACAGTGCCGATTGCTGGTGGAGAACCTGGACGTTCAGCTGGTTCGGCCACCAGTCACGGTTGGCCCTGGCAGCCGTCGTGTGCACGACCGGGCATTTTCCCGCGCTATTGTCATCGGTCTTTGCGTCCATCGTTCTCTCCGATTTGTCGATTTTCCGGGATTTATCGATTTTCCGGGCGGGCCTTGAGCCACGCCATTCTGGAATGGTTCCAGACTAGGCTGCCGTGCCGATAAAAACAAATTGCCTTTCCTGTTTGTTGCGATAGGTTTTCCTTATGATAGGCCTCACTGTACGGCAGATGCATTATTTCGAAGCGTTGGCGCAGACGCTGCATTTCGGCCGCGCCGCGAAGCTGGCCGGCGTCAGCCAGCCGGCGCTGTCCTCGCAGATCGCCGAGATGGAGCTGCGCCTGAATTGCCGGCTGTTCGAGCGCGGCAAATCGGTTCGGATGACCGACGAGGCGCTGGCCATGCTGCCGCGCATCGAGCGCATTCTTGCCGATATCCGCGAGATCGAGACCACGGCCCGGCGCGGCCGCCCCGCTATGGAGGGGCGCTTCCGGCTCGGCATCATTCCGACGGTGGCACCCTATCTCCTGCCGCATGTGCTGCCGGAGCTGAGACGTCATTTTCCGGCCTTGCAGCTCGAATTGCGCGAAGCGGTGACGGCGTCGCTGATCGAAGACACCAGCCTGGGGAAGCTCGACGCCTTCATCGCGGCCCTTCCCCTCGATCAGCCGGGCCTGATCACCGAGGCGCTTTTCTCTGATCGGTTCTTCCTTGCCGTGCCGGCCGGCGATCCCGCCTTCGCCTCGCCGCCGGTGCCACCCGAAAGCCCGGCGCTGGAAAGGCTGATGCTGTTGGAGGAAGGCCATTGCCTGCGCGAGCAGGCGCTTGCGGTCTGCGGCAGCGTGCGCCCGGTGGCAATGGCGAGCTACGGCGCGACCAGCCTGACGACGCTGCTGCAGATGGTGGCGCACGGGCTCGGCGTCACGCTCATTCCGGAAATGGCAGCAGGGCCGGCCAGCGCCATGCGCGATTTGAAGATCGTGCCCTTCCAGGAACCGATGCCGCAGCGCACGATCTGTCTCGCCTGGCGGCGCAACAAGGTTCGGCACGATGAATGTGTGGAACTGGCGAAGATTATTCGCGGGCTGGATGCAGCTGTGCTGGCGGCGTGAGGCGCCTATCGTGAAACGGCGTCATTCCGCGCACGCCCGCAAGCGCCCAAAAGGAGCAGTCGCCGCCCACGAGAATCGGGAATCTCTCTCGCAGCCTTTTCGCGCTACGCCGCCATCGACGCCGGCTTTGTCGCCGCCACTGCTCCGTCTATGATTACATGACCGATGCCGCGGGAACACATCTCGATCCGCGCATCCACCTTGTAGACCTGCCGCAAAAGGGCGCTGGTGATGACATCGCGCGACGGGCCGCATGCGACGAGCCTGCCTTCGACGATGACCATGGTCCGGTCGGCAAAGCGAAGGGCATGATTGATGTCGTGAAGGGCCATCAGCACCACCGCGCCCCTTTCTCGCGCGACCGTTCGCATCAAACTCAGGACTTCCACCTGGCGACTGAGGTCCAGCGCGGAGGTCGGTTCGTCCATCAGCAGCACCTCAGGTTCGCGAACCAGTGTCTGCGCCAGGCTCACCAACTGCCGCTGCCCGCCGCTAAGCTCCCCGATATTGCGAAAGGCGATGTCGGACAGGTTCAGACCGGCTATGGTTAGGTCGATCGTTGCCAGATCCGCGGCGGTGACGCTCCAGGCCGAGTCCTGTTTGCGGGCAAGCAGGATCGATTCGTAGACGGTCAGCACTGCGTTGGCGGCTGTATCCTGCGGCATGTAGCATATGGTATTCCGTGCCGCAGCGCGCGCGCCTTCGACCTCGATACGGCCCGGCCCCCGCAAGAGCCCGGCGATACGTTTGAATAATGTGGACTTGCCCGCGGCGTTCGGGCCGATGACGGCGACCACTTGCCCGCCGGAAAGATGCGGTGTCGTAACCCCGCTCAGCACCAGCCGGTTACCGTGGAAAGCTCCGAGATCGTCAAGCCTGATCGTCACCATGAGCGCCTCGTATTCGAGAGGATGAGCGAGATGAAAAAGGGAATGCCGATGAGTGAGGTGACGATGCCTATCGGGAAGATCGTGCCCGGGATGAGCGACTTGCTCGCGACCGAACTCGCCGAAAGGATGAGCGCCCCTGAAAGAGCCGAGGCGGGCAGGAAGAAGCGCTGATCTTCTCCGATCAACATGCGGGCGATGTGCGGGCCGACCAACCCGATGAAGCCGATCGTGCCGACAAAGGCGACAGGGATAGCGGCGAGCAGGCTCACCATCATCATGGTTTCGAGCCTCAGGCGCGCGACCTTGACCCCGAAACTCGCGGCCTTGTCTTCGCCTAGCCGCAGCGCCGTCAGCGCCCAGGCGCGGCGCGCGAAAATCGGAAGCGTTACAAGGAGGATGAGGCTGGTGATGATGAGCTTGGGCCAGGTGGCCTTGGTGAGGCTTCCCATCGTCCAGAACACGACCGCGGCCAGCGCCTGCTCTGAGGAAAGATACTGGACGAGCGATAGCAGCGCATTGAAGGTGAAGACGAGCGCGATGCCGAGAAGCACGATGGTTTCGACCGTCACGCCGCGCTTGAGACTCAGCAGGTGGATGACGAGCGCGGTCAGCATCGCCACCGCGAATGCGTTGAGCGGGACGACATATTCGATCGCGGCTGGGATGAGTGCCACGCCGAAGGCAAGCGCGAGCGCGGCGCCGAAGCTGGCCGCCGCCGAAATGCCCAGCGTGAAGGGGCTGGCGAGCGGATTGTTGAGGATGGTCTGCATCTGCGCGCCGGCGACCGACAGTGCAGCGCCCACGACCACGGCCATCAGCGCGATGGGAAGCCGGATTTCCCACAGCACCACGCGCACCTGGAGCGGCACGCTGCCGGGAGAAACCAGTGCGAGCACCACCTGGTCGAGGCTGTAGCTGGCAGGGCCGAGCGCGAGGTCCACGCACAGGCTCAGGAGGAGAGTTACGGCCAACCCTGCCAGGATGAGCTGCTTGCGCAGAACAAGGGCGCGGTAAAGCCCGCGCCCTTCTTTGGCCGATAATGCCGCTGGTTCACTGCTCATCGGAGAGTGAGACCCAATGGCCGGGCCTGTAGTCGACCGGCAGGAACTTCTCGTGCAACTCCTTGAACGTGGCCTCGGCGTCCAGGTCGGCGAACAGGTCGGGGTGCAGCCACTTGGCCATCTGCTGGATGGCGACGACCTGATAGGGGCTGTTGTAGAACTGGTGCCAGATGGCGTGGACTTGTCCGTTCTCCACCGCTTTGATGCCGGTTAGCGCGGGCCGTTCCGTCAGGCCCTTGAGCTTCTTCAGTGCTTCCGCTTCGTCCGCGCCGGGACCAACGCCGACCCATTTGCCGCCCGGCACATAGGCCTCCCAGTTACCGCCCGTCACAATCACTTGGTCGGGATCGCTTGCGATGATCTGTTCCGGGTTGAGCGCGCCAAAGGTGCCTGGGATCAGGTCCGCCGCGATATTCTGGCCGCCGGCCATCTCGACGAATTTGCCGAAATTGTCGGTGCCGAAGCTCATACAGCAATCGTCGGAATAGCCCCCGGCGCGCTCGATGAACACGGTCGGGCGCTTGGGATTCTTCTCCGCGATAACATCGGTGACGCGCGCGATCTGGGCCGCGCGGTAGGCGATGAACGCCTCAGCCCGCTTTTCCTGGCCAAAGAGCTTGCCGATGAGGCGCATGCTCGGCTCGGTGTTGGTGAAGGGATGCTCGCGGAAATCGACATAGACCACCGGGATGCCGACGGCGGCGAGCTTTTCGATGTATTGCGCGTCCTCGGTTGCCTGCTTGGACTCGATATTCATGATCATCACGTCCGGCTGAAGCGCGATGGCCTGCTCGATGTCGAAGGTGCCGTCCTTGAAACCGCCGAAGGTCGGGATCGTGGCCATCGAGGGGAATTTTGCCAGGTAGACGGCGTAATTGTCGGGATCGGCCTGCGAGAAATCCTCGCGCCAGCCGACGATCCGCTTCAAGGGATCGTCGGTATCGAGTGCGGCGATCAGGTAGATCTGCCGGCCTTCGCCGAGGATGACCTTCTCGACCGGCGTCTTCACCTCGACCTTGCGGCCGCTAATGTCTGTAACGGTCTCAGCGCGCGCGCCTGGGGTAAGCGCCATGAAGGCCGCGAGGGCGACCGCGGCCGCAAATATCGACTTCAAAATCATTGTGCTCTCGTGATTTTAGTTTGCCGCCCGGCTTATAAAACATGAGTTGTGTAATCAAGAATTATCTTTTAGAGCAATTCCAATGTACAGCTTTGGAGAGAGCGGTTCGGGCGATGACGGCTCACGCAAACTACTCGCTGCGCGACGAAATTCGGGACTATTGGTCCGAGCGCGCCGAAACCTTCGACCTGCAGGTCGGTCACGAGATTTTTTCCGAGCAGGAGCGCACCGCCTGGCATGCCCTCATACGCAGGCATCTTGGACCCGGCGCCGGGCGGACATCGCTGGACCTCGCCTGTGGGACGGGTGTGATTTCGCATCTGATGCACGAGTTGGGATTTGTGGTGACGGGCCTCGACTGGTCGGAAGCCATGCTCGCCAAAGCGCGCGCCAAGGCACAAAACCGCGGCGCCGATATCCGCTTCAGGTTAGGAGACGCTGAGCGGACATTCGAAGACAAGGCCAGCTACGACGTCATTGTTACCCGTCATCTGGTCTGGACGCTGGTGGATCCGAAGGCGGCCTTTGCCGAATGGTTCTCGCTGCTGAAGCCCGGCGGTAAGCTGCTGGTCATCGACGGGGATTTTGTCAGCCGCAACTGGGCGATGAGATTGCGGGAGGTTTGGGAGAAGTTCACGGCAGGCCAGTCCCGGGTCGCGGACAATGACGGCGCTTCGATGGCCAGCCGCCACCTGAGTATTCTTGCCCGTGTCTATTTCTCAGGCGGCGCACGGGCCGGAGAGATAAGGCGCTTACTGGCCGAAGCCGGGTTCGATCAGCCCGTTGTCGACTGGAAACTGGGCGCAATCCATCGCGCTCAGGCTCGACAGATGAGTTGGCCCAGGGCGATCGAACGAGCCACCCAACACCGCTTTGCGATCTGCGCTACGAAGCGGAAGTAAGCTCCGGACAGACTTGATGTCGATTGCGTAAGAGGAACCGCGCGGGCAAAGTTTGACTCAGAGCAGCCGTTCGTGGCTCCACCTGCTGGCGGCTCGGACCACCAGACCGACGAGCATGGAGAGCTAAAGTGACGAAAGTTGAGGTGTTGTTCTTCGACGTCTTGGGAACCGTTGTCGATTGGCGCGGCAGCATAGCGGCGGAGGCGAGTTCGTTTCTGAAGCGCCATGACGCCTCGCATATCGACGCTGGCGCTTTTGCCGATGCATGGGTCGGACACTATGATGCATCGGTTGAAGCCGTTCGCCGCGGTCGGCGGCCCTTTGTCCCGCTCGATCTGCTCAATATGGAGAACCTGGAAACGTGCCTGAAGGAGTTCGGGTTGACGCCATCGGCTGTACCGAGTCCTGAACTGGAAGACCTCAATCTGGCCTGGCACCGCCTCAAGCCGTGGCCGGATTCGGTGGAGGGCGTCTCCAGATTGAAGGAACGCTTCATCGTCGCACCGCTCTCCGATGGGAACACCCGACTTCTGGTGGACATGGCAAAACATGCCGGGCTGCCATGGGATACGATCCTCGGCGCTGATATCTCTGAGGCCTATAAGCCGATGCCACAGGTGTATCTTCGTGCCTGCGAGCTGCTGGGCGTGGAGCCGGACAGGGCGATGCTGGTTGCCGCCCACGACTACGATCTGGACGCCGCGCGTCAATGCGGATTGAAGACGGCGTATGTCGTTCGCTCAAATGCGCATGACCCATCGAAGGCTGCCGCTGTCAAACGGCTCGATGGTTGGGAATACATGGCAAGCGACTTGATCGAACTCGCTGCGATCCTGAAGTAGATTGCGAGGGGCCGCTCCGGCAGCCGGGTAGTAAAAGGCCGCGTTGCTCGCAAAGCGAACAAACTTCCCAACCCGCAACCAGACAACAACCCGGCCACGAAACGTCCCAACGGGGGAGTGCCCCCTGGCGGCAGCTTCTCGCCCGCACCGCTGAACATGGACGTCATCCCTGCAAACTTGTCCTTGTCGGCCGACCACAGGACATCCGCGGCGGGACCAGCGGAGTGCTACAGGCCCTATGGATCGGCCCGACACAAGACAAGGTCATCCCATAGTAGACGGATTGAAGCGCCTTGCCCACTCACGCAGTCTTCTGCATCACCAGCCCCAGATCCTCGACCATCCGTACACTCTAGTTCACCTACACCAATTATATGTTACCTTCTTTCATAGTAAAGAATTCAAAGAATAGACCCGATTCCTCTTTTTGCTTCTTATTTAAGATTCTCTTGGGAGTCCCGTCAGGCAGTCCCCACTGATGTATGGCAAATTCTATACTTGCGTAAAAACTAGCTTTGAATGCCCTCTTGACGATACGGGAATGGATATCGAAAAAGTACAAAAAGGCCAACTGTTTCTCATTTCCAAAAAAAGTTGAAATCCAGCTTTTACCATTGGATTAATTTCCCAAGCTTCTTCCATTGAGACAATCATATTTCCGAGCGTCTTCCTTTTCCAACCCTCCTTTAAATCATCTAGCGTCTTATATTTAAGTTTTTGTTTTTTTGAAATTCCCAGTAAAAATGAGTTTACGATGTAGTTCTCTATTTGATGACATCTTATTAAGCACATACCTAGCATCGTTACAATATGAATAACGGGGCCATTCCAAACGTCTTCCTCATCATAATTGTTAACCAGATCGGAAAGTCCTGGATCCCTTCGCAGTTCGTCTACAGCTCTATGTCCAATCGATCTCTCTTTTTCTATACCACATGGCCTGTAATCATCGACGCTGAAAACAATATCGCATAGAAGCATTTCCTCCTTACTCTCAATATTTCTGAATTCTGCGCCAAGGTCTTTAAATATTCTCCTACCATAAATGTACCAAGGCCATGGGTTTTTCTTATAGTGATCTTGCTTTTTATAATTTCTAACAACCTTTTCAGGGATAGACAGAATCCTTTCCGCAATTACCTCGCTCAACTCAAAATCGTTCTCGCGACATTCAACGCAGCGCGCGCTCCGGCTATTTTTTGCAGCAACAAAACAATCCTCGTACCCATCTGAAGTGACCCAATATAGATGCCAGTTGTTAGATGCCTTGCCCATTAAGCCGCCAATTTTTCGAAAACAAAATCTCTCAAAAATGCCACAGAATTGATCTGACTCTGGTACCTAAGGCGAAGCTAGGACGTGCCCCCTCAAGCCGTCTTCGCCGCCACCAATCCCAGTTCCTCGACCATCGCCTTGCGCATGAGAAACTTCTGCGGCTTGCCGGTCACCGTCATCGGCAATTCGGTGCGGAAGCGGATGTGGCGCGGGATCTTGTAATGCGCGATCTGGCCGGCGCAGAAGGCCTTGATCTCCTCAGCGGTGGCGATCTGGCCGGGCTTCAGCACGATCCAGGCGCAAAGCTCCTCGCCATATTTCGGGTCGGGAATGCCGAACACCTGCACTTCCCTGACCTTGGGATGGCGGTAGAGGAATTCCTCGACCTCGCGCGGATAGATATTTTCGCCGCCGCGGATGACCATGTCCTTGACCCGGCCGACAATGTTGCAATAGCCCTCGGCGTCGATGGTGGCGAGGTCGCCGGTGTGCATCCACCCGTCGGCGTCGATCGCCTCGCGGGTCTTTTCCTCGTCGTCCCAATAGCCCTTCATCACCGAATAGCCGCGTGTGCACAATTCGCCCGGCGCGCCGACCGCAACGGTGGCGCCGTCGGCATCGATCGCCTTGACCTCGACATGAGGGTGGATGCGGCCGACCGTCGACACGCGTTTTTCCAGCAGATCGTCGACGCTGCTCTGGAACGAGACCGGGCTGGTCTCGGTCATGCCATAGGCAATCGTCACCTCCGCCATGTGCATCAGCGACACCACCTTCTTCATCACCTCGATCGGACACGGCGAGCCGGCCATGATGCCGGTGCGCAGGCTTGTGAGATCGAAGGATTGGAAATCCGGATGATCGAGCATGCCGACGAACATGGTCGGCACGCCGTAGAGGCCGGTGCAGCGCTCGCCCGTCACCGCCTTCAGCGTGGCGCCGGCGTCGAAGCCCTCGCCGGGGAAAACCATGGTCGCGCCCTTGGTGACGCAGCCGATCGTGCCCATCGACATGCCGAAGCAATGATAGAGCGGCACCGGGATGCACAGCCGGTCGTCGACGCTCAGCCTGATCGCCGAGGTGACGAAATTGCCGTTGTTGACGATGTTGTTGTGGGTCAGCGTCGCGCCCTTTGGCGCGCCTGTCGTGCCTGAGGTGAACTGGATGTTGATGGCGTCGCCGGGCTTCAGCCCCTCGGAGATGCGGTCGAGGCTGTCATGCTCGTCGCGCCCGGCCATCGCCAGCACGTCGGCGAAATTGAACATGCCGGGCGAATTCTCCTCGCCCATGCGGATGACGATCTTCAGCGCCGGCAATTTCTTCGCGTCGAGCTTGCCGGGCGGCGCTGTCGCGATCTCCGGCGCCAGCGTCTCGATCATACCGAGATAGTCGGAAGTCTTGAATTTGGCAGCCGTCACCAGCGCCTTGCAACCAACCTTGTTCAGCGCATAGTCCAGCTCGACCAGCCGGTAGGCCGGATTGATGTTGACCAGGATCAGGCCGATGCGCGCGGTGGCGAATTGCGTCACCAGCCATTCCCAGCGGTTGGGCGACCAGATGCCCACCCTGTCGCCTTTTGCCAGGCCGAGCGCCAGAAAGCCGGCGGCCAGCGCGTCCACCGTGTCCGAAAGTTCGCTCCAGGTGAAGCGCTTGTCCTGTTCTACGAAAACGGCGGCATCGAGCGTGCCGTATTTGCTGACGGTGTCCGAAAGCAACCCCGGGATGGTCTGCTGCAGCAGCGGAACGGTGCGCTCGCCCGACACATGCGCCCGGCCGTCGACCGGCGCAATGAAGGTTCCGCCATTGCGCTTGCCGCGCAGATTGGTGGCATTCTTCAACTCGTCGAGATTGATCGGCATCGCCGTCTCCTCCGCGGACAAGCCTGAGTCTATCAGCCTGCCGGGGTGGTGGAAATCCCGTCGATGGTATGGCCGGAGTGGGAACTCGCCTGTCCAGGCCGAAAATAAAAAACCCGCCACAGAGGGCGGGGTCTTCGGGGCCAATTGGCACCATAGCGAAATTAGTAGCATAGCTGCCGGCACAAAGCAAGAACAAAATTGCTGTACCTTCATGCCGGCTTGGGTTCCTCGCCCCACGAAAGTGGGGAGAGCGACTATCTGGGGTGTCAAGTTGCAATGGCGAACTCGTTGCGCGCATCGCGTGCTTTTGCATTGAGGATGACCAGGAGTTTTCTGGCGAGTGCGATGCGGATGAGCATTTTTGGCTTTCCCGCCTGTTGCAACCGTTGCGCGAAAGCTTTGAGATGAGGATCGAATTTGGCCACGATGGCTGCGACGATGAAGAGGATGCCACGCGGCCCGGCGCGTCCGCCTCGCACATGCCCTGTTGCTGGTGCGCTTGCCGCTATCGTTGGCGAAGGGAGCGAGGCCTGCCAGCTTGGCGATGGCCTTGTTGGAGATGAGGCCGATCTCAGGCAGTTCGGCCATCAGGCGGGCGACGGTGCGTCCGGCGACGCCCTTGAGCGAACGAAAGGCCCGCTCCAGCCTGGCCCACAGCGGATCGTCATCGATCATCGAGGCAATCTCGCCTTCCAGGCGCCGTTGCTCGCGCTTGAGGAAGACCAGCATCGCCTCGATGCTGGCGCATACCTCGGCGTCGCGTGCGGCACTTCTACGCTGCTTGTTGATGGTCGCATCGCCGACAATCTGGCAAAGCCGGCCAACCAACGCGGCAAGCCGCTGCTGGGCAGCGCTTGGCGGTGGCGTCGGCACCGTGTTCTTGACTACGCCGTAGTGGGCGATGACAGCGGCGTCGATCCTGTCGGTCTTCTCAAGATAGCCCATCGCCTCGGCGAAACGGCGTACGCTCTTGGCATTGACCACGCCGCACGGCATGCCGTGCGCCCACAAGAGCATGAACCCCAGCCGCTCATAGCCGCCCGAAGCCTCCATCACCGCAAGGGCTGCGCCATGGCTGCGGCAGAACAGCCAAAGAGCTGCAATCCCCGCCGCGTCGTTGGCGAAGCGCGCTGCCGCTCCGCCAGGCCAGACATGCGCGTCCAGCCAATCTTTCGAAACATCAACTCCACAAATAATCCTGTTCACGGTAACCTGCCTTGTGCGTACGGTTGGAACCAAGCGACTGTTCGGTCGTGCGTGATGAAGGCGAAGATCCCAAGCTCTCCCGCGGCTGTAACCTCAGGTGGTACGGGCGACTTCGCCAAGCCAAGGTCCGGGCGGCTACCCGGACCTTGGCTCAATCGCTCTAATCCCACGAAATCTCTCTCGTGTAGATACAAGGTGGCTCGGCGAAGCCGAGACGGAGAGGGGACTGCGCCCTACGAAGGCCCCCTCTCCGGCCGCTTCGCGGCCACCTCTCCCCCGCTTCGCGGTGGGCGAGGAACCCTGGTCTTGAGAGGTCGTCCGCGTCAGCCCGCGTTCACCAACGCCATCTTCGCGGCGATGTCGCGCAACACTGCTTCATCCGCAGCCGCACGCGTCTTCCTCGATGCAACAAGGCAGGCCTGCGAGCGCAAGATGACGCCGTCGGCCAGCACCTTCAGATGATTGGCGCGCAGCGTTGAGCCTGACGTGGTGATGTCGACGACGACATCGGCCAGTCCTGCTGCCGGCGCACCCTCGGTGGCGCCCAAGCTTTCGACGATGCGGTAGACCTGGATGCCGTGCTTTTGCGAAAAGAACTGCTGCGTCAGCCGCCAGTATTTGGTGGCGATCCTGAGCCGCCTGCCGTGGCGCTGGCGGAAGTCGGCGGCAACGTCGTCGAGGTCGGCCATCGTGTCGACGTCGAGCCAGATGTCGGGCACCGCCACCACGACATCGGCATTGCCGAAGCCGAGGCGGGCGACAATCTCCGCACGCGCCTCCCAGTCGGCGAGGCTTTCGCGCAACAGATCCTCGCCGGTGATGCCGAGATCGACCGAGCCCTGGCCGATCTCGCCTGCGATTTCGGACGCCGACAGGAACGCCACCTCGACGGCTTCCACGCCTTCGATGCGGGCGCGGTATTTGCGCTCGTCGCCGGGCAGGTTGACGGCAAGTCCAGCTTTGGCCAGCACCTCCAGCGCTTGCTCCTTGAGCCGGCCCTTCGACGGGATTGCCAGCGTGATCATGGCGCCTGCTCCCGCAGCGCTTCGATGCGGTCGAGCCAGACGGAAAAGCCGACGCCGGGGATCGGCGTTTTCGCGCCGAGCAGCGTCAGCAGCCGATCATAGCGGCCGCCGCCGGCCAAAGGTCGCTCGCCGTCTTCCGCCGCGATCTCGAAGACCAGGCCGGTGTAGTAATCGAGCGGACGGCCAAAGGCGGCATCGTAGCGGATTTTTTCGACTGGCAGGCCAAGAGCTTCGATCGACTTTGCACGTGCGGAAAAATTGTCCAGCGCCGCGCCCAGCGAAAGCCCTGCGCCGGTCGCAAAGATTTCGAGCGCTTTTGCTGCTCCGTCCAGCGGCACGTCGATCGCCAAAAAAGTCTTCAGCGCCGAAAACGCCTCGTTGGACAGCCGCACGCTGCGCAACTCGGCCTTCTCGATCAGACGCCGCGCAATGTCGGCCGGCGACCGTCCGGCCGACGCCGACAGCCCGGCCTGCTCCATGCCGCCGGCGATGTGCGACGAAAGCCCTTCCAGATCGCCATCGAGCACAAGGGCAGCGACCGCACCGGCGAGTTGACCGTTGCGCGGCGGGTTGGCGAGGTCGGCAAGCGCTGCCTCCAGCATCGCCGCCGAACCGAAGGCGCGGGCCAGCCGCATGCGCCAGCCACGCGGTAGGCCGAGGGCGGCGAGCACCGCCTCGAAGAGGGTCTGGTCGCCGAGCGTGACCGTCAAAGGCCGTGCCGGTAGCACCAGGGAAAGCAGCGCATGCGCATCGGCCAGTGAACGGGCGTCGGCGGCGGCCGTGTCGCGGTCGCCGAGATCCTCGATACCGGCCTGGAAAAACTCATTGGCGCCCTCGCGGCGCTGGCGAAACACCTCGCCGAGATAGGAATAACGGCGCGGCGTGCCGGCCTGCGAGCTGATATGGTCGAGGCAGACGGGTATGGTGAATTCGGGCCGCAGGCAAAGCGTCTGGCCGGTCTCGCTTTCGGTGAGAAAAATACGCCGGCGCAAATCCTCTCCGGCCATGTCGAGAAACGGGTCGGCCGGCTGCAGCACTGCGACTTCCACCGCATGGGTGTTGCGCGTGGCGAAGAGCTTGGCGATGTCGGCTGATATGGCGGGATAGCGGGAGGTCATTGATCGGTTGGGCGCGAGGCACCCCCCTCTGGCCTGCCGGCCATCTCCCCCGCAAGGGGGGAGATCGCCCTCGTCACCGCCCTCGCCCTACTTTCAGGGTCGAAAGGCAAGTGGCGCCGACGCTGCCGATCTCCCCCCTTGCGGGGGAGATGGCCGGCAGGCCAGAGGGGGGTGTTCAAGCGCCACCTTTCGCGCGATCGGCCGCCTGCGCCGCGAGTATCTTCCCCACCTCGCCAACCAGCTCGCTCTCCGCCACCGTCACCTGCGCCGGCCGTGCGGCGCGCCATTCGGCGTTGTCCGCGATCTCGGCCGACATACGCGCGCCTTCGATCAGGTCCTTGATCTGTACCTCGCCCTTGGCGCGCTCGTCGCCGCCCTGGATGATGGCGACCGGGCTACCGCGACGGTCGGCATATTTGAGCTGCGCCTTCATGCCGGCGCCGCCGAGATACATTTCGGAGCGGATGCCGGCGGCGCGCAACTCAGCCACCATCTTCTGGTAGCGGCCGAGGCTTTCCGTGTCCTTGTCCATCACCAGCACGACGACCGGTGCGATCACATCCGACGTGTCGAGCTTGCCGAGGTTCTTCAGCGCGGTCATCAGCCTGGAGACGCCGATGGAAAAGCCGGTTGCCGGCACCGGTTCGCCACGGAAACGCGAAACGAGGCCGTCATAGCGCCCGCCGCCGCCGACCGAGCCGAAGCGAACGATCTGACCGTCCTCATTGGGGATTTCTGCGAGCAGCTCGGCCTCGTAGACAGGGCCGGTGTAATATTCGAGGCCGCGGACGACCGAGGGGTCGATAAGAACACGATCAGCACCATACTCGGCAGCATGGGCCATCGCGGCTATATCGCACAGCTCTCGGTATCCGTCATATGAAGACATATTCGCCGAGAAATCGCCTCCAACTTTGAAGAAAACGGCCCTAATATATCCAAGTGCGCTTGCGTTCTCAGCTCCAAAGGCATCAATGATTGTTTGAGCTTGGTCTGAGTGTTTCTTCGTTCGAAGCTGATCTCTGGTGATCTCTTCAAACCTTGGATTATTTGGCTCATCACCCTCGATCGCAATTGTTATTGTTTCGGCATTGCGTCGGAAAAGCAAAATTGGTTCCAGAACCGAAATCGATTGCTCACTAAGCCCAGCGCCTTTGGTGAAATCCCCCTCGCCTTCCTTGCCCCCATCCCAGCGCCCTTTGCCGAGCAAGAGCTTCACGCCATCCGGCCCTAATTTATCCAGCTTATCGATGGCACGCAGCACCGTCAGCCGGCGCCCGGCATTCTCATCACCGCCCAGGCCGATTGCCTCCAGGACGCCGTCGAGCACCTTGCGGTTGTTGACGCGGATGACGTAATCGCCGCGTTTGATGCCGAGCGCTTCCATCACATCAGCCATCATCATTGCCATTTCGGCATCCGCCGCGACGCCCGGCGTGCCGACCGTATCGGCGTCGAACTGCATGAACTGGCGGAAGCGGCCGGGGCCGGGCTTTTCGTTGCGGAACACCCAGCCGGAGCGGTAGCTGCGGTAGGGTTTCGGCAGGCGCTCGTAATTCTCGGCGACGAAACGCGCCGTCGGCGCGGTCAGGTCGTAGCGCAGCGACAGCCACTGGTCGTCATCGTCCTGGAACGAGAACACACCTTCGTTTGGCCGGTCCTGGTCGGGCAGGAATTTGCCCAGCGCATCGGTGTATTCGATCAGCGGCTGCTCGACCGGCTCGAAGCCGTAAAGCTCGTAGACCCCTCGGATCGTTGCCATCATCTTTTCGACGGCACGGATGTCGTCGGCGCTGCGGTCGGCAAAGCCGCGCGGCAGCCGCGCTTTCGTCTTTTCCGATTTGTCGGCCATGGCATGGGTACCCGGTGTTTCGTGGTGCTCCGTGGATCGGTGAATAACCGATTTCCACGGCGCGGGTGTCCTAACCGATGCAGCCGGGAGCGGCAAGCGTTTGCACGTTTCCTGAAACAAACCGGACCCAAAACGAAACAATTCCGCCATAAGCGCGGCATTGTGCCGACACAATCGCAGCCGATAAAGCGCGCCGAAACAAGAGGTTCGGGCCATGATCACGGCACGGGAATTCGACATCATAGACAGCGGCGCCGCCGACCTGCCCCGGCTGCGACGGGCCGGTGGCCATGCATCCGGATTGGCCGGCCAAACGGCGGGGCCATTCGAGATCGCCGCGGACGAGCGTACAGGACCGACCATGCGCGATGCGCTGATGACCAGCCTGCTGGTGATCTATCCGGCTTTTGCCACGATAGCGGCCATCGTCGCCGGGCTCTTTCTGGCCGGCGCCAGCGGTGCTTGAGTTTTGTCGCCCACTTCGACCGTGAGGAAGCTCACTTCGGCCTTTTGAACGCCTTGCGGTCCGCTTCGACCTGTTCGCGGCAAACGCAGCCTTCGAGATGGTCGTTGACCAGCCCCATGGCTTGCATGAAGGCGTAGACGGTGGTCGGGCCGACAAAGCTCCAGCCGCGTTTCTTCAGCTCCTTCGAAATCCGCACAGAGACCGCCGTGGTGGGATTGGCGCGCAGATGGGCGAGATCGACGATTTCGGGCCGTTCGTCCGGGCCGGGTTCGAACTTCCAGAACCATGCGGCCAGCGAGCCGGCCTTGTCGGCCATTTCGCGCGCACGCTTGGCGTTGTTGATGGTCGAGACGATCTTTCCGCGGTGGCGGATGATGCCGGCATTGCCGAGCAGGCGCTCGACATCCTTGTCGGTGAAGGCGGCGACCTTGTCGACGTCGAAGCCGGCGAACGCCTCGCGGAAATTCTCGCGCTTGCGCAATATGGTCAGCCAGGACAGGCCCGACTGAAAGCCTTCGAGGCAGATCTTTTCGAACAGCCTGCGGTCGTCGGTGACCGGCCGGCCCCATTCGTGATCGTGGTAGTGCAGATAGTCCGGCAGATTGCCGTGCCAGAAGCAGCGCGCGATACCATCGGGGCCGGCGAGCAGGCCTGTGTTCTCATTCATGGCGGAATTCCACTTCGTTAATGCGCTTTTGCGCCGCTTTACTCCGGCTTTACCAGATTCCTGAACCGGCCGGTAACCACACCGAAAGCTTTACTGACACATCCGCATTTTACGCATTCCGATTCATGTTTCAGTTGCCGCTTCGCGCCAATGTCCGGGCGATCGGGGACGCCTTTGCGCCCCGGCATGTTCGACGATCAAGGTGCGTTTCGATGAAAACATTTTTGTTCCCGCTGCTCGGCGCCGCAGCCGTACTGGCGGCCACCGCTACATCCTCCAGTGCCCGCGACCGTTATGCCGACAGGCCGCCGGTGGTGGTGAGTCCCGACCTTTCGGCGCCCTGGGTGCTGCAGCTTGGCCACGCGCCGGGCATCGTCCGGCAGGGTAGGCAAGAGATGCAAAGGCCGCAGCGCCGTTATCAACGGCAGGCGCAACCGGCTCAGCTGCACACGGCCGCGGTGCAGGCGCCGTCCAAGAAGCGCATGGTCGCGCGCCCGCAGATCAACCCGATCTACCTGCCGCAGGAAGTCGCTTATGACGGCCCGCACAAGCCGGGCACGATTGTCATCGATACGACGGAGAATTTTCTCTATCTGGTCGAGAACAACGGCAAGGCGCGGCGCTATGGCGTCGGCACCGGCAAGCCAGGCTTCGAATGGGCCGGCAAGCACAAGATCTCGCAGAAGAAGGTCTGGCCCGAATGGCGGCCGCCGGCGGAGATGATCACGCGCGAGGCCGCCAAGGGGCGTTATCTGCCGACCTATGTCGCCGGCGGCGCCGAGAATCCGCTCGGCGCACGCGCGCTTTATCTCGGCTCGACGCTCTACCGCATCCACGGCACCAACCAGCCATGGACGATCGGCGGCGCGGTGTCGTCGGGCTGCATTCGCATGCGCAACGAAGATGTTGTCGACCTTTATGAACGCGTCAATGTTGGCACGACGGTTGTCGTGATATAATCTGCAGTTGATTTTATTGCTGATTCTGTCCAGAAAAGCTCTGGATCAGGGATACCAGACAACTCTGGATCAGGGATAACGGGGGACGGGCCGTGTGGGGATGCGGCCGGTCAAGAAAGGGCAGCGCGGCAAACCGCGCTGCCCTTTCTGTTTCTGGAACACGATCGGGCTTGGCCGGCACGTCGCGCTGAAGGTATGGCGGTTCGCATTCCCGCTGCCATTCTTCTCGTTTTTTTGCTATGTCGGCCGCAGCGCTTCCAGATAAGGCCAATCTCATGCCCCTGCCCGACGACAGCCGCTATCTCAAAGGTGGCCCGGTCGCCCAACGCATCATCGCTGCCGTTCGCGAGGATGCAACGATCGCCACCGCCGAAGGTTTTCCGCCCAAACTGATATCGATCACTGTCGGCGACACCGCAGCGGTCGACGTCTATGTGCGCAACCAGCGTGCCAAGGCGGCATTGGCCGGCATCGGTTTCGAGGAAAGACGGTTTCCCGCCGACATCACATCAGGCGAACTGGAAGCGGCGATCCACGGCCTTAATGCCGATCCGCGCGTCACCGGCATCATCATCCAGCGGCCGGTGCCGGCGCATATCCCGATCAAGACGCTGCAGGCGGCGGTGCATCCGCTCAAGGATGTCGAGGGCATGCATCCGGCTTCCATCGGCAACATCGTCTACAACCAGCTCGACCTTGCGCCGTGCACGGCCGCCGCTTCGGTCGAACTGCTCAAGGAAACCGGTCTCGATCTCAAGGGGCTCGAGGTCGTCATTGTCGGTCATTCCGAGATCGTCGGCAAGCCGATCGCCTTCCTGCTGATGAGCGAAGGCGCGACGGTGACGGTCTGCCATCACATGACGCGTTCGGTGGCAGCGCACGCGCGCCGCGCCGACGCGCTGTTCGTCGCGGTCGGCAAGCCGCGGCTGATCAAGGCCGACATGGTCAAGCCGGGTGCGGCCGTCATCGACATCGGCATCAATGCCGAGATCGGACCGGACGGGGAACGCCGCATCGTCGGCGACGTCGATACCGAGAGCGTCAAGGAGGTGGCGTCCTGGATCACGCCGGTGCCCGGCGGCGTCGGCCCCATCACCGTGGCGATCCTTTTGCGCAACACGATGGTGGCGCTCAGCCGGCAACGCGCGCGTTACCAGGCGACCTACGGCGTGGTGGACAAGCTCGCAGCGGAGTGAGAGCAGTGTGGAGTCACGTCACTCCGCAGCCACGACTGCCCTGTTTTCCGGAACGCCCTCCGGCTGCGGGCCGCCGTAGGCCCAGTCCAACAGCTTGATCGTGTGCACCACCGGCAGCTTCGCAGCCGAGGCGATCTGAGTGATGCAGCCGATGTTGCCGGTGGCGACGATTTCAGCACCGGTCGCCTCGATATTCCTGACCTTGCGGTCACGCAGCTGAGCCGAAATCTCGGATTGCAGGATGTTGTAGGTGCCGGCCGAGCCGCAGCACAGATGGCCCTCGCGCGGCTCGCGCACGACGAAGCCGGCCTTGGCCAGCAGCTCCTTGGGCTGACGAGTGATCTTCTGGCCGTGCTGCATCGAACAGGCGGAGTGATAGGCGACGATGGTGCCCAGCTTGCGCACGGGTTCCGGCAGGTCGAGGCCCACCAGATATTCGGTGATGTCCTTGGCCAGAGCCGACACAAGCGCCGCTTTGTCGGCATAGGCCGGATCGAGGCGCAGCATGAAGCCGTAATCCTTGATGGTGGTGCCGCAGCCGGACGCGGTGATGACGATGGCATCCAGCCCGCCCCGGTCGATGGCGCGCGTCCAGGCGTCGACATTGCGTCTGGCCGCAGCAAGTGCGGCCTCCTCGCGGCCCATATGATGCACCAGCGCGCCGCAGCAGCCCTCGCCCTCGGGCACGACCACCTCGACGCCCAGCCGCGTCAGCAGCGCGATCGTCGTGTCGTTGATGCCGGGATCGAGTACGGATTGCGCGCAGCCGGTGAGGATGGCGACGCGGCCCATTTTTCTCGCACCCTGCCCGGCATGGATGCCCGGCGAAGCCATTGGCGAGGCGACGGGAACCGACGCCGGAGCGAGCTTGAGCATCGCGCCCAGCGGCTTCAATGCCGAGACCTTTTCGAACAGACCGGCAAACGGCTGGCCGAGCTTCGCCAGCTTGAGCGCGGCGCGAAAGCGCGTGGGATAAGGCAGGACGAATGCCAGCATGGCGCGTGTCAGGCGATCGAGCAGCGGGCGCTTGTAGGTTTCCTCGATATGGGCACGGGCATGATCGACCAGATGCATGTAGTTGACGCCCGACGGGCATGTGGTCATGCAGGCGAGACATGACAGGCAGCGGTCGATATGGGTGACGATCTCCTTGTCGGCGGGGCGACCGTTCTCCAGCATGTCCTTAATCAGGTAGATCCGCCCCCGCGGCGAATCCAGCTCGTTACCAAGCGTCACATAGGTCGGGCAGGTGGCCGTGCAGAAGCCGCAATGCACGCATTTGCGCAGGATCTTTTCCGATTCCGCGACATGCGGATCGGCAAGCTGGGCAAGCGAAAAATTTGTCTGCACGCAAAGGAATCCTATAATCCCAGAAACCAGCTTTCCGGGTTTTTGACCGGCTCGCCGCGCTGCAGCGCCTGCAGGCCGAGAATGCAGCGAGCGATGAACCAGACGGCGACGGCGAACATCAGCACGACCCCTATCGCCACCATCATCAGCACAACCGAGACCAGCGCATAAAGCAGACCGATCCAGAAGGTGCGGATCAGGAATGTGTAGTGGCTCTCTACGAAGCCGCCTGATTTGCCGCGGTTGATATAGGCCAGAACGATGCCGACAATGCCGGTGACGCCGATGACGAGGCTGGCAAGATAGAGGATGTATATGACCAGTGCGTTGGTCGGGCCGGGCTCCAGCCAGCGGTCGGTCTGGCGCGGCGCGGGTTTGCCTGAATCGGTCGGGCCTGGATTGATGTCGCTCATGATGCTGCTCCCTCGGTTGCCGAGCCAAGAGTAGCAGAGCCTGCAGCCGGCGCCATACGGCCGGGATTGAGGATATTCTTGGGGTCGAACTCGGCTTTGAGCCGCGCCGACAATGCTGCCAGTTGCGGCGCCTGCGGCTCGAACACCGGCACAGCGGCGCGATGCGACGGGGCGGCGCGCACCAGCGTCGCATGGCCGCCGCCATGCTGTCTCACCAGTCCGCGCAGGAGATCGGCTTCGGGATCGCCATGCTCCATGCGCAGCCAGATCAATCCGCCCTGCCAGTCATAGAAGGCATCGACCGCCGCCTGCATACGCAGCGCCAGCACCATCTGGTGGCCTTCCGCCGGCGCCATCGAGACGCGCCACACCGGCTTTTCCAGGCCGTCGGCAAACGGCACGCAATCTCTGATATCGCGCCAGACGGAACGCGAGATATCGCCCGAGATTTCCTCGAGCGGGCCGGCATTCCTGAGCAGATCTTTCAGCGCGGCAATGCGGTAGGCAACAGACGGACCGAACCCCTCGACGCGCAACAGCGTCGCGGCCGTGCTACCGAGACTACCGCCGGCGACCCGCGCGGCGACGCGTTCGGGAAGATGGGCAGCGCTCGACACTTCGGCACTGGAGCCGAGCGCCAGCGCCATGGCGGCTGCTGCGTGATCGTCGAGCAGGCCGCGCAGAGCGAGCGAGACTTCGGTCTCGGCGGCTGGCAGGACCTTGAAGGCGACGTCGGTGAACACAGCCAGCGTGCCCCAGCTGTTGGCCATGAGCTTGGACAGGTCATAGCCGGTGACGTTCTTGACCACACGACCGCCCGACTTGAAGGCCTCGCCGCGGCCCGAAACCGCTGCGATGCCGAGGATATGATCGCGCGCCGCGCCCGCCTTCAGCCGGCGCGGGCCGCAAAGGTTCGCCGCCAGCACGCCGCCAATGGTGCCTTTTCCCGGCTTGCCGCCGAGCAGCGGGCCATAGTCCAGTGGCTCGAAGGCAAGCTGCTGGCCGTTTTCGGCAAGCAGGCTTTCGATTTCGGCGAGCGGCGTGCCGGCTTTCGCCGACAGCACCAGTTCGGCCGGCTCGTAGAGCGTGACACCGGACAGTTTCGACAGGTCGAGCGTGTGTTCGGTCTGCAGCGGCCGGCCAATGTCGCGTTTGGAGCCGTGGCCGAGGATTTCGAGCGGCGATTCTTCCGCCGCGGCCCAGGCAACGGTGGAGAGGACTTCGGCTGATGTGGATGGGGTGAAGGTGGTCAAAGCCTATGCTCCCGAAGTCTTTCGAGAACTGCCTCACCTCTTGGCGACAATTTGTAACCGACATCAAGGCTCTCGGTCAGGCCAAGTTCCTTGAGCTTGCGGACGTCCTGTTTGAATTTCGGCTTTTCGACGCTGAATTTGTCGGCGAGGGACGCTGCTGATGTGGCAGCGTTTCTCGCGATCAAGCTGAGTATCGCAGCGAAGTAGCCAGGAGCGGTCTTGTCCCAGCGTTCGAAACGCGCCGCAAGCGCATGCCAGTCGGCATCGGACAGGTCCCCCGAATTGCGCAAGCCAATCCGTGCGTCTACCTCAATGCCGTCGAAAGCAATCCGGTAGAGGCTGCGGTCACCACCGGCGCGGAGATCCGCAAGGAGGGCGGCGCGATCGGCGTAACCCGCAGCCATCGCATCTGCGTCAGTCAGTCCAGCCTCGTCTGTCGGTTCCACCTTGCCGATGCGCACGACGCCGGCTGCCGTCCGCAGCCTCGTGCCGGCCTTAACCGTCGGCCGCTTCCATCGGCGAAAGGCGAGCGTAATGTCGCCGCGGGCGATTTTGTCCAGCGAGGATTGTTTGAACAGCAACTCAGGCCTCACGCGGGTATGTGGACAAGCGCGGCAGAACTTGGGTTCCTCGCCCCCGCAACGCGGGGGAGAGGTGGCTCGGGCGAAGCCCGAGACGGAGAGGGGGCAATCATAGAGCGCCTCCTCCAACCCTCTTGGGCGTAAAAACGAACCTCAGGTCCGAGGCGATCACGTCTTCGGCCAATCGCCCTTCCAGCGCCGCAAGAATGGTCTCGCAAACGTTCGTCCGGCTCTTGAGTACGTCGAGGTTCCAGAACCGCATCACCGAGAACCCTTCACTCCGCATGAATTCGTCGCGTCGCCTGTCGTAGGAACTGTCGGCATGTTGGCTTCCGTCCAGCTCAACGACCAGCTTTTCGCTCCGGCACGCAAAGTCTGCAAAATACGGCCCAATCGGCATCTGCCGCACGAATTTGTACCCGCCTAGCCTTTTGGCCTTCAACTCATTCCAGAGGGTCGCTTCCGCCTGATTGTCGCCGCGACGAAGTGCGCGGGCGCGGGCGATCTTTTCCGGTGAACGCCGGCTCGGCGCATCGGTCGCCCCCCTCTCCGTCTCGGGCTTCGCCCGAGCCACCTCTCCCCCGCTTCGCGGGGGCGAGGAACCGCCATTCTGCGACGCTACCATCAAAACCTCGGAATGTCGGGAAACGCCGTCTGGCCGCGGTGTACGTGCATGCGTCCGAGCTCGGCGCAGCGGCGCAACTGCGGAAACACCTTGCCCGGATTGAGCAGATGGTTGGGGTCGAAAGCGCATTTGACCCGCATTTGCTGGTCGAGGTCGATCTGGTTGAACATTTCCGGCATCAGGTCGCGCTTCTCCACCCCTACCCCGTGCTCGCCGGTCAGCACGCCGCCGACCTTGACGCAGAGCCGCAGGATGTCGGCGCCAAAACTTTCCGCCTTGTCGAGTTCGCCCGGTATGTTGGCGTCATATAGGATGAGCGGATGCAGGTTGCCGTCGCCGGCATGGAAGACATTGGCGACGCCGAGCCCGTATTTCTCGGAGAGCTCGCGCATGCCGGCGAGCACGCGCGGCAGTTCCTTGCGCGGGATGGTGCCGTCCATGCAGTAATAGTCGGGTGAGATGCGGCCGACCGCCGGGAAGGCTGCCTTGCGGCCGGCCCAGAAGCTCAGCCGTTCCTGCTCCGACTGCGAGATGCGGCATGTGGTCGAGCCGTTCCTATAGGCGATGGCTTCGACAAGGCCGATCAAATGATCGACCTCGACGCCGGGCCCATCGAGCTCGACGATCAGCAGCGCCTCGACGTCCAGGGGGTAACCGGCATGGACGAAATCCTCGGCGGCGTGGATCGCCGGGCGGTCCATCATCTCCATGCCACCAGGGATGATGCCGGCGCCGATGATGTCGGCGACGCACTGGCCGCCCTGCTCGCTGGTCGGAAAGCCGATCAGAAGCGCCCGCGCCGTCTCCGGCTTCTTCAGGATCCGCACGGTGACTTCGGTGACGACGCCAAGAAGCCCTTCGGAACCGGTCATGACGCCGAGCAGGTCGTAGCCTTCCGCGTCGAGGTGCTTGCCGCCGAGCCGCACCACCTCGCCGTTCATCAGCACCATCTCGATGCCGAGCACATTGTTGGCGGTAAGACCGTATTTCAGGCAATGTACGCCGCCGGAATTCTCCGCGACATTGCCACCTATCGAGCAGGCGATCTGGGAGGATGGATCGGGGGCGTAATAAAAGCCCTCCTGCTCGACGGCGGTGGTGATGCCGAGATTGGTGACGCCCGGCTGGGCGACGACGATGCGGTTTGGAAAATCGATCTCGAGGATGCGGTTGAAGCGGCTCATCACAAGCAGCACGGCATCTTCGAGCGGCAGCGCGCCGCCGGACAGCGAGGTGCCGGAACCACGCGGCACGACGCGGATGTTGCGGTCGTTGCAATATTTCAGCACGCGGGAAACCTGCGCCACCGTTTCGGGCAGCACCACGACCAGCGGCAATTGCCGATAGGCGGTGAGGCCGTCGCTCTCGAACGCACGCATCGAATTGGCGGCGTCGACGACGCCTTCGCCGGGCACGATGATGCGCATATCGGCGACGATCTCGTCGCGCCGGCGCATCGTGGCGTCATCTGGCTTCGGCATCAGCAGGCCGGACATTCACAGCCTCCTTCGGTTGAGTGGTAAAAATGTTTTACCAGCGACTTGTGCTTGTTGCAAACCCCCACTTGGCCGAAAATCGGGAACCGACGGCCTGGCAATCTTCCATGTCGGCAATGTTCAGTCGCAAACAAGAAATTAGCCGAAGACGATGTCCGCCGCAGCGCAACCTGCCCGGCGAACCAATTGGATAAATAATTTGACCGCTCAACGACACTGGCTTTATCCTGCGCGACACCGGTTCAACCCCAGGCATTCCCGTTGAGCGACATATTCTCCAGGATCGAGCATTCCCGCACCGCCGACGAGGTGGTGCAGCAGATCGAGAACCTGATTCTCGAAGGCGTCCTGCGCACCGGCGACAAGCTGCCGGGCGAACGCGAGCTGGCGCGTCGGTTCGAAGTATCGCGGCCGATCCTGCGCGATGCGCTGAAGGTGCTGGAGGGTCGCGGGTTGCTGACGACACGGCCCGGCGGCGGCACCCATGTCGCCGACGTCATCGGCCAGCTGTTCACCAAGCCGGTGACGGACCTGATCTCGATGCACCGCAAAGCGGCAACCGACTATCTGGAATACCGCCGCGAGATCGAAGCGGTAGCGGCCGAGTACGCGGCGCGGCGCGCCACATCCGACGACCTGGCGCTGCTCGACCGCATCATGGCGCGCATGGATGAGGCGCACCGGACCGGCAACTTCGACGACGAGGCGGAAATCGACGTCGAGTTCCACCACGCGATCTGCGAATGTGCGCACAACATCATCCTCTTGCATACGCTGCGCTCGTGCTACCGGCTGCTGTCGGAGGGCGTGTTCCAGAACCGGCTTTTGGTGTTCAACGTGCCGGGCGCGCGCGAGGCGCTGCTTTCGCAACACCGGGCGATCTACGCAGCGGTGAAAGCCGGCGACCCGGCGGCTGCAAGACAGGCGGCCATGGACCACATCACCCATGTCGAACGCGCCATGACCGAGGCCGAGCGCAGCGGCGACTGGCAGCGCGTGTCGCGCCTGAGGCTCATGCAGCGCTCCGAAGCCGGCGACAGCGAGCCGGCAAAGAAGCGCTCTTGAGCGCCGGCAAGAAAAAATCAACAACGCCGAATTAGCGAAGAACCAGCGGGAAGCCCATGAGCATGATCCTCACCATCGCCGATCTCAAGGACCTGGCGCGCCGCCGCGTGCCGAAGATGTTCTTCGACTATGCCGATTCAGGTGGATGGACCGAAAGCACCTACCGGGCCAACGAGGAGGATTTCCAAAAGATCAAATTCCGCCAACGCGTGCTGGTCGACATGAGCAACCGTTCGCTGGAATCGACCATGATCGGCGAGAAGGTGGCGATGCCGGTGGCGCTGGCGCCGACCGGCATGACCGGCATGCAGCACCCCGACGGCGAGATGCTGGCAGCGCAGGCGGCGGAGGAATTCGGCGTGCCGTTCACGCTGTCGACGATGAGCATCTGTTCGATAGAGGATGTCGCATCGGTGACCAAGAAGCCGTTCTGGTTCCAGCTCTACGTGCTGCGCGACAAGGATTTCGTCCTCGACCTGATCGACAGGGCGAAGGCAGCGAAATGCTCGGCGCTGGTACTGACGCTCGATCTGCAGATTCTCGGCCAGCGTCACAAGGATATCCGCAACGGGCTTTCGGCGCCGCCGCGTTTCACGCCGAAGCACATGTGGCAGGTGGCGACCCGGCCGGGCTGGTGCATTGGCATGGCAGGCACCAAGCGCCGAACCTTCCGCAACATCGTTGGCCACGCCAAGGGCGTCGGCGACCTCACCTCGCTGTCGTCATGGACGACGGAGCAATTCGACCCGCATCTGTCGTGGAAGGACGTTGCCTGGATCAAGGAGCGCTGGGGCGGCAAGCTGATCCTGAAGGGCATCCTCGACAAGGAAGACGCGCTGATGGCGGCCAAGACCGGCGCCGACGCGATCATCGTCTCCAATCATGGCGGACGCCAGCTCGATGGTGCGTCGTCGTCGATCGGAGTGCTCGAAGAGATCGCCGACGCGGTCGGCGACACGATCGAGGTCCATATGGATGGCGGCATCCGCTCGGGCCAGGATGTGCTGAAAGCGCTTTGCCTCGGTGCCAAGGGCACCTATATCGGCCGGCCTTTCCTTTACGGCTTGGGCGCGCTCGGTAAGGAAGGCGTGACAAAAGCCTTGGAGATCATCCGCAAGGAGATGGACATAACGCTGGCGCTGTGCGGAAAGCGTTTGGTAACCGACATGGGCAAGGATCAGCTTCGACGTTAGACTCCCGTGACGGCATGATCACAGAGATGCAAGCATTGACCGCCCCCGGCATCCACTTTCTCGACGCGCGCGGACCGGAAGGCATCCGCCTTTATGCGGTCGGCGACGTGCATGGCCGGCTCGACCTGCTTGCCGCCATGTACCACCGGATTGCGGCCGAGATCCGCCAGGCACGGCCGGCCGACTGGCGTGTCATCCATCTCGGCGACTATGTCGACCGCGGCCCGGATTCCAAGGGGGTCCTCGATTTCCTGATCGAAGCGCAAAAACGCGACCCGCGCCACCTGATGCTCGCCGGCAATCACGACATCGGCTTCCTCGACTTTCTCGACACACCGGATGCTGACGGGCTTTTCATGCGCTATGGCGGCATCCAGACTGCGCAATCCTACGGCGTGGCGCTCAATGAAGGCGGCGGTGCATGGTTTGGCAGGTCCGAGGCAGCACTGCGGCAAGGCCATGCAGCACTTGTCGAGGCCGTGCCGAAAAGCCATGTCGACTTCCTGCAGTCGCTGCCGTTTTCATTGACGTTCGGCGACTTCTTCTTCTGCCATGCCGGCATCCGGCCGGGCATTGCGCTGGAAAGTCAGACCACGCAGGACCTGATCTGGATCCGCGACGTTTTCCACAACCATGCGGGCCTCCATCCGAAGATCGTGGTGCACGGCCACACGCCGGTGCCGGAGGCGGAGGTGATGGTAAACCGGGTCAACATCGACACGCTCGCCTACCAGACGGGGAACCTTACCGCGCTCGTCGTGGACGGCGCCGACAAGCGTATCCTGGTGGTGTCAGGTGAGAGGGCTTAAAGCGCGTCGCGCTTCAAGTCTTTATTTGTTTATCCCAAAAACCGCCGCGCACCCTCGGCATTAGCGAAGCGCAGTGGTGACGCCATAGCCGTCGATGGCGTTGTGATTGTTGGCTGCGTCGCCGGCATAGGTGCCGAGGCCGCACAACACGATGGCCGACAACATGACAAAGGACAGAAGCGCTGCTTTCACGGACGTCATCTCTTGTTGAGCTTTCTGTATCTGTGCACGAGCCGGGTTACCAAGGGGTTGAAACGGAAAACACGATTTCGCGCTTCTAGGGATATTCTGTATCGGCGATGTGTCGCGCGAGTGATCCGAAGGGTTCATCGCGTTGCACGGACGATGCAGAGCGCGTGCCTTCTAGGGTGGCGGGCGGCCACAAGCCAAGGACGAAAGAAACTGTCCACAGCGGATTTTTGCCGGCGTGCCAAATATGCAACGTCGGTCCTGACAGGCGTCAGATTGCCGCCACCCAGGCGCGGGCGATGGCCAGCCCGGCGGCATCGGCATCCGGTCCGTTGCGGGCGATTTCATCGTCGAGCCGATCGCTCCAGTCGGGGTGCCGCTGGGCTATGAGCGGGGCGAAGGACTTGCTCCAGTCGCGGACCATCGGACGGTCGGCCTCGAAATGGAACTGAAAGCCATAGACGGCGCGACCGATGCGAAACGCCTGGTTCTCGGCGACATCGTTGCCGGCGAGCCGCACGGCCTTTTCAGGCAGCACAAAGGTGTCGTCGTGCCATTCGAAGATGGGAAATTTCTCGGGCAGCGCGCCGAGCACCGGATCGGCCTTGGCCGCCGGCGTCAGCGATACGCCGCACCAGCCGAATTCGTTGGCAGTGCCGATCCGGTTCTCGCCGCCAAAGGCGCGGGCGACCAGCTGACTGCCGAGACAGATGCCGAGCACGGCGCGGTCCCTGTCGGCGAAATCGCGGGTCAGTTCGAGCAAGGCGGGGAAATAGGGATAGTCGTCGTCGGCCAGCGCGTTCTGGCCACCGCCAAGCACCACCAAGGCGTCGTGCCCGGCAGCATCTTCCGGCAGGGCATCGCCTTGATAGGGTCGGCGCAGATCGAGATCGGCGCCGGCTTCAGCAAGCGCTGCGCCGACCTGGCCAAGGCCCGTTTTGTCGTAGTTCTGGACCACCAGCACCCGCATAGAAAAACCTGCTGACATGAAAAAGATGCGACGAGCGATATCATGCCGCCGTCATTCCAGCCAAGATGCGTATTCGGGGAGAAAGCTATGCCACTGCAGAACCGGGTAGACCCGTTCGGCGTCATCCACGCCGTGCCGGAACGCGGCCTGTTCATGGGCAATCGCGGCATCATCCATGATCCCGAAACGAAGACGCTGCTGAAAAAGCGCTGGGCGCTGCATGCCTGGATCATCTGCGTGTGCGAATTCCGCGATGCGCAGCGCGAGCCGATGGGCCGAAATCGGCCAGGAGGAAAACCCGGCTGGACCGAATTGTTTTTCCTGGACGAGGTGACGGCGCTCTCGGCCGGGCATCGGCCCTGCTTCTTCTGCCGGCGCGAGCGGGCCAAGGATTTCGTCCAGCGCTTCGGCGTATCCTTCGGCATTGCCGAGCCGCGCGCACCGCAGGTCGACAAGCGACTGCATAAGGAGCGGCTCGCGGCAGGCGGGCGGGCACCGGTCGTATCCGCAGAAGAGCTTGCCGGGCTGCCGGACGGCGCTATGGTCGCGGACGGCGGCAACGCTCATGCATTGCGCAGCGGCAAGGCACTGCGCTGGTCGTTCGCAGGCTATAGCCATCCGGTGGGATTCGGCGGCTTTGCCAACCGTCCAATCCGCCTGCTCACGCCGGCAACCACCGTGTCCGTGCTGAGGCAAGGCTACGAACCCGTCTGGCATCCCTCGGCCGAGACTTGACGCCAGGAGCCGGCTCGCCCATTCCTCGGCGATGCGCGCCAATTACAAGATGCAGCGGCTGTTCGTGCCGGACGACCTCGGACCGGATATCGAGTTTGAGGCGAGCCCGCAGCAGGGCCACTATTTGATGCATGTGCTGCGGCTGGGCGAAGGCGCCGAAGTCCTGTTGTTCAACGGCCGCGACGGCGAATGGTTAGCGGCAATCGCCGCCAAATCCAAGAAAGCGGTACGCCTGAAGGTGCTCACCTTGCAGCGGCCGCAGCCGCCGCTGCCCGATCTCGTCTACTGTTTTGCGCCGATAAAGCAGGGGCGGCTCGACTATCTGGTGCAGAAGGCGGTCGAGATGGGCGCCGGCGTCCTGCAGCCGGTCGTCACCCAGCACACGCAAGTGACAAAGCCTGGCATAGAACGCCTGCGCGCCAATGTCGTCGAGGCAGCCGAACAATGCGGTATCCTGGCGGTGCCGGAGGTGCGCGAAGCGGAAAAATTCGAACGCCTGCTGGCAGGCTGGGACAAGGAACGGCGGTTGATCTTCTGCGACGAGGATGCCTCGACCAACAATCCCCTGCCTGCGCTGCAAGCGTTGCGGGAGAAGAAGTTCGGGCTGCTGGTCGGGCCGGAGGGTGGGTTTTCCGACGAGGAACGAAGGCTGCTGAGGGCGCTGCCCTTCGTCACGGCGATTCCGCTTGGTCCGCGCATTCTGCGCGCCGATACGGCTGCGGTGGCGGCACTTGCGGTGATGCAGGCGACGGTCGGGGACTGGTGATCAATTCCACTTGACCTGTGGCTCAGGATTTTTCGCTTGATCGGCTACTGACATTTCGTCATCTAGCGCCGGCGGTCGTCTGGCCGCCTGCAGCGCCGCGCGTCCTTTCGGGCGCGCATAGGACGTTGTAGCACTTTGGTTGGCGCATGATCCCAGCGAAATCGACCGATTTCGGAGTCAATGCGTCGGAGGGCTTTTGATGGCGCGCGACACAACCGATTTCCGGCCCATTGAAGGCGTCGACGAGCTTGTCGAGCATCTGGCCGAAGGCAACAAGCCGCGCGACAAATGGCGCATCGGCACCGAACACGAGAAATTCCCGTTCTATATCGACGGCAATGCGCCGGTGCCCTATGGCGGCGAGCACGGCATCCGCGCCATTCTCGAAGGCATGCAGGAAAAACTCGGCTGGGATCCGATCATCGACGACGGCCGCATCATCGGCCTGGTCGAGCCGACCGGCCAGGGCGCGATTTCGCTGGAACCCGGCGGCCAGTTCGAGCTGTCTGGCGCACCGCTGGAGACGATCCACCAGACCTGCCGCGAGGGCAATGCGCATCTGGCGCAGGTGCGCGAGATCGCCGAGCCTATGGGCATCCGCTTCCTCGGCCTCGGCGGCAGCCCGAAATGGTCACTGGCCGAGACCCCGAAAATGCCGAAATCGCGCTACGAGATCATGACGCGCTACATGCCCAAGGTCGGCACCAAGGGCCTCGACATGATGTACCGCACCTGCACCATCCAGGTGAATCTCGACTTCGAGAGCGAGGCCGACATGCGCCGCAAGATGCAGGTGTCGCTGAAGCTGCAGCCGCTGTCGACGGCGCTGTTCGCCAACTCGCCCTTCACCGAGGGCCGGCCCAACGGATTTCAGAGCTGGCGCGGCGACATCTGGCGCGACACCGACAACCAGCGCTCGGGCCTGCTCGAATTCTGCTTCTCGCCCGATTTCGGCTTCGCCGACTATGTCGAATGGGCGCTCGACGTGCCGATGTACTTCGTCATCCGCGACGGCCAGTACCACGACATGACGCACGTCACCTTCCGCCAGTTCATGGCAGGTGCCGCCCGCAAGGAGATACCCGACGGGCTGCCGACGATGGGCGATTGGGCGAACCATCTGTCGACGCTGTTTCCCGACGTGCGCTTGAAGCGTTTCCTTGAAATGCGCGGCGCCGATGGCGGACCGTGGCGGCGCATCTGCGCGTTGCCGGCCTTCTGGGTCGGGCTGCTCTATGACGCGGCGGCGCTCGACGCGGCCGCGGCGCTGACCTCGAGCTGGAACTATGAAGAAGTGCTGGCGATGCGCAACGCCGTGCCGGCGCAAGGTATTTCGGCGCCGTTCCGCAACACGACACTGCGCGAGATCGCCCGCGACGTGCTGGTCATCTCGCGCATGGGGCTGAAGAACCGCGGCCGCAAGAACCGCGACGGCTACGACGAAACTTCGTTCCTCAGCACGCTGGACGAAGTCGTCGCGCGCGGTACCACCAGCGCCGAAGAGCTGCTCTCGGCCTATCATACGCGCTGGGGCGGTTCGATCGAGCCGGTGTTCATGGAGTATGCGTATTAACTGTTCGCTATCCGCTTGGCCGATAGCTCAAGAAAGCCGCTTCAATCAATGATGGAAACGGATTAGTTTCTCTCCCTAGGATTTTCCCGAGGAGAAAACCAATGCCTTCCTTGTTCGACATTCTGGCACAGGCTCAGAACGGCAACGGCATACAGGCGCTGGCCCAACAGTTCGGGCTTTCGCAGCAGCAAACGCAATCGGCGGTCGAGGCGCTGCTGCCGGCCTTTTCGCAGGGGCTGAAGCGTAACACCTCCGACCCTTACGGGCTCGGCTCGTTCATGACGGCAATGGCCAGCGGCCAGCACGCCAAATATTTCGAGGACGCAAGCCGGGCTTTCTCGCCGCAGGGCGTCGATGAAGGCAACGGCATTCTTGGGCATCTGTTCGGCTCGAAAGATCTGTCTCGCGCCGTTGCCGGCCAGGCTGCGCAGGCAAGCGGCGTCAGCCAGCAGGTCTTGCAGCAGATGCTGCCGGCCGTCGCTTCGATGGTGATGGGCGGATTGTTCAAGCAGACCAACAACCAGATGCAGGCGGCCGGCGGCTTCGGCGGCAGCGGCAATCCACTCGGCGAGCTGATCGAGCAGATGATGCGGCAAGCGGGCGGCGGCGGCCAGCCGCCGGCACCACAGCAACGCCAGGCGCCGCAGCCTGCAGACCCAGCTGACAATTCGCTTGGCAAGGTGCTGCAGGACATATTCGGCGGCGGTGGCCAGCAGCCGCAAAGCCAGCCACAGCAGACACAGAACCCGATGGGCGACAATCCGCTCGGCAAGGTGCTGCAGGACATGTTCGGCGGTGGTGCGCAGCAGCCGCAGCGCCAGCCCCAGCAGACGCAGAATCCAATGGGCGACAATCCGCTCGGCAAGGTGCTGCAGGACATGTTCGGCGGTGGCGCGCAGCAGCCGCAGCGCCAGCCCCAGCAGACGCAGAACCCGATGGGCGACAATCCGCTCGGCAAGGTGCTGCAGGACATGTTCGGCGGCGGCCAAGGGGGCGGCATGGCTGGCGGGCAACCGGCGCCGCAACAGCGCCAGGCACCGCAGCCCGCGCCCAATCCGAGCGGCAGGCCAAGCAATCCATTCGACGATCTGTTCGGCAAGATGTTCGAAACGGGTGCGCAGCAGCGCGACGACTACCAGAAGGGCATGGAGTCGATCTTCGACCAGTTCAAGCAAGGAATGGGTCGGCGGTAAACTGACGAGGTCGCCGACACCTGATCTTCAGCGCCCAAAGAAAATGCCCGGTCCTTGTGAGAACCGGGCAGTGTGCAGGCGAGCCGGCGGGGAACCGGCAGGGAGTGGGAGCCTGCGAAATCCTGGGCAGCAAACGGAACGCGATCAGGCCACCTTGCGGGCAAGATCCTCGATCGTGTCCGCGCGATCGGTCGCGATGACGCGAAGCCTCTCGGTTGGATCGCGGCCAAACGGTACCTCAATGGCGACGTGGAGATCGGCGCGCGTCAAGCCGATGTCGGCGAGTTCGGAGTCCGACATTTCGCCGAGGCGATAGAAGGCGCGGCGGTTTTTCCAAGCGCGGTAGACGTTGGAAATGGCGTTGGCCGCGCGCGTCGCAATAGCCGGACGCGACGTGATGCGCGAAGTCTCGGTGGCGAAGTCGAACGTAGCCATATCAGCCTCCTTCAAATTTTGAACGGACGAAGCGGGGCGATCGGCGCTGGCACCAGCGGCCGTTCCGGTCCCAATCCACGTAGAAGATGCACGTCGTCGTCCCAAAAACGGTGACCACTTAGGCGACATGCACTGCCTTGATGTGGACAATGCCGAATCTGCCACCGCTTGATTGATTAATCCAACGAATGTTTCTAATCTTTAGCATCAACACTAATGATGGATTGGACCGATGAAAGCGCCACTCGATCTCGATCAGTTGCAGACCTTTGTCTCGATCGTCGACACCGGCAGCTTTACCCGCGCGGCGGAAGAGGTGCATCGGACGCAGTCGGCGGTGTCCATGCAGATGCGCCGGCTGGAGGAACGGGTCGGCAAGCCGCTGTTCGAGAAGGACGGGCGCACCAACAAGCTGACCGAGGATGGCGACAGGCTGCTGTCCTATGCAAGGCGGCTGCTGTTCCTCAATCGGGAAACGCTGGCTGCGTTCGACGACCGGCGGCTCGAAGGCACGATCCGCATCGGCACGCCGGACGACTATGCCGATCGCTTCCTGCCCGAGATCATGGCCCGCTTCGCCCGTTCCAATCCGCGTGTCGAGCTGACCGTGATCTGCGAGCCGACGCCGGGGCTGGTCGACCATATCAAGCGCGGCAATCTCGATCTGGCGCTGGTGACGCACAATGACGCGCACGGCCAGTCGGAAGTGGTGCGGCGCGAACCGCTGCTGTGGGTCACTTCGGCCAACCACGCGACGCATGAGCAGGACACGTTGCCGATGGCTTTCGGCCGGCCGAACTGCATCTGGCGGCGGGCTGCCGTCGACGTGCTCGACCGGCAGAACCGTGACTACCGCATCCTGTTCACCAGCTTCTCGGCAACCGTCATCACCGCCGCGGTGCTTTCCGGCCTGGCAATCTCGGTGCTGCCGGAATGTGCTCTGCGGCCCGGGATGAGGGTTCTGGGCGACGCCGACGGATTCGGCCCCCTGCCCGATTGCCGCATCGGCATCATGCGCGGCCAGACGTCGCGACCGGAGATCGTCGAGGCGCTTGCCCGTCACATTTCGGAAAGCCTCGACAATATTTCCGTGCCGCTCGGCGAAGAGACGGGGACCTTCGACTTTGCAGCGCTCGCCTTTTCGAAGATGAAGCGAACCAAGCCGAACCAGATCCTGCCGGGCTGGTGAAAGAGCCCGCAATTGGGCAGGCACCGGACACAGCCGTCTTGACGCGGACGCACAACCGCCCCCCAATCGGCCAATGAGCGACGCAGTATCCGAATCACGCACCAATGCCACCGAATACACGGTGAGCGAGATTTCCGGCGCACTGAAGCGCACGGTCGAGGACGTCTTCGGCAATGTGCGGGTGCGCGGCGAAATTTCCGGCTATCGCGGGCCGCATTCCTCGGGCCATGCCTATTTCTGCCTGAAGGACGACCGCGCGCGGCTCGATGCCGTGGTGTGGAAGACCACGATGAGCCGGCTGAAATTCCGCCCCGAAGAGGGCATGGAGGTGATCGCCACCGGTAAGCTCACCACCTATCCTGGAAAGTCCAACTACCAGATCGTCATCGACAATCTGGAGCCGGCCGGCGCCGGGGCGCTGATGGCGCTGCTGGAAGAGCGCAAGCGCCGGCTGCAGGCCGAAGGCCTGTTCGATGCCGACCGCAAGCGCTTGCTGCCGTTCATGCCGCGCGTCATCGGCGTCGTCACCTCGCCGACAGGCTCCGTCATTCGCGACATCATCCACCGCGTCAAGGACCGGTTTCCGCTGCATGTGCTTGTGTGGCCGGTGCGGGTGCAGGGCGAGACGGCAGGCGCGGAAGTGACCGCCGCCGTCAACGGGTTCAACGCACTGGCGCAGGATGGTGTTATCCCGCAGCCCGACCTGTTGATCGTGGCGCGTGGCGGCGGCAGCCTCGAGGATCTTTGGGGGTTCAATGACGAGGCGCTGGCTCGTGCCGTCGCCGCCTCACGCATTCCAGTGATCTCCGCCGTCGGCCATGAAACGGACTGGACGCTGATCGACCTGGCGGCGGATGTGCGGGCGCCGACACCGACGGGTGCCGCCGAAATCGCGGTGCCCGTGCGGGCCGACCTAGAAGTGACGCTTGCCGGTCTTGGCGCGCGGCTCAAGGCTGCGGCATCGCGTAATTTCGAGCGCAAGCGCCAGGCGGTCCGTGCCGCCGCCCGTGCGCTGCCCTCGCCCGACCAATTGCTGGCGCTGCCGCGCCGGCGTTTCGACGAGGCGACGAGCCGGCTTGGCCGGGCGCTGTCCGTCAGCGTCCAACGCAAGCGAGCCAGGCTTCAGGCGCAGCGACTGACACCGGCGACGCTGTCGCGACGCATGAACGAGGCCCGCACGCTGGCCGGCCGCGACCTCGCCCGCGCGCAAGCGGCGTTCTTCGCCATCGTGCGCGAGCGGCGAACACGGTTTTCGCGTACCGCTGCAAGGCTGTCCCCCGCGCCGATTGCAAGGCGGCAGAAATTGCAGGCCGATACTTTGGCTGCTTTGTCACGGCGGCAGGACCGGGTGATTTCGGTGCGAATCGAACGGTTGCGCGGGAAACTGACGCAGGCCGACCGGCTGCTGGCGACGCTGTCGCACAAGGCGGTGCTGGCGCGGGGTTTTGCCTTGGTGAAAGACGCCGACGGTACGGTGATCAAGCAGGCGGCTGACGTGGCGTCGGGGATGGCGCTTTCGCTGGAGTTCGCCGACGGAACCGCCAATGCGGTTGCGACCAGCGGTGCCGCACGGCCGAAAGCAACTGTAAAGCCAGTTGCCAAAGGCAAGGAGCCTGGCAATCAAGGCTCCTTGTTCTGAATCCCCATGACTTCTGAATGGCAATGACCGACAATCATCACCAGACGACACCGTCCGGCAGGCCTCGCGCAAGGGCGTTCGGCATAAGTTTTGACGGCGCCCCCGGACCTTTCAACGCCATCACCGATGTGCCTGGCGTTGCGGTCGGTTATTCGACGCTGATTTCCGGCGATGGTGCGCTGGTGGTCGGCAAGGGCCCGGTGCGCACCGGTGTGACCGCTATCCTGCCCAGACCGCGTGCCGAGCTGGCCACACCGGTCTTTGCCGGTATCTTCAGCCAGAACGGCAATGGCGAATTGACCGGCTCGCACATCGTCGAGGAAACGGGCGCCTTCAATTTCCCGATCACCATCACCAACACGCATTCCTGCGGGGTTTCACGCGACGGAACGCTGCGCTGGATGCAGCGCGTGCTGCCAGCCGCGCTCGACAGCGCCTGGGGCCTGCCGGTGGCGGCGGAAACCTATGACGGCTTCCTGAACGACATCAACGGCCACCATCTCACATTCGAGCATGTTGCCGCGGCACTCGACGGCGCGACCAATGGGCCGATCGAGGAAGGCAGCGTCGGCGGCGGCACCGGCATGATCGCCTTCGGTTTCAAGGCAGGCTCCGGCACGGCATCGCGCGTCGTCGAATGGCACGGCCGGCGCTACACGGTCGGCGCGTTCGTGCAGGCGAATTTCGGCAAGCGGAGCAATTTTACCATTCGCGGCCTGCACGCCGGACCAGACCTCGTGGAACCGGCGATCCGGGAAGGCATGCCACGCGCCGAAAAGGGCTCTATCATCGGGATCGTCGCCACCGATGCGCCATTCCTGCCGCATCAGATGAAGCGGCTGGTCCGCCGGGTGCCGCTCGGTGTCGCCATGACCGGCGGCTTCGGCTATCACAGCTCGGGCGATATTTTTCTGGGCTTTTCGACCGCCAACCCCGAGGCGGCACTGGCGCCGTCAGGCCGCATCGCCAACGCCGATTTCATCCCCGATAGCGATATCGATCCATTCTTCGACGCGGTGATCGGGAGTGTGGAGGAGGCAATCCTCAATGCGCTGGTCGCCAATGACGACATGACCGGGCGGGACGGCAATTTTGTGCCGGCGCTGCCGAAGGCATGGCTCGAGGGCCGATTCGGTGCAAGTCAGGGGATGTAAACTGCCTGGCGCTCGCACGCGGGGTGCAGGTCTTGCAAGTTGAGCCGGGTCAATAGATGCCCGGCCTTTCGCCGGATCGGCATATCACTCGGCTGGCTTTTCCGAATTCTTTTCTTCCTCACCGGCCTCGGCCGCTTCTTCCAGCCTCGACGCTATAAGCTCCTTGATATCGCCAACCTCTTCCTGGATGTCCTCCAGCGGTATGCCGGCCTCAGCCGCCTTGGCGGCGCATTCCCTGGCGAGGGTCTCGGCCTGCTTCTCGATCCTGTCCGGCGAGGCGTGGCAGTGGACCTTTTCGCCGATCCACTCCTGCAAGAACTCGATCGCGTGTTCACTCATACTGCTATTCCCTGGCGGCTGCGCCGGTTGGTAATCATAAACGCCAGCATCCCGGAAAAGATGCACGCCCCATTCCAACCGAGTCGTCGTCACCCGGCAAGCCGATCTTGTCCAAGCTCCACAGAGCTGAAGGAAATCGAAGGTTCAAGGAGCACATTCTAATTCTTGAGGGATTCTGTTTTCTTGAGGAGACCGGCACCGTATGCTGGGATCATGTCCCGGAACGCGCCATTGTTTCTACTTGCTTTTTTTCGGTATTCCAGCCGATTGCCATCACTACAGGTGTCATAATATGTGACGCCATTCGCCGCGCGACCCTAGGTACGCGGGCCAAAGCCGCCGCTATATAGTGACATCCTCATGCAATGTCGACTCTGCTCGCCATCCTGCCTCTTCCCGCTACGTCGCGCATAGCTGGATGGCATCTTACCGTCATCGGGAGCGAGCATATTTCGCCGAAAATCGACCGAGCGCATTGCGATGCTGCGTAGCGGCCAAGCGCGGTGGCTGTGCCGGCGACCTGGCTGTCCTGACGGGTTCTGGCGCCGTGCAGGCCGCGATACGGCGACGCATGTTAGCCTAGAGAAGTGGTTGTTTCAGCAGTCGAAAAGTTCGGCCTATCCACCAACCATGAGCTTGACGACTTCGTCATGATTGGTTTCCGAAATCTTGCGCTCGCCGGCCTGAACGCCCCGGCGCAGCACGACGATGCGGTCGGAAACGGCGAAAATATCCTGCAGATTATGCGAGATGAAGATCACGCCCCGCCCTTGCGCCTTGAGCTGGTGGATGAGCGAAATGACCTTGCGCTGTTCGGGTACGCCGAGGGCCGCGGTTGGTTCGTCCATGATCAGGATTTGCGCGTCCCAATAAACGGCCCGGCCGATGGCGACGGCCTGCCGTTGGCCGCCCGAGAAATTGCTGACCGGGGCGTCGAGCCGGCTGACATGGAAATCCAGCCGGCCCATCGTCTTCTTGGCGGCAACCGCCATGGCCTTGCGATCGAGCACCGGCAAAAAGCCGAAGGCCTTGCGCATGGGCTCACGGCCGAGGAAGATATTGGCGCCGATAGACAAATTGTCGGCGAGCGCGAGATCCTGATAGATGGTTTCGATGCCTTTGTCGCGCGCCTCATGCGGCGTCGCGAATGTCACCGGCTGCCCCCTCAGCAGAATTTCACCGCCCGTCGGCTGAAAGACGCCCGATATCGCCTTGATCAGCGTCGTCTTGCCGGCGCCGTTGTCGCCCGCCAGGGCCACCACTTCGCCGGGCCGCACAACCATGGAGAAATCGTTGAGCGCCCGGACGGCGCCGAAGTGCTTGGAAAGGTTCCGGACTTCCAGAAGGGGGGCGGTCTGGGCTGGGCTATTCATCCTGACGGGCTCCACTGAACCGGCGCTGCGCCTGGTCGATGAGAACGGAAATGATGATGACGAAGCCGACGGCGATGAATTGCCAGAACGGCTCGACATTGACGAAAACCAGCCCGTACTGAATGACCGCGATCACCAGCGCGCCGGCAACCGTCCCGAAGATGGTGCCGGATCCGCCGAACAGGCTGGCGCCACCGATCACGACGGCTGCGACGCTGTCGAGCAGCAACGGCTCGCCGGCCTGGGCCGCGCCCGCGGCAAAGCGCGCTGCATAGAGCGCGCCACCGAGACCTGCGCACATCGCCGAAAGCACATAAAGACGCAAGGTATGGCCCCTGATGTCGATGCCGGCACGACGCGCCGCCTGCACATTTGCGCCGATAGCGTAGTTGTGCTGGCCGAACCGGGTCTGGCTCAGGATATAGTGCATCACGACGACGAAAACGGCGGCGATGATGACGAGATAAGGCACGCCGTAGAACCTGCCGTTGCCGAGCAGCGCGAACCAGGAATTCTGGACCGGCACCGTCGTGCCGCCGGCCAGCAGGTAAGCAACGCCGCGCGCAACGCCGAACATGCCAAGCGTGCCGATAAAAGGCGGAACTCTCAGGCGCGAGATCAGCAAGCCGTTGATGACGCCAGGCACGCCTGCGACGATCACGGCCGCCAGAATGCCCAACATCATGGCCAGTGGCAGCGGCATCGCGACGCCGGCCAGATTCGTGGCATGGGCCGCGACAACAGCCGCAAGGCCCATGATAAAGCCGAGCGAGAGGTCGATGCCTCCCGAAATGATGACGAATGTCTGTCCGGTCGCAAGCAGCAGCGGCGCCACGGCGAATATCGCAATAGACTGCAGGTTGAACGGATTGAGCATGAAGGTCGCGCCGAAGGAGAGCCTCGACCAAACCTCGAAACAGATGATCAGGCCGGCGAGAAACAGCCAGGCCCGCCCATCGGCGATGCGTCCGAGCCAGGTCCTGGCTGGATCACCATGGTCAGCCTGTGGAGCGACATGGGGTTCGCTTTGCTCGATTGGTGATGTTGAGGTCATTGATATCCGATCCGCGGCGCGGCCTCCGTCAACAGGGTCCCAGAGACCCGGCGCAGATCTCCTCCCGGTAAGCCGGAAGGAGATCAAGCTGGTTTGGACTCATTCGGAATAGAGGTACTTCGAGATGTTCGGATCGGCGATGTTCGACTTGTCCATGATCGTGAAGCCGGTGCCGATCGCAACCGGGATCGACTGCCCGGTCAGGTGGGCATAGGCCGAAACGACACCATAATAGCCGATCTCAGCCGGATGCTGGGCAATCGCAACGTCCACCAAGCCGGTATTGATGTTGTCGGCGATGCTGGTCGGCGCGTCGAACGCCACCACCTTGACGGTGCCGGTCTGCCCAGCTTGCTGGACGCCATTGGCCGCGCCGAGCGCCGAAAACAGATTTGCACCGAACACGCCAACGAGATCGGGATTGCGCGCGAACACAGCCTGCAGCTGCGAGGCGGCCTTATTGGCGTCGTTGTCGTTGAACTGGGTTTCGAGCACGGTGATGCCGGGATGGTTGGCCGCCATCTCCTTCTTGAAGCCCTCTTCACGCTGATCGGTGGTCGAAATGCCAGGCTTCACGTTCGAAACGTAGACCTTGCCCTTGTCGCCTACGGCCTTGGCCAATGCCCGGGCGGCGATTTCGCCGCCGAGAACGTTGTCCGAAGCGATATAGGACAGCGGGAAATCCGCCTCGCCGGCGCCGGTCTGGTAAACGCCGCTGCCGATGAAGGTGTCGACCGTGATCACCGGAATGCCGGCATCATGGGCCTTGCGGAGCGGCTCGACCAATTGAACCTTGTCGGTCGGCGCGATCAGGATGGCGTCCGGCTTCTTGGCGATGACCGCATCAAGCACAGGGACTTGCGTGACCGGATTGAAATCCGGAGCGCCCTGGAAAACCAGGGTCACGCCAAGAGCATCGGCTGCCGCCTGAGCTCCCTTGCGCATGGTGATGTAAAAGCCGTCGGTGGTAAGGCCCGGAACGAGAGCAACGGTGAACTTCTTGTCCTGCGCCAAAGCGGGCGTGATCAGCGCCGTTGCGCAGATGGCGAGAGCCGCCAGGGCGGCAACAATCTTCTTCATAACATCCTCCTCTTAATGTTGGCAGATTTGCCGTTGCGACTGACGTTGGAAATGGCCGTCAATTCGTTTCGGCGACGTGACGTGCTGACGGCGAGAAACGGATTTCGCCTGCTTACTGTTATGGGCAGCTTTCCTCCCGAGCGCCCCCCATTCGTTTAGATCAGCCAGTCGAAACCGACCAGCCTGCTGCGTGCAGTCCCGGTCCTGGCCCCCGCAAGATCCAGGGAACAGCGCCGCTCGGCGCACATGCGCCTAGTCGCGAGGTTGTAACACTTTGCTGAAAGAAATTGCAACCCAGGTATTTCCGGGTCGAAACGCTTTCAAAACCGCACAACATCTGGCTGCTCCGCAGAGCCCGTACGCACGCAGCCTATTGCTCCAACTCTTCAACGACAACTGATGATTTCGCAGCGGCCGGCTCGCGAGCCGCGGTTGATGTCGATCAGCTTGGGATCGATTATTGCGGCAAGAGAGCCTCGAGGATGGCCTGAGCAGTCTTGGTGTCTGTTACCAGGGCATTGATAAGCTTGGCGCGGACGGCACCGATAATGGCCGTCGCCTTCTCCGGCGAGGCGGCAACACCGATCGCCAGGGGAACGGCTCGAAGCTGGGCCGGCGACATTGCGATCATCCGGCTCTCCCCCTCCCACGGGATAAGATTACCTTCGGCGTCGAAATAATGCCTGATAACGTCTCCAGCCGCATGAAACAGGGCCTGTTCGCTCAGCGTGGCCGCGCTCGCCTCAGGCTGGTTGATGGCATGGGGCAGGCCGACACCGACGATTGCAACGTCGGTCCGCTCCCAAAGCGCGACGCTGTCGCGGATGGCCGCATCGCCGAGGAAGACCTCACGCAATTCGCTGGACGGCAGATAGGGCGCATGGATGAAATGCGGCGTCCCGCCGAACTCTTCAGCGGCGAGCCGTACGAATTCGTTGATCTGAAAATGTGGCGCCTGCTGCTGCATGCCGCCGGTGGCAGCGACGGTAAGAACGCCGGGAATGCGCGGCAGGCCTGCCCGGATCACCTCGCGAACGGCGCGCCCCCAGCCAATGGCGACCGCCGAGCCGGCCGTCAGTTCGGCTTGCTTGAGCAAGGCGCCGAGCGGTGCCGCGAGCGCCGTCAGCGTGCCAGCTGCCGGCGTCTCGATGACCGCCGCGTCACGAAGTCCTAGCCCTTCGATCAGTTGCGTGGCGATGCCTTCAGGCGCTGCAAGATCGAGAACCTCGATCCGCACGATACCCTCTGCCCTCGCCCGCTGCAGGAGGCGCGATATGGTCGCGGTGGAGACACCGAGCCGCCGCGCGATGTCGACCTGCGACATCTCCGCCTCGTAGTGCAGTTTGGCGACCGTATGCAGCATTGTCCGCGATGCGGCCGCATCTTGTGCGGGAGGGACAGACAGGTTGCAATTCCTTTCAGCAATGTGTTACAGGCTTCCCGACCGATGGGAGTTATCGCGCAAATTCGGCCGACTCGCAACGTGGGCTCGTTTCCGGAGCCGGTTGCGGGCCAAGGCGGAATTCTCGGTTCGATAGCGCATCAAAGCGGCAAAATCTCTGCCGACAGGCAGGTAAAACTGAACCTTTCTTGTTCCACGGATCCGCGCCCTGGCGAATGGGCGCCAACATCGGACAAAAGACCATGACAAAGATGACGACCGCAGAGTTGCGCGGCTACCAGCAGATATGCGGCAAGGACGGGGCCATGATGGCCATCGCCTGTGACCAGCGCGGCGGCATGAGGAGCCTGCTCGCATCAGACCCTGCAGAACAGGCCAAGATCACCAACGACATGCTCGGCGACACCAAGTCGGACATCACGCAATACCTCGCCAGCCAGGCATCCTGCGTGCTGCTCGACCCGCTCTGCGCGGTGCCGCGGGTTGTCGATGAAGGGGTACTGAATCGTGATACGGCTCTGCTCATCGGCCTCGACGCCTCGGGCTTCGACGTCTCGCCCGCCGGCTACCGCCTGTCGCGCCTCGTTCCCGACATCGACGCGCGTCGCGTTCGCGAGCTCGGCGGTACCGGCGGCAAGATCATGGTCTATCTCAGGCCCGATAGGCCTGAGGCGAATGAGCACAATGTCGCCATTCTGCGCCAATGCATCGCCGACTTCGCGCGAGAGGACCTTTTGCTCGTCGTCGAGTTCCTGACCTATCAGGTTGAAGGCGAAAGTCTTGAAGACTATACGGCCAAGGTTCCCTGGCTTGTCGAAGAGGGCACCCGGATTTCACTGGAATGCGGGGCAAAGGTGCTCAAGCTTCCTTATCCCGGAACGCCGGAAGCCTGCGCCAGGATCACCTCCATGGCTGGCGAGGTGCCATGGGCGGTCCTCTCCGCCGGCGTCAACCATGAGACTTTCCTCGGCCAGGTCGAAATCGCCATGAAGAACGGCGCGTCAGGCGTCATCGCCGGCCGGTCGCTGTGGAAGGACTGCATCTCGCTTGACCGTGACATTCAGCGGGAAAGGCTTAGGACTATCGCAGTGTCGAGATTGCGCGAGCTTCAGGCGGTGATCGGAAACTACCGGCAGAAAGCCGCTTAACTATTCGGCGTTCACACCAGGCACGCACGGGACGTCATGCTCAGACCATGATCCCGAAAAGTGGGGACCGGTTTTCGGAAAAGATCATGGTCAAACAGCAAGATAGAGCCCCATTTCGATTTAGTCGAAATGGATCAGGCTCTAGTTCGATGGCCATAGGAATCGATATCGGCGGCACCAATCTGCGCGCCGCCCGCATTTCCGGCACAGGCGAAATCCTCGATCGTATTTCCGAGAAAAGCGCGCCGGATCCGGAGCTCGTGCTCTCCCGGATCGCCGGAATGGTGCGCCGGCTCGATTCACCCAGCGTTGCCGCCATCGGCATCGGCGTCCCCGGACGCGTCGATGCACGGCTTGGCGCGGTCTTGTCCGGAGGCTATGTCAACCTGGCTTCGATATCCCTGGCGCAGCGACTGGAAAGCCTGGCGAGCAAGCCCGTCGTAATCGACAATGACTGCAATATGGCACTGGTCGCGGAAATGGCATTAGGCGCCGCCAGAGGCCATGAAAGCATCGTCATGTTCACGATCGGGACCGGCATTGGTGGTGCCGTGGTTCAAGACCGGCGGATCGTCCGCGGCAAGGGGACGGCGGGGCAGCTCGGCCATATCACTGTCGACATATCGGGTGAAGCGTGCGTCTGTGGCCGGCGCGGCTGCGTTGAGACCACCAGCTCAGGCACCGCACTTGGCCGTCACGTCGCGCGGGCAGGCCTCGGTCCGGATGTTTCGGTCGATCAGCTTTTTGCCCGGGATGCGGACGGTGACATGCTGGCGCGCGGCATACTGGAAGCCTGGGCCAGACCGCTGCGTGCGGCAATCGATTCGGCCGTGGCCATGTTCGCCCCCGATCTGGTCCTGCTCGGCGGCGGACTTGGCCTAGCGGCCCACAGGGCACTTGCCATCGCCCCCGCGTTGGCTCCCTGGTACCAATGCCCGGTGGAACCGGCGCAACTTGGCGACGACGCCGGTGTCATCGGCGCCGGTCTGGAGGCGCTCGCCGCACAGGCAACAGTCGCACCACCGTCGCCAGTGTCTCTGCCGCCCGCCCGGCTCGGCCGGACCAGGCGCGCCGTGCTGGTCAACGGCATCCCGGCCAGCGGCAAAAGCACGGTCTCACGCGGCATCGCCGACCGGATGGGATGGCCGCTGCTTACGCTCGATACGATCAAGAACCCGTTCCTCGAAGCGCTCGGCGGCGGCGACCGTGAATTCAACCGCATACTCGGCCGTGCCAGTTACCAGGCCATCTGGTCGGTCGTCGGCGAAGCTCCAGCGGGCACCACGATTGTCGTCGATGCCTGGTTCGGCTTCCAGCCGCGCCAGCTGCTCGAGGATCACCTACGAAGGGCCGGCGTCGAGCAGACCGCCGAAATCTGGTGTCACGCGCCCGGCGAGGTTCTTGCCGAGCGCTATCGCGCACGGCTCGATCAGCGCCCCGCCGGCCATCCTGGCGCGGCCTATATCCCCGAACTCATCGAACTGGCCAAGCGCGCCGAGCCGCTGCGGCGCGGACCGCTGTTTGACGTCGACACCACCAAACCGATCGCTTTCGATGCCATCACGCAATGGCTGCAGGCGACGATTGCGGCGGATCCATAGGCAGAGCGGCCGCCTGACAAATTCGGGGCAAGTTGATTGCCGTCGGCACTTCGTCACAGGGCGACGGCATCACAATTTTGAACGCCCTGAAGCTGGCAAGGCGCCGACGCAAACCACCGTCACTTTTCGCTCGGCGGAGCGCAAGGACGAAAGTGCGTCCTGGGAGATACCCTCGTCGGTGATCACCTCGTCAATTTCGGAAATGTCCGAGAGCGTACAAAAACCAGGTGCGGTGAACTTCGAGCTGTCGACGAGCAGGATCGTCTTGCGGGCAGAAGAGATCATGGCGCGCTTGAGCGAAGCCACCTCCAGCGAGGTTTCCGTCAGCAGCGTGCCCGTCACAGCCGAAGCACCGGTCATGCAGAGGTCGGCATGGAGCGTCTTGATGAAGCTCTCGCCCGGCTCACCGGCAAGGTGCCGGTAGCCGGGACGGACGGTGCCGCCCGGCAAGATGATGCGCCAGGATTTGATGTCGGCCGCGAAATCGGCAATCTCTAGACTGTTCGTCACAACGGTTAGCGGCAAATCCCGATCGGCGGCGGCGCGCACCACCTCCATGACGGTCGAGGAACTATCGAAGATCACACTGTCGCGAGCGCTCAACCGCTGCGCGGCTTCGCGGCCGATCGCTACCTTCTCGGCGTGCTGCAGCTCTGCATTGACGGTCATCTCGCGTTCGAAGGTGGCGCGCATCGGCTGCAGCAAATGCGCGCCACCGTGGGTACGCTCGAGATAACCCTTTTCCACCAGATGTTCGAGATCTCGCCTTACCGTCGATTGCGATCCGCCGATCGTGTCGGCGAGTTCCTGGATGCTGGCCGCGCCGCTAACGCGCAGGTGCTCCAAAATAAGAGCCTGCCGCTTGGCAGGAACGATATCGACGCGTTTGCTCGGAGACTCCATGCTTCACCCGCTTGGTAGCCGACAGGGAGGTCGACAGATTTCAGCCAAATCGGTCAATCTCTACCAAATCGTATAGCCGCAATCCACGACCACAACCGCGCCGGTCATGGCACTCGCGGCATCCGAGGCGAGGAAGAGGATGGAGGCGGCAATCTCGTCCGGGCGCGCAACGCGCTTCATCGGCGTCATCTCCATCCACACCGGCATCAGCTTATCGTCGGTGAAGCCGCCGCGCGACATGACGGTATCGACATAGGTCGGCGCGACACAGTTTACCCTCACGCCGCGTTCGGCCCATTCTCCGGCAAGGGAGCGTGTCATGTGGTGGACGGCTGCCTTTGCCGAATTGTAGTGCACCTGACGTTGCGGCTTGTTGGAAATCAGTCCGGACATGGAACCGAGCGTGACGATCGCGCCCCGGCCCCGTTCAAGCATGGGTCTTGCGAATTCCCGGCAGGACCAATAGGCGCCGTTCAGGTCGACGTCGACCACCTTCAGCCATACCTCGTCGCTCATCTCCTCCCCACCCGTGTCGGGCCAGGCGATCCCGGCATTTGCGATCAGGATATCGACCGCGCCGTGACGCTCGTTGGCGGATCGCGCAGCTGCGGCAACGGCCTTGGAATCGGTTACGTCGAGCTGTACCGCCTCGATATCGTGGCCCTTCCGCCTCAGCTCGTCACGCCCTGCCTCCACAACTTGCGGATCCATGTCTGATATGATGACCCGTGCGCCGGCTTCGGCGAGCGCTTCGGCCGTCGACAGGCCGATGCCGCGGCCGCCGCCGGTGATGAAGGCCGTTTTGCCGTCCAGGCGGAACCGTTCGAGAAACATGCGGATTGTCCTTCAGGCGTGTTGGAGAGTGGGGCCGGCGTCGGCGTGGCGGTTGCGTCCGAGGATGAGCAGACAGCCGGCGGTGAAGCTGTCACCCAGGCCGAGGGTCGTCACTGGCTTCTCGACATAGGGAGAAGCACAGGCAACGAAGGTCCAGCGCCCCTTGCCGACAGGCGTCTCGAAGGGAAGCGGATGGAATTCGGCCGTCGGTGCGATCGCGATGGTTCGTGCGGGCTCTCCGTTCGCGGCCCTGGCGCTGGCGATTGCGCAGCCTGCCATCAGCGCGCGTTCCTCTTCCTTCGGGTCGTTCAAGGTTGCAGCGGCGGCCCATGTATCGGCATGCACGCAGACTCGCTCCAGATCAAGCCGTTCGCCGAGCGCCACAAGAGCCTCCATGGGATGATGGGCGGACGGGTTCATGGCGAGCAGTTCGGAATGGCTCATTCCCAGCGAGGTGATCGCGCCGCGGGCATGGACAAAAAGCTCCTCGACTGCCTGCTGCGTCGCATAGCCCGCCAGCTCGAAATGGATGGTCTTGAGGCCGGCTGCCTTCCAGTCGCGGCTAAGTGCGAAGACGTGCCGGCTGGCGGCGCCGACATTCTCCACCGCCTCGTCGTTCAGTCCGGAAAGAAGCCCGGCGGCGGCTGACGGTGCCAGCCGACGTGACATGGCCTCGAAATGCTCGTCATGCTGAATGCCACGGTCACAGAAGCGGACGATGACACGCGAGGAACGGGTCGGCACGACAGCGCCGATCGCGCGGCCGGCGGTGAATTCGAAGATGAATATTTCGGGGATGTGCGGGCCAGCGGCCGATATCGCATTCGCCGTTTTGAGCGCCCCCCTTTCCGCCAACAGAACGCCGGCTGGAATCTGCCGCAGCATCGCCGCGTGGCGATCCTCGATAGCGACGAGAGAGCGGACGCCAAGTTGCCCGAGCACCCAAGCCGCCTGAGGACCGGTTCCGCCCAGTGCATAGCGCAGCGGGAGCCGCTCGCGCAGCCATGCCGGGCCTTCCGACCAGTCAAACCGTACCTCGCCGCCCACCCCGCACGCGGCACGGGAAAGAAGAAGGTTGGCAAGTTGCGCCGCAGGGGTATCGGCGGGCGCGTCCAGAAGCGGCTGCATGTCATGCATCTCGACCCGCGCATCGACGCATGCGCTGATGCCGCACAAGAAAAGGCCTGCCGACGACAGGGCGTCCGCGCCAAGCGGACCGGACCGTGGATCGACCAGGGCGGAATAGCGTTCTGCGCACGATCCGGTGAAACCATCCCTCATGGCCGCGCTCCTCCTCGTCTAGCGACGCTGTCAATTGCTACCATTATCTTCCAAGTCGTCAACGTGATTTTGCCATCTCGTACCAAAATTGCACAAAATATGTTATTGCAGACTCTTTCCCTGGGCGCTGCAGCAAGAAATTTTGTGAAAATGCTCAAATTTGCTCCATGCCTCAGGTCTACGAAATTTCATCGTAAAAACTTATAGTTATCTCTAAATAAGCAATGGGTTTGTGATGCCGAATTGTGATATTGCATCGTCCGGCAGCTTAGTGTGGTCGAAATTAGAGAGAATTAGATAGCTATTGACAGATTATGAGAAATATCCGCATATGGCATCAAGCCTGGAGCGGCGAAATGAAGACCGCCGGCGACAGAGCCATACAACACGCCTACCGAGGAACACTTATGGTCACGAGACTCGACAGAAAGCTGGCGAACATCCGCGCCGGCCGCTACAAGCCGACCGACTTCGTCATTGCCGATGCCAAGGACAGCGACGTCGGCGCCGGCGTGACCGCTACCGGTTTCGACTACTCGGTCAAGCCGCCGCGCCGCCGCAGCCGCCAGGAATTCCTCGCCCAGATCGAGGAGATCATCAAACAGGACATCGTCGACATCATGCTGGTGTCGCAGTCCAACCTTGATCTTCTCGACGAGCGCGGCGCCTTCTTCGGCAGTGAGATGAAACCGGCGATCCGCGGCAATCTGGAAACGATGTGCTGGGGTGCCGTGCGCCACGGCGTCTATACCCAGAAGCCGTCGGTGCCCTTCCGCGATGCCAATCTTTCGCGTGCCATCGCCAACTATCCGACGCGCGGCACGGACCTTGCCCTCTATTCGGTTTCCTTCAGCAACGACGTCGAACTCGACATCCGCACGTTGAATGCCTTTGCCGAGTTCCGCGCCGAGGCGGCCCGGACCAACTTCAAATATTTCTACGAGGTCTTCAATCCAAGCGTCGATATCGGTCTCAGCACTGAGCAAATCGGCGAATTCGTCAACGACAACATCATCAAGTCATTGGCGAGCGTGCCGAAGGCCGAGCGTCCGCTGTTCCTGAAGACATCGTATAATGGGCCGAAGGCGATGGAAGAACTCGCCAATTTCGATTCCGAGTTGATCGTCGGCGTGCTCGGCGGCGGGGCTGGCACCACCCGCGACACGTTCGAGCTAGTCGCCCAGTCGCAGCGTTACGGCGCTCGCCTGGCGCTTTTCGGCCGCAAGATCAACCTCGCCGAGGCGCCGCTTCACCTCATCGTTTTGATGCGGGCGGTTGCCGACGGCACGATCGGCCCGGAGGAAGCGGTGCGCGCCTATCACGGAGAACTGCAAAAGCTTGGGCTGACGCCCAACCGCTCGCTCGCGGACGACCGGGTGATCACGGAAGACGTGTTGACGGTTGCGGCGGCCAAGGCCGCCTGACGCCGGAACTGATGAGCGGCGGAAGCATGAACCGCCGCTCCGTTTGGAACGTGACCCTCCAATGGGTCGCTGCGCCCGCGAGTAGGAGGCTTGCGACGCGCACCACGTGGGAGAAAAGGGAGGAATATGATGAGGAAGATGCTGTTTTTTGCGACGACGATCCTCGCCGCCGCTCTTTCTGCTTCGGCGAATGCCGAGCAGAAAGAGGTGACCGTCTGGTCCTGGTTCGTGCAGAGCACGATGAACAAGTCCATCGCCGCCTTCGAGAAGGCACATCCGGACGTCAAGGTGAAATATACCTATTACAACTATTCGCCCGAATACATCACCGCCCTGAAGGCGGCGGCGGCGTCCGGGAGCCTTCCTGACGTGATCGGCTTGCAGCCGGGATCACTCACCCAGCAGTATCGGGAACATCTCGAAGCAGTGAACGAACGCGCCGCCAAGCAGTGGGGCGATAACTGGGCGGACAAGATCTTCCCGGTCAACCGCAAGCAGATGCTGATGGGCAACCCGAAGGGCGACGAAAATTATTACATCATCCCCCAGGAATCCCAGGTTCTGTGCATCTGGTACAACCGCAAGATCTTCGAAAAACTCAATCTTTCGGCGCCAAAGACCTACGACGAGTTGAAGGCTGCGGCCAAGGCGCTGACCGACAACGGCTATATCCCGATGTTCCAGGGCGCGGCCGACGGCTGGCAGAACGAGAACGTTTTCCTCATGCTCGCCAACCAGTTCTCGCCGGGCATCGTCGACAAGGCCCAGGCCGGCGAAACGCCTTGGACGGCGCCGGAACTCGTCGATGCCATGAAGGCCTGGAAGGGTCTTTTCGACGACGGCATCTTCCAGCAGGGAGCGCTCGGGGCTCATGCCTATCCGACCGGCGCGCAGCTTTTTGCACAAGGCAAGGTCGGTATGATGGCACTCGGTTCTTGGTGGATGCAAGAAAGCAAGTTCCCGCCGCCGCTTTCGGACTATGTCCAGAACATGGACGGCTTCGATTTCTTCTATATGCCCCCTGTCAAGGACGGCAATTCCGCGAGCCCGCCCGTCGGCGGCATCGACATCGGCTACGGCCTGACCAAGAACGGTGGCAAGAACCCGGAAGCCTGGACCTTCCTTGCCGAACTCACCAACGGTGTCGGCCTGCAGGAGGCGTTGAACGACCTCAATGACCTTCCCGCCTTCGAGGGTAATTCCCCGAAGGGCGACATCACCGATCATGTGAAGGAGATTTCGGCCCGCTTCATGGCAGATCTGCCCAAAGCGGAAAACCAGCGCTTTGCCTCGCCGGCAGTCGCAGAGGCGCTCGACAATGCGCTTGCCGGCGTCGCGGCCGGCAGCATTGAGTCGGAAGCCGCGCTCGCCACCGTCCAGGCGGCGACAGAGAAGGCACTTGCTGTAAAGTAAACTGAGACGAACGACCGGGCGCAGAAGCGCGCCCGGTTCCCTTTCAGTCTAGAGCGGTTCAGCTTTTGATAGAATCGCTGACCCGCCCTAAGTGTGTGTTTTTACGCAATTCCCCAGGGAAAGCGCTACGCGCTTTTCCCGGGAAAACCACTACGCACTTTTCCTGGAATTGCTCTGAAATGGCGAGCATCATGAGCACAGAAGCCATGCGAGCCGGATCTGCCATCACGGCGGTCAAACGGCGACCGGCAGCCAGAGCTTCGAGGCTCTATCTTTTCGTTCTTCCGGCGACGCTTCTGTTTGTCGTCTTCATCGCCTACCCGATTCTCTGGGTTGCCGGGCAGAGCCTCTATGTCGGCACGAGTGGCGGAGCGGCCTTTGCCGGGCTTGCCAACTACACGACGGTTCTAGGCGATCCGACCTTCTGGATCGTGGTGCGCAACATGTTTCTATGGGGCGTCATCACCATACCGGTGCAGATGCTGATCGGCGGACTGCTCGCCTATTTCATCGAGCGCCATACCCATGCCCTTCGCGGCTTCTTTCGCACCATGTTTTTCCTGCCGGTGGTGACCTCGGTTTCGGTCATCAGCCTGGTGTGGGTGCAAATTTACGCGCCCTACTATGGCATCGCCCAGGAATACCTAAAGGACGTCGGCATCGTCATGGTGACGTCGCCGATCGGCGACCCGAAGACCGCGATCTATGCGTTGATCATCGTCAATATCTGGCAATGGACCGGTTTCTCGATGCTCATGTACATCGCCGGCATTGCCAACCTGCCCAGCGAAGTGCTCGACGCCGCCCGCATTGACGGCGCGAAGGGCTGGCGGCTTGCCGTGCATGTCATCGTACCGATGCTGGCGCCAGCAACGAAATCCCTGTTGCTCCTAGGCGTCATCGGCACGTTGCAGACCTTCCCCATCGTGCACCTGATGACCGGAGGCGGCCCGAATCGGGCCAGTGAGGTCTTCGGCACTTTCATCTTTAAACAGAGCTTCGTGCTGGGCGACACCGGCAGCGGGGCAGCACTCTCCGTCATCGTGCTGGTCATCGCACTCACCCTCTCGCTGATCCAGATCGCAGCGCTAGGTGCCCGTCTGACGCCTGCCGGGAGGCGGCCGTGATGATATCGTTCGCCCGCAGCCGGATCCGCAGCATGTTTATCCATGCGGTTCTCTTCATCGTGCTCGGCTTCTGGATGGTGCCCCAGATCTATATGCTGTCGATCGGGCTACGCACCCCGGCGCAGGCCTTCGACGCCGAGCTCTTCACCTGGCCGGTGACCTTCGACAATTTCGTCACCGTGGTTCGCGACAATCCGCTGGGGGCGATCTTTCTGAACAGCCTGATCGTCACCGTTGCGACGGTGATGATCGTGGTCTCGGTCTCCTCGCTCTTTGCGTTCGCCTGCGCAATCCTGAGGCTGAAGGGCTCGACCTTCCTCTACACCACGCTGCTCACGACCTTGATGGTTCCGCTCGCCTCCATGGTCCTGCCGCTGGCCATCCTGCTCCAAAACTTCGGCTGGGTAAACACCTATATCGGCCTCATTCTGCCCTATGCGGCGCTCGGTGTGCCGTTTGCCATGGTCATCCTCAAGTCCTTCATGGAGGATGCCCCGCAGGAACTCTTTGAGGCGGCGCGGGTAGATGGCTGCAACGCCTGGCAAACCTACTGGCACGTGGCCTTGCCGCTTGTACGACCGGCCCTGGTCTTCGTGACGATCTGGCAGTTCATCGTGACATGGAACGAGTTCTTCCTCGCTCTCATCGTCCTCACCAAAAGCGAGATGAAGACGCTCACCATCGTGCCGATGCAGTATTCCGGCCTCTACATGGCCAATCCCGGTGCCCTCTTCGCAATCCTGACGCTGATCGCCCTTCCCCTCATCCTCCTCTATGTGCTGGTGCAGCGCGCCTTCGTGCGTGGCCTGCTCGCCGGTGCCGTAAAAGGCTAGATCCATGGCGACGCTTTCGATCGACAAAGTTACCAAGGCGTTCGGCAACACCACGGTCATTCCGGAACTGTCGCTGACAATCGAGGACGGCGAATTCTGCGTATTGGTGGGACCGTCGGGCTGCGGCAAGTCCACGCTGCTTCGGATCATCGCCGGGCTGGAACCCATTAGCTCCGGCCGGATCCTGGTCGATGGCGTCGATATGAGCGATGCCGAGCCACCGGAAAGGGGCGTGGCCATGGTGTTCCAGTCTTATGCGCTCTATCCGCATATGGATGTCGGCCGCAACATCGGCTTCGGCCTGAAGATCGCACGGACGCCTGCCGCCGAGATCGTCGAACGTGTAAGCCGCGCTGCCGAAAAACTGCGGCTCGGCTCCTACCTTAAGCGCAAGCCGCGAGAGCTTTCTGGCGGGCAGCGTCAGCGCGTTGCGATCGGCCGCGCCATGACACGCAAGCCGAAACTCTTCCTGCTCGACGAGCCACTCTCCAATCTCGATGCGGCGCTGCGTGTCGGCATGCGCGTGGAGATCGCGCGGCTAAAGGCCGAACTGGCGTCCACCATGGTCTATGTCACCCACGATCAGGTGGAGGCCATGACGCTTGCCGACCGCATCGTGGTCATGAACAGCGGGCGCATCGAACAGGTCGGCACACCGCTGGATCTTTACCACCGGCCAGCCAATTTGTTCGTTGCCGGTTTCATCGGCTCGCCGGCGATGAATTTCTTGAATGGCAAGGTTGTTGCCGTTCAAGGCACGGTCGCGACTGTGGCTCTTTCCTGGGGGCCAATGCTGGACATTCCGGTCGAGCGGCATATCGAGCCCGGCGACATCGTCACGCTCGGCATTCGACCGGAACACGTTGAGCTTGCGGGCGAAGGACAGGCCAATGACCATGTCGTGCAAGCTTCTATGGTCGAACTCCTCGGTAGCGACACCTTCATTCATACCAATGAACGCGAGGAAAGCCTGGTCATTCGCGACAGCCGCGGCCGGATGGTGCGGGCGGGCGACCGCATCTCAATCTCGCTGCCGACCCGCGTCTGCCATCTTTTCAACGAGTCCGGAGACAGAATTTCTGATGCCGCCGCGGCGTATGCGGAGCCCGTTCCCCTCTCCCCCAGGGAACGCGTCAACTGACCCACGAGAAGCAACACAGTCCGGCAATCGATGGTCTTCGGAGACCGGACGTCGCGGAATACCCGACACGAGCAGAAACAAGGACGAGAAGGAAACATGACGGATTTTCAGGATAGAAAGATTCTGGTGACGGGGGGCAGCGGCGGTATCGGTGGTGCCACCGTGCGGCACCTGGTGCGTGCAAACGCCAACGTCATCGCGGCCGGACGCTCCCGCGAAGCACTCGATGCGATCGCAAAGGAGACGGGCTGCCGCACTGTGGCCTTCGACCTTGCCTCGGAAGACGAGATTCGCGGCGCTCTCGAAGGGCTCGACCTCTGGGGGGTGGTCAATTGCGGCGGTTTCGGCGGCGAGATCGCGACGCCGATGGATACCGACATCGCCATTTTCGACAAGGTCATCACCATCAATGCGCGTGGTGCGCTATTGGTCACCAAATATGCGACGCAGCAAATGGTCCGCATCGGCAAGGGCGGAGCGATCGTCAATGTCTCCAGCCAGGCGGCGCTGGTCGCGCTCGAGGGGCACATTTCCTACGGCTCCTCGAAGGCCGCGCTCGAAAACATCACGCGCTGTTCGGCTTTGGAGTTGGGCAAATACGGAATCCGCGTCAACAGCGTCAATCCGACCGTGGTCATGACACCAATCTCGTCCGGCCACTGGAGCCAGCCGCATGTCGCTGAACCTTTTCTGAAGCAGATGCCTCTCGGCCGGTGGGCAACGGAGGACGAAATCGCTGGGCCGATCGTGTTCCTGCTCAGCGATGCGGCCTCGATGATCACAGGGATTTCGCTTCCCATCGACGGCGGCTATACCTGCCGATGAGCCCGCGATCGGGAGTGAGATACTCGAGATCGTAGGACGGCAAATCTGGCACACGCGCCTTGCCGCATCATCAACTCGATGATGGACGATGCCCGGTGCCAATGGCCGAAGGTCGACGTAATCGGCGGCGCGATCGCGCGCGCCGGCCTCGGCATCCCGCAATCACCGGTTCTGCTGCAGGATCGTTTCGGCGGCGATGAAGCCCCATGTCAGATTGGGGCCAAGTGTCGTGCCGGCGCCGACGGCGCGCGTGCCAACGGGATTGGCCATGGCGAGCCCTGCCGCATAAAGGCCGGGAATGATCGAGCCGTCCGTTCTCAACACCTGCGCTCGCTCGTTGGTGCGGGCGCCGCCCTTGGTACCGAGAATTGAGCGATTGATCGTCATGCCGACATAGGGAGGCTTATCGATCGGCTTCAGCCGGTTCTCGGGCCCATGCGCCTTGTAGTCCTCCCAGCCGTTCTCACCGCGGCGGAAATCCGTGTCGCGGCCCTTCGCGCAAAGGTCGTTCCAGCGGGCAATCGTCTCCTCGAGCGCCACCGCCGGCAGCCCGAGCTTGGCGGCAAGGCCACCGATCGTGTCGGCCTTCTTGACCCAATCGCGCTCGTAGGAGGCGTACCAGCGGAAAGGCAGCGACGTTTTCAGGAAGCGGTGATCGCCAATGAGATAGCAGGGCAGATTGACGGGAGAGCCATCCGTCCCACGCGCGTCGATCGCCTCGCCGATATTGAAGTCGTTCTCGCTGACAAAGCGCTTGCCACCACGATTGACCACGATCGAATGCGGCTCGGCCTGGAAGGTCATCGGCAAGCCGTGCTTCTGTCCCTGGTAGCGCGTCGGCAGGCAGGGATAGATGTTGGCCTGGTCCATGCGGTCCAATTGCGCGCCAACGGAAGCCGCGAGCTTCTGGCCGTCGCCCTCGTTGCTGCGCGGGCTGCCGATCCGGTCGAAGGCACCGGGGAAATGGCGCATGCGCATTTCGGCATCCCATTCGAAGCCCCCGGTAGCGATCACGACGCCGCGGCGCGCGAGAATCTTCGTTCGTTGGCCGTCGCTTTCCACCTCCGCGCCGGTGATGCGCGAGTCCGGGTCCTGAAGCAGGGTGACGGCGCGCGCTTCCACCTGGAAGGTTACGCCGGCATCGAGGCAGCCCTTGATCAGCCCGCTCATGAGGGCCGTGCCCTGGCCGCCGGAATTCGTCAGCCATCGCCACAGAAGCTTCGGCCAGAGCTTGAGCCCGGCCCGGATAGGATGGTGATAAAGGTCGAGATCGACCACCTCCTGGTAGGTGAAGCTGTGCGGCAAGGTGGATCGGCGCAGCCGGGCTGCAAACCTGCCCAAGATACGGCGGCTGAGCGGTCCGGGCGAGACCATGCGTCCGTAGAGCTTGCCGCCCGGCGCTTCGGCAAAGGGGTCCGGTTCGTTGATCAGGCGAAAATCGAGCGGCGTGTTGCCGGACAGGAAGCGCAGCATGTCCGGCGCAGCCCTGACGAAGGCGCTCCAAAGCGCGTCCTCCTTATCAGCCCAGCCCTCGGGCGAGACATGGCGCAGATAGGTCAGCGCATCTTCCTGGCTATCGGCAACGCCTGCAGCGGCGGCGACATGATTGGCGGGCACCCACACGCCGGCGCCCGACATGGCTGAGGTGCCACCGAGCCATTCGGTCTTTTCGATCACGAGCACCTTCAGATCGCCCTTGGCGGCCCTCAATGCCGCCGAGCAGGCCGCCGACCCCGAACCGATGACCAGAACGTCGAATTTATCCATTGGCGTTCCCCTGCTTTTCGTCGCCGCAGCACTATAGGGGCAGGAAATTAAATCTGTCTACTATTGTGTCGACACTTTTTGCGCTGTAGCTTCCTTAGGGTCGGCAGCTTGCCGGCATGATCCTCGCAGCTCCTTTTCGAGAGGCAGAACCATGGACGATACGAGCCTTCCAAGCGCCCCGTCCGGCATCCATGTTTCCGGATCGGATGCACGCGAAAGCTACTGGCAGCCGGTACCGGCAAACGGCCATATCGACGTGGCGCTCGCGCCGCACATCGTCGGCATGGAGCACCCCTTTGCACTGGGCACCCAATCGGTGGCGCCCGGAGGCTATGTGCGCGAGCACACGCATGAGCGCAACGAAGAGGCGATCTACGTCATCGAAGGTCAAGGCCGCGCCGTGGTCGAGGGCAAGGAATATCCGCTCAGCCCGGACAGCGTGGTGTTCCTGCCGAAGAATGTCAGACACATGTTCATCAATGACGGCGAGACGCGCCTGCGCTGGCTCTGGCTGATCGTGCCCAACGGGCTGGAGGACTTCTTTCGCCTTATCGGCAAGCCGCGCAAGCCGGGTGAGCGCGTGCCATCCAATTTTCCGAGGCCGGAGAACGTGCTTGAGATCGAGCGCAAGACGGTGTTCGGGGCAGACCTTGCCGACAAGTTCGATCCCACGAAGCAGAACCCTTAAGAAGCTCCAGATGCTGACGCTCGGCCTCATCGGCTACGGCACGGTCGCGCGCGGGATTGTCTCGGCTTTTCCGCCGGACTCGATCGGCTGGATAGCGCTTCTGCGCGACGGCGCCAGCCCCGCTTTGCCGGCTAATGTCCGTGCGGTCACGCGGCTCGATATGCTGATTGGCGCCCGACCCAAAGCGGTGATGGAAGCGGCAGGCCAGGAGGCGGTTGCCAGCTACGTGCCCGCGATTCTGGAAGCCGGCATACCGACCGTCATCGCTTCGATCGGCGCACTTTGCGATCCAGCACTTGCCGACCGGATCGCCACCATCCGCCGCAAGGGTGGCGCGCGCGCTGTGCTGCCCGCCGGAGCCTTGGGCGGCCTCGACTACCTCAGGGCGATTGCGGCACTTCCCGACGCACGCGTGCGCTACACCTCAAGAAAGCCGCCGTCGGCCTGGCAGGCCGAACTTGCCACTCTCGGCCTGTCGGCCGAGCACGAGGAGCTGATGCTTTTCGAAGGCACGCCTGACGAAGCGACAAGAGCCTATCCGAAAAACCTCAACGCCGCCTTCGCTGTGGCGCTCGCGGCGGGCGTCGGCAAGGTGACGGTGCGTGTGATCGCCGATCCGAAGGCGACCGGCAATACCCATGAGATCGAGGCCGAGAGTGCCGCCGGCACTGCCTCCTTCCGCTTCACCAATGCGCCGGCTCCCGACAATCCGAAAACCTCGGCGCTCACGGCGCTTAGCCTCGTCGCGGCGCTCGGCGAGCTGCTCGATGTGGAAGGCCTTCGGTAATGCCCTTCTTCACCGCCGCCGATGGCTGCCGCATCCACTACGAGACATCAGGCGCCGTTGGCCCGTGCGTCGTTCTCATCCCGGGACTTGGCGGCGACGGCAGGTTCTGGTCAGGCGTGGTGCGCCTGCTGGAAGTCGACCATCGCGTGGTCGTCACCGACCATCGTGGCGCGGGACGCAGCGACCGCCCGCAAAGCCCGTACTCCATTCCCCTGATCGCCAGCGACATTGCCGCCCTGCTGGCGCGCACAAGTGGACCGGCGCATATTGTCGGGCACTCCACCGGCGGCGCCGTCGCGCAGGTGCTGGCGCTCGATCATGCCGAACTCGGCCTGAGCTATACGATCAGCAGCTCCTGGGCGCGAGCCGACGGCCGTTTCCGCACGCTGTTCACCGCGCGCGCCGAACTGCTTGATGCCGGCATGGCCGAAACCTATCAGCGCCTTGGCCATGTGCTCTGCCATGAGCCGTCCTATCTCGAGACGCACGCCGGGCAGCTCGAGGCGGCGGTCGCCGACGCTCCTCGTACCCTGGCTCCGCTGACCGTGGCAGCTGCGCGGGTGCGCATGCTGCTCGACCACGATCGCCTGGCCGACCTGCCTGATATCGCCGTCCCGGTTCAGGTGATCGCCGCCGCGGGCGATGTGCTGACGCCGCCCGCTCTTTCGCATTCTATTGCCACCGCGATACCGCAGGCGACCTATGTAACCGTTGGTGGCGCTCATTTTCATCCACTCGCCGATCCCGAGGGTTTTGCCGCCATCGTTCGCCAATTCATTGCCAAAGCCGACAGCAAAAAACATGACCGCTGAAGTCGACCCCACTCTCATCGATCCACGCCTGAAGCCCGGCGCTGACCTCCTTGCCGATGGGCGCGCGATGGCGCGCGACTGGCGGCTTGGCAGCTGCCGCTTCCTGGCCGAGACCGGAATGCCGTCCGAAGCCGCATGGAAACGCAAGGCGGCGGCGGAGAAGCGCGTTATGCAGCACGCCCATATCGGCTTTCGAAGCGTCGACCGCACCATTGAGGCGATCGGCGAAGTGCATGAGCAATGCCGAAAGGCCGGGGTGACGGTCGACCGTTTCGGCATCACCCTCGACTGGTCGATGGGCTATCCGCACTCCATGCGGGCCAAGGCCGCGCGCGGCACCGGCATCGTGCTCGCCGGCCCGGAGGATTTCGCTCGCATCACCAATGCCGCGCCTGCCGCCGCCCATTTCGGCGACTTCATGCTTGGCCTGCCGGCCGCGGTGGAAAACACGCGCGCCGCGATCGCCGCCGGGGCGACCGCGGTGGGCAATCTCGGACAATATTTCACCTTCCGGCTGCCCTATTGGGACGATGACGTGGCGACCACCGAGGCGACCGTCACCGCGCTCGGTCTGATCGCCGCGCAGGACGCCGAGATCCTCGTCCACTCCAATCTCGATGACGGATTCGCCGGGCTGTTCATCGACATGGCCTGCGCGCTCGGCATGGTGCTGATCGAAAAGCACATCGTCGAGGACCTGATCGGCGCGCGGCTCGGCCATTGCTACGGCCACCACTTCAGCGATCCGCTTTCGCGCACCGCCTTCCATGCCGCACTGGTCCGGGTCAGCGACACGCCTGGGACGATGATCTTCGGCAATACCGTCTCCTACCAGTCGACCGCGTCGGGCAACTATGCAAGCCTGGCCAGCTATCTCCTGGCAGACATACTCGCTGTCGGACGCTGGCCGTCCGGCCATGCGATCAATCCGGTACCGGTGACCGAGAACCAGCGCATTCCCGATGTCGACGAGATCATCGATGCGCAGACCTTCGCGCATCGGCTGACGCTGCATGCGCCGTTCTATGATCCAGTCTTCGACTGGGCAAAGGCCGAGGCTATGGCCGATGTGCTGGTCGAAGGCGGGCGCCGCTTTGCCGATGCCGCCCTTGCGGGTCTCGTGGAACGAGGCGTGAATGTCGAGGACCCCGCCGCCCTGATGCTGGCGGTCCGCCGCATGGGACCAAGGCGCATGGAGGCGCTGTTCGGTCCGGGCGCGGCCGGCTCGAGCGGGCGCACGCCGCTGATCCATGCCGAATGGGCCCGCGAACTGAACCACAAGGCAGCCACCTGGGTCGCCAGGCAGCAGCCGTTGAGCACTGCAAAACCCCTCATCATCTGCATCGGCACCACCGACGTGCACGAGCATGGCAAATATCTCGTCGAACAGGCGCTCCAACGTATGGGCATCACCATTGCCGATGCCGGGGTTGCGGTCGATCCGGAAACCCTCGTCGCCCGCGCCGCCGAAACCGGGGCGGACGCCATCGCGGTCAGCACCTATAACGGCGTAGCGCTGCGCTATGCGCAGGCGGTGAAGACGGCGCTTGCCGCGCGCGAACTTGTCCTGCCGGTGCTCATCGGCGGACGCCTCAACGAAGTGCCCAAGGATTCCAATTCGGGCCTGCCGGTGGACGTAACCAAGGAGATCGCGGACCTTGGCTGCCTGCCATGCGCCGACCTCGACGAGATGCTGGACGCCTTGCGCGCCATCCGGCCTGTTGCCTGAAGCGGCAGGCTCCGTTTGCCGCCGCCGACGGGTGCGTTGCCTCACCAGGCGGTCATGCCGCCGTCGACTGTCAGGATCGAGCCTGTGGCGAAAGAGGATTCGTCGCTGGCAAGCCACAGGATTGCATTTGCGATTTCAACTGGTTGCGCGACGCGGTTCATCGGCGAACGCGCGTTCAGTGCCGCGACGAACCCCTGAGGATCGGGATGGGTTTCCAGCATGCTTTCGAAATAGCTCGACCAGGTCACACCAGGCGCCACGGCGTTGACGCGGATATTGCCTGCGACATGGTCGAGCGCCATGGCACGCGTCAGCGCCGCGACGCCACCCTTGGAGGCGACATAGGCCGCCCGATCGGCAAGTCCGACATGGGCGACGTTGGAGGCGGTGTTCACGATCACCCCGCCACCACCCGCGGCCATGACGGGGATGACATATTTGGAGCAGAGGAAGACGCCCTTGAGGTTGACGGCCATGAGCGCGTCCCAATCCGCCGCCGCGGTAGTGACGACCGAACCGCGTATGCCGTAACCGGCGTTGTTGACCAGGATGTCCACCTGCCCGAATGCGTCTTGCGCGCGTCGCACCATGGTCGCGACGGAAGCTTCGTCCGAGACGTCCGCTTCCATGGCCAGCGCTCCGGTCCTGCCGGCCACCTCGCTGGCCCGCGCATCGTCGCGGTCGACGACCAGAACGCGCGCGCCCTCCTTCACGAACAGTTCCGCGACGGCGGCGCCGATACCGGCACCGGCTCCGGTCACGATGGCTGCTTTGCCCTTCAGACGCATGATCGATCCCCTTTTCAAAAACTTGTTTTGCCCTATCTTGCAGAACCTCTTGCAAAGTGTCGACACTTTTGTATTTAATTTCGGCACGAGATCGGGGACCGCCGTGAAAAATACTCCTTCCGTCGAACAACAGCTGGAAATCTATCGCCGGATGCTGCTGGTGCGGCATCTGGAAGAAAGCCTTGGCGCGCTTCACAAGGAAGGACGCACGCGCGGTCCAATCCACCGCTGCGACGGTCAGGAGGCCGTCGGCGTCGCCGCCACGGCAGTGTTGGAGGCCGGAGACAAGGTCACTACCACCCATCGCGGCCATGCGGTCTATATCGGCAAGGGCATGGAAATGCGGCCCGTGGTCGCCGAGATTCTCGGGCGGGCCACCGGCGCCTGTGGCGGGCGCGCCGGCCATATGCTGATAGCCGATGCGCAAAAAGGCGTGATCGGCGGCAACGCCATTGTCGGTGCCGGCATTCCGGCGGCCACAGGGATGGCGCTGTCCATGCAGATCCTTGGCACCGGCAATGTCGCCATGTGCATTTTCGGCGACGGCGCCGCCCAGACCGGCATCTGCCACGAGGCAATGAACATGGCTGGGCTGTGGAAGCTGCCCGTCGTCTTCGTGCTCGAGCACAACCAGTTCGGTCTGACCGTTCCCTCCGATGTCCAGTCGTCTGTCGAAGATTTGTCGATCCGTGCCGCCGGCTATGCAATCCCGGCCGAGATCGTCGACGGCAACGATGCGGTGGCCGTCTACCGCGCCGTCTCGGCCATGGTCGAACGCGCCCGGCGCGGCGAAGGCCCCGGCATGGTCGAGTGCAAGACCTACCGCATCGAAGGCTTTTCCACCTCCGACATGGGCGGTTACCAGAGGCCGGAGGATATCGCCGCCTGGAAGGCGCGCGATCCGCTGCAGATTTCACGCACGGCACTTCTGAGCGAATTCAGCGAGGCGCAGCTCGCCGCGATCGAGGCGGCGGCCAAGGCCGAGGTGGCCGAGGCTTTCGAGACCGCGCTTTCCGATCCGATGCCGGAATTTTCCATCGACGAAGCCTGCAATCCCTACAGCGAGGCGCACTGACATGGCCATGATGCGATACGCTGAAGCGCTGAACGCCGCGCTGCGCGAAGAGATGCAGGCCGACCCTTCCGTCTTCCTGTTCGGCGAGGATATCGGCCGCTATGGCGGCGTCTTCAAGGTGACGAAGGGGCTTATGGAGGAATTCGGCCAGACGCGCGTGCGCGACACGCCGATCTCCGAACAGGCGCTGGCCGCAATGGCGGTGACCGCCGCCATGACCGGCACGCGGCCGGTGCTGGAAATCATGTATGCGGATTTCGTGCCGCTGACACTCGATGCGCTGGTCAACCAGGCCTCGATCTACAATTACATCTGGAACGGCCAGGTAAAGATGCCGTTCGTGCTGCGCACGCAGGGCGGCGGCGGGGCCGGGGCCGGCGCGCAGCACTCCAAGGCGCTCGATTCCATGCTTGCCCACATACCCGGCATCAAGGTCGTTGCTCCATCGACGCCCGCCGACGCCAAAGGCATGCTGAAGGCCGCCATCCGCGACGACCAGCCGGTCGTCTTCCTCGAGCACAAGCTGCTCTACAACACTCGCGGCGAGGTGCCGGAAGGTGACGTGACAGTGCCGCTCGGCACGGCGGCAACCATGCGCGAAGGCAGCGACATCTCGATCTTCGCCACCTCCAAGATGGTGGTCGAGGCGCTGAAAGCCGCGGATCTTCTCACCGCCGACGGTGTTTCGGCCGAAATCATCGATCTCCGGTCGCTGCGCCCACTTGATGTCAATGCCATTACAGCCTCGATCTCGAAAACGCACCATGCCGTGGTGGTCAACGAGGGCTGGCGCTTCTGCGGCTATGCCGCCGAGCTTTCGGCAACGATCATGGACCACGCCTTCGACGAGCTGGACGCGCCGGTCGCGCGCGTCACGCTGCCAGACATGCCCATCCCCTATTCCGAACCTCTGGAAACGGCGATGCTGCCGAGTGCCGAGAAGATCCGCACTGCTGCGCTGAAGACGCTGAAGTGACGGGGGCAGCAATGGCGACCCATCCGATCAGCATCGACAGCGCCGGCGGCGAATATATGGAAGCCGTGCTGGTGGTTGCCTGGGCGGTGAATTCAGGCGATCCGGTCAAGGCGGGCGATCTTGTCGTCACTGTCGAGACAGCCAAGGCGGCCACCGAAATCGAGGCCGACCGCGATGGTTGGCTGGCTGAGATCTTCTTCGCCGAGGGGCAGGAAGCGCCGGTGGGCGCGGTGCTCGGCACGATCACGGACGAGAAGCCTGTGCCTGGCCACGCGCCTGCGATCACGCAAGCCATGGTGGCCGCTAGCTCAGCCAATCCGCCGGTGCTTGCGTCGACTGACGCCCCTTCCCCTAACCCGCAGGCCGGCAGCCGCGCGATCGCCAGCCCCCTCGCCCGGAGGCTTGCCGCTTCGGCCGGGCTCGACCTTTCCACCATCCCTGGAAGCGGCCCCAACGGGCGCATCAAGAAGCGCGACATCGATGCCGCCCTAACTGATCTCTCGAATGGGCACAGCGCAGCTGGCCAGTCGAGGTCGGCTGCGCTTGGTCCCCGGGTGTCAGCCGTTTCCGCACCGGCTCGGCAGACGGCGCCGATCGTCCTTATCCACGGGTTTGGGGCGGATCGCTCCATTTGGCGTCAGGTTATTCCCTTGCTCGAACCGGGGGTCGAGACGATCAGCCTCGACCTGCCTGGCCACGGTGCCGAAGCAGCGAGACCCGCAACGAGCATCGAGGAGATCGCCTTCATCCTCTCCGACCGGTTGGAGGACATGGGGGTGGGGGATGCCCATCTCGTCGGCCATTCCCTGGGCGGTGCGGCGGCTCTCGCGCTCGCCCGGCTGGGCCGTCTCACCGTGCGCTCGGTCACGCTTCTCGCGCCCGGCGGGCTTGGCCCCGAGATCAATGCAGGTTTCATTGCCGGCCTTGCCCGCGTCACCACGGTGCAGGTCCTGGAACGGTGGCTGACGGTCATGGTCGGCGAACCCTCGGCCCTGCCGGACGGCTATGCGCAGGCCGCGCTCAGGCAGATCGAAAAGACCGGTAATCGCGACGCGCTCGCGGCGATGGCCGAAAGCCTGTTCCCGGACGGCACGCAGGGCTTCGATCTGGCAACCGCGCTCGCCGAGCTCGACGTGCCGACGCGGCTCATCTGGGGCAGGCTCGATCGCATCATCCCGGTTGCCCATGCGGCCCGCGCGCCAGGCTTCGCCGCGGTTCATCTTCTCGATGGCATTGGCCATGTAGCGCAGATGGAGGCGCCGGCGCTGACGGCCCGGCTCATTGCAGAAACGGTGCGCAGCGCCGGCTGAACCGGCAGCCGACCGACCCGCGGATCAACCGCGAGAAGCAGACAAGACCACACCATGCCGGCGCCGAGGGCGCCGGAACAGAATGCCAGAAGGAGTGACCAGGATGATCTTCGACCATCGTACCTACACCGCCCGTCCAAACAAGCTTTCGCATTTCCTCAAGCTTTACGAGGATGTCGGCCTGCCGATGCAGCGGCACTATCTGGGCGAGCCTTTCGGCTTCTTCCAGACCCATATCGGGGACCTCTCGCGCACCGTTCATTTGTGGAAATATGAAAGCCTTGCCGACCGGGAGGAGCGGCGCGACCGCATGGAGGCCGATCCCGAATGGCAGGCCTATCGGCGCAAGGTGATCGAGACCGACTATCTTCTCGATATGCGCAACCAGATCCTGAAACCCGTCTCCTTCTTCAATCCCGGGAAATAAGATGGACCTGATTTTCTCTGCCGAAGGGCGAAGCTGGCCGCTTCGCCTTACCGGCGACGCCGGCCGCACCCGCCGTGCGTTGCTTTCGGCCCTGCCCATGCGCCTGCAACTCCACACGCCCAAGATCGCCGGCAGCCATATCTATTGGCACGCGCCGTTCGTCGAGGATCTGGAGGGTGCGACGCATGTGCTTTCGGCGACCGCTGGCGCCTTCATCTACTGGCCGGTGCGGCAGTTTCTCGAAATCACCTTCGCGCCGCTGCAGGCGGAGAATGCCGAGATCACCGTTCTCGGGCATCTCGACGCGCCGGTGGCAGGCATTGCCGAGCTTGCTGCGACACTGAAACACGACCAGGGCCGCCGTGTCCTGGACGGCACGCTTGGCAGATCGGATGGCGTGGCGCCGGAGCCATCGGCTTTGACGCTGCTGCCGCAAGATATCGTCGCCGCACGCAAGGCGCTGTGGGCGGCTTGTCCCGCCGACATCAGTGGTATCACCACGTCCCGCGCCATCATGCATCCGGCAGGCCCCGTCTTCACCGCGGAGTCGGAAGCCCGGGTGCTGCATGAATTCCTGTGGTGGATTCGCGCCGAACGCGGCAAGGACGAAGCAGTGCGACGCCAGGCGGCCGCCCTCGCGCTCGACAAGGCCGCGACACGCCTGCGCGACTTCTGCCACATGGAGGAAACGCCGGCCCTGCTTTTCCGGCTCAAGGCGGCGATGGGCGAAGGACATGCTTTCGATGCCTTGATCGACGAGGCAATCCTGGTGGCCGGGCGAGTAGGCGCCTGGCTCGACCTGCTGATCCCGTGGAACGACCTCAATGAAGCCTTCCGTGCAGCGCTTGATGGCAGGAGAGCCGCGTAATGGAAAAGCTGACCATCGGCATCGTCGGCTTCGGTGTGATCGGGCAGCGCTGGACGGCCTGCTTTGCCCATGCCGGCCACGCGGTGCGCGTATTCGACCCGACGGAACGGCGCGAGGCAGCTTTCAGCGAAGCGCTGCCTGCACTCATGGCCGACCTTGACGCGTTGAAGGGGCCTTCGCCCGCACCGGGTCCGATCCGTTTGTTGCCGACCCTGGCCGAGACACTCGAAGGCGTCGATTTCGTGCAGGAGAACGGTCCCGAGGACCTAGCTCTCAAGCGCCGGTTGCTGGCCGAGATCGAAGATCATATCGGCGATGAGATCGCCATCGCGTCTTCCTCCTCGGCCCTGCTCGTGTCCGACATGCAGGCCGAATGCCGCCTGCCCGGCCGCATCGTGCTCGGTCATCCCTTCAACCCGGCGCATTTGATGCCGCTGGTCGAAATCGTCGGCGGCAAGGCAACCGATCCGCGGGCAATCGCCCAGGCACGCGCGATCTATGAAGCGATCGGCAAGAAGCCGGTGACGCTCAACCGCGAAGTGACAGGCCACATTGCCCTGCGCCTGATGGGCGCGATGTGGCGCGAGGCGATCGCGCTGGTGCGCGATGGCGTCGCCTCCGTCGAGGATGTCGATCGCGCTTTCATGTACGGGCCGGGACCGAAATGGACGCTGCAGGGTTCGTTCATTTCCAACAGCCTTAACGCCGACGGCATCGAGGACTTTCTGCGCAAATATGGCCCGACATATCAGGCGATCTGGGACACGCTGCTCGACGCCAAGCTCGATGACGAGACGATCGGCGCGATCACGACTTCGACGGGTGCTGCGGTCGACGGACGCAGCCAGGAGGAACTGAAGGCAGCGCGCGAAGCCGGCCTCGTCGGCATTTTGAAAACGGTGGCCGAACGCGGCGCACTCTAATCATCACGGTTCAGGAGAACGGCCATGAACTACCGCACCGCCCTCGTCACCGGCGCCTCGAAAGGCATCGGTGCGGCAATCGTCGAGAGCCTGATCGCGGAAGGATTGACGGTCCATGCGCTCGCGCGCAGCCACGACGCGCTGCGGGTCCTGCAGCAGCGCCTCGGACCAAATGTAAAGCCGCTTGTCGCCGATGTGCGCGACCATGAAGCGATCGCCTCAGCGCTCGGCGCGGCTGAAATCGATGTGCTGGTCAACAACGCCGGCGGTCTGGCAACCGTGCGTCCCCTGTATGAGCAGAGCGCGGAAGAGACAGCCGAGGTGGTGGCGCTGAACCTCACCGCGCCGCTGCAGCTCATCCGCCTGCTGTTGCCCGGCATGATCGCGCGCAAGCGTGGTCATATCTTCAACATGACCAGCACTGCGGCAAGCGGCGTCTTTCCAGGCACGACGACCTATGGCGCGGCCAAGGCAGGCCTCTCGCAGGCCGGCCGCATCCTGCGCTTTGATCTGGCAGGCACAGGGGTACGGCTGACCGAGATCGCTCCCGGGCGCGTGGAAACGGATTTCTACCTGAAGGCGTTCGACGGCGACCGCGAAGGCCTGCGCAAACGCATGTATTCCGAACAGCGGCCGCTTGGGCCGGCAGACATCGCCACCGTGCTCGTTTCCGCGCTGCGTTTGCCCGATCACGTCGATATCGCCGAACTGATCGTCGCGCCAAGCGAACAGGCATCAGGCGGCCAGATCTATCCGCCCGCGCCGCAACGCTGACGCGTGGCGTCGGCGACGCGCTTAGGCATCAAATCGTCGCTTGGTCAATTTGTCGAGCACCGCTACGCAAGCTTCCTCCCACGCCGCTGGCACGCCGCGTAGTGAAAGAACCTGCAGTCCCCTTTCGGTGATGCCACCCGGTGTCACCAGTTCTTCGAGCATCTGGTCCATCGGTTCGTCCTTCTCGGCAATCAGCTGCCCGGCCGCCACGAAGGTCATGGCCGCCAGCCGGCGGGAAATTGCCGGGTCGAGGCCTTCGGCACTCGACCATTCAGCCGTCTTGCGGATCAGATCCTGCGCCCAGCCGTACACTGCGGCGCTGACCGTCGCCACCTCGAAGTCATTCTCGCTGGGGAGCGCGATCGAGGGTCCGAGCCGATCGAGAACCGCCCGCGCCTCTCCGACGTCGGGGAAATAGACCGTCGGGCTTGCGGCGATCTCGGAAGCGGTGAACGGCATGGCGCGCACGGCGCGCGCGGGTGCAACATCAAGCCGCGACAAAGGCACGCCGGCACAAACCGAAACCACTGTCTGTCCGATACGCCACGGCAAGCCTGCAACCGTCTCCGGCGCGTGCTGAGGCCGCACGGAAAGAACCACGACGTCCGACCGTTCGACGAGGTCGCGATTGTCGGCCGCAAGCTGAAAGCCGTGCCGGGCGGAAAGCACCGCGGCCTTGCCACGTGGAGACAGGAGGATTGCTGCGGGGTCGAGCCCGGAACGCAGGAAACCAGCCAGCATGGACGCCGCCAGATGCCCGACGCCAAGAATGCCTATGATCATTGTTGTCTCCGGGGTTCGAACCTGCCGCTTGCCATTCACAGAAAGTTGGGAAACAAAGGCGCATCAAAGTGTCGACACCGCCTGTAGACAAATCAGATTGGAATCTTCATGACCGAACGAGCCGAGACCGGCGCCGACAGCGAGCCGTCGCTTGCGAACGACGCCGAAACGCGCCGCACCGCCGACAGCAGCGAACGCGCCTACAACACCATCCGCAAGCTTCTCGTCGAGTTCAAGCTCAAGCCCGGCGAGCGCATCAACGAGGTTCAGCTTTCGCGCAGCCTCGGCGTGTCGCGCACCCCTATCCGGGAGGCGCTGAACCGGCTTGCCTCGGAAGGCTTCGTTTCGCTGACGCCCAATCGCGGCTTCTTCGTCAGGAGCCTCAGCACCGAAGGCCTGCTCGACCTTTACGAATTGCGCTCCATCATCGAATGCGCCGCCTTCAAACTGATGTGCGAGCGCGCGGATGACAGCGAGATCGACCGTTTGCGGCAGTATTGGGAAGCGATCGTCGATGTCTACCCGAACCAGCCGCCGGACATCATCCTGGCGGAGGACGAAGGCTTTCATCTGCTCATCGCCGAACTTTCCGGCAATCCGGAAATCGTCGGCCAGCTTGCTTCCATCAATGCGCGCATTCGCTTCATCAGGCGCATCCAGATCGAACACCCCTCGCATGACAGGGCGCAGATCACCTCCCACTCGGCAATCGTCGACGCCGCCGTCAAGCGCGATGCGGAGAATGGCGCGAAACTGTTGCGCGAACATATCGAAATGACCGTCTCCGCCACGCAGCAAGCGCTCAAGGACGCCCTGCTCAGGGTTTTCGCGCCCGACAATGGCGCCGAACTGAAGCGCCGCCGAAGGACTCGCGACGTCTAACCGGTATCTGACCACAAAATTGAACGCAATAGTGTCGACACTTTCTTGACGACAGCCTCTTTGTCTGCTTCGATGGATCACAAGGGAGTTGAAGACCGCAACGGCCGCTCCCGTAGTGATCAGTAGTCAAGGGGAACCATCATGAAGAAATTTACCGCCGCACTTCTTTTCGGAGCATCGCTGTTCGCAGCGCCGGCCATGGCCGAGCAGATCACGGTTGGTCTGTCGGCTCCGCTCTCCGGCCCGCAGGCCTATTTCGGCACCACATGGCATAACGGCTTCAAGCTCTACGTCGACAAGCTGAACGCCGACGGCGGGGTTAATGGGGTGACCGTCGCCTATGAGCAGGAAGACGACAAGGCGGACCCGCGCGAGGGAACGCTCGTGGCGCAGAAGTTTTGCGACAATGACGAGGTGGTCCTTGGCCTTGTCAACTTCAATTCCGGCGTCGCACAGTCAACTCTGCCGATCTACGAGGACTGCACGCTGCCGACGATGACCTTCGGCTCCAACCCCTCGCTCACCAAGCAGGGCTACCAGTTCATGGTACGTCCGGTTGCCAATGACCTCGCCGGCGCGCTGCTGCCGGCCGAATACGCGATCGGCAAGCTTGGCGCTAAGACCGCCCTTGTCGTCAACGACAAGCAGGTTTTCGGGCAGGGAATCTCCGAAATCTTCGCCAAGAACTTCCAGGCTGGCGGCGGCACGCTTCTCAACACCATTGCCGTTGCGCCGAGCGACGTGGACTTCACCGCTGTCCTGGCGCAAATCAAACCGAAGAAGCCTGACGTGATCTATCTCGGCGCCGTCATGCCGCAGCTGGCGCTGTTTGCAAAGCAGATGCATGAGCAGGGCATCACCGCCACGCTGATCGTGCCCGACGGCGGCTATACGCCGGACCTCATCAAGCAGGCTGGCGAACCTAGCGTCCAGGGCACGCTCGTCGCCATCCAGGTGCCGCCGATGGATGCCTCGCCGGCAATTGCCGATTTCGCCAAGGCCTACAAGGCCAAGTACGGCGAGGAAGCCGGCCCGTACTCGATTTACGGCTATGTCCAGGGCCAGATCCTCGAGCAGGTGCTGAAGACGACCAAGGGCCTGACGCGCGAGGACCTCAACGCGGCGCTGCACGCAGTCAAGGTCAAGACCGCTGTCGGTGACCTAGAATTCGACGAGACAGGCGAACTTAAAGTCGCCCCATCCTACCTCTACAAGGTCGATGGGTCGAACTTCCAGCTTGTCGGCTCGAAATAGCAGCCTGGCGCCGGAGCTGCCTGCCGTTCGCATGCGGCTCCCATTGCCTGTCGACGGCCTCGCCTGACAACGTGCGGCGGCCGTGTCGAGCGCTTGTCTTTCCGGCTCGACCGGTCGATCGGAACCCCTTGCACAGGACGCCAGCCCATGCTGGGAAACCTCATTCAACAGACGGTCAATGCCTTGACCATCGGCTCCATCTACGCGCTGATCGCGCTCGGCTACACCATGGTCTACGGCGTGCTGCGCATGATCAATTTCGCCCATGGCGAGATGTTCATGCTCGGCGCCTATGTCGCCTTTCTGCTGCTCAGCATGCTCGTCGGCGATGTCGGCATGGCAGGCGCCATTGCGCTTGCCATGGCTTTTGTCATAGCGATTTTCCTGGTCGGCGCCGTGGGCGTCGGCATTGAAAGAGTTGCCTACAAGCCACTCAGAAACTCCACCCGCCTTGCGCCGATGCTCTCCTCGCTTGGCGTCTCGCTTTCGCTGGTTACCGGTATACAGATTCTCGCCGGCCCGCAGCCGGTCGCCTTCCCGAGCTTCTTTCCCGTCGTCCGCTACGAGGTGATGGGCGGCACCATCACCTCGATGCAGATCGGCATCCTGGTCGCCGCCTTCGTGTTGATGTTCGGCCTCCATTTCCTCGTCAACCGCAGCCGTATCGGCATCATCGTGCGCGCCGTATCGGAAAGCCGCCCCACGGCGCAGCTCCTGGGCATCAACGTCAACGGCGCGATCTCGATGGTGTTCTTCGTCGGGCCGTTGCTCGGCGCGGCGGGCGGCATCCTCTATGCCAGCTATTACGGCATCATGTCGCCGACCATGGGCGCGGTCATTGGACTGAAAGCATTCACAGCCGCGATCCTCGGCGGCATCGGCTCCATTCCCGGCGCCATGCTTGGCGCCTTCATCCTCGCCTTCGTCGAAGTTGGCGGAACCGCGCTGCTGCCTGTCGTCACCCATGGCGTGCTGGGCACCGAATATCGCGACGTGCTCACCTTCGCGATCCTCATACTCGTGCTTCTCGTTCGTCCCGCCGGCATATTGGGCGAGACCGTGTCCGAGGAAAGCGTCGTGTACAAGAGGGAGTTCTGATGTCCGTTGCCGAGGCTCGCACCGCTGTCAGGCCGCGTTCAAGCCGGATCGTTCCGCTTCTCGTCTTCGCCATAGCAATCGCATTGATCGTGGCGACGCCCTTTCTGCCCAACTACTACGTCCGCGTCATCAACAGCCTGCTGATCTACATCCTGCTCGGCATCGGCCTGAACATCGTGATCGGCTACACGGGACTGCTCGATCTCGGCTTCGTCGCGTTCTATGCGGTTGGCGCATACACCTATGCGCTGCTGGCCAGCCCCCAGTTCGACCTGCATTTGCCTTTCCTGCTTATTCTGGTCATCGCTGCCTGCCTTGGCGCGATAACCGGCATATTGCTCGGCATTCCGGTGCTCAGGCTGCGCGGCGATTATCTCGCCATCGTCACGCTCGGCTTCGGCGAGATCATCCGCATCATCATCAACAATCTCGACTGGCTCACCGGCGGGCCGCAAGGCATCGCCCGCCTCGACAAGGCCTCGATCCTCGGCTTGCAGATCGCCCGCCCCGTCGAGTTCTTCTGGCTGCTGCTTGTCGTCGTCGTCATTGCCGGTGTGGTGGCCTGGCGACTGGAACGTTCCATCCTCGGCAAGGCCTGGGCCGCGATCCGCGAAGATCAGGACGCCGCGCGCGGCATCGGCATCAACACGACCAACGCCAAGCTCGCCGCCTTCGCCACATCCGCGACGATCGGCTCGATCGCCGGCGCGATCTTCGGCGCCTCTCAGCGTTTCGTCAGCCCGGAGAGCTTCACGCTTCAGGAATCCGTGCTGATCGTGCTGATGATCGTGGTTGGCGGCATCGGCAACATTCTCGGCATCGTCGCCGGCGCGGCGATCCTGATCCTGCTGCCGGAAGTGCTGCGCGAATTCGCCGAATGGCGCATCCTCTTCCTCGGGCTGCTGATGATTTTCCTTATCATCGTGCGCCCGGCCGGCATCGTGCCGCGCAGTTTCGGGCCTGAGAAGCTCATCCGGGGGCTCTTCGGAAAATGACGCTGGTCTTTCAGAGCCTTCGCAAGGAGTATGGCGAGGTCGTCGCCATCGACGACGTATCGACTTCCTTCACCCCCGGCATGATCCACGGCGTGATTGGACCGAACGGCGCCGGCAAGTCGACGCTCATCAACATGACCGCGGGCTCCTACACGGTCTCCTCAGGGTCGATCACGCTCGACGGCAAGCGCCTCGATACGCTCAAGAAATACCAGATCGCCAATTCGGGTATCGCCCGCACATATCAGAACATCCGCCTCTTCGATCAGATGACGGTGATCGAGAACCTCGAAGTCTGTTTCTATCCCGCCGAGGTCGCTGGGACCTGGAAGGAAGTGGTCTGGCCGCCCTACGCCACAGCCCAGCGGCAGCGCCGTCGCGAAAAATGCATGGAGATATTGCGTTTCTTCGACCTGCAGGGCTACGCCGAGGCCGATGCCGGCGGCCTGCCCTATGGCCGGCAACGCATGCTTGAAATCGCCCGCGCGCTGGTCTGCAACCCGCGCGTCTTGCTGCTTGACGAGCCCGCCGCCGGATTGAACCATCACGAGACGGCGGAGCTGACTGCCAAACTCACCGCACTGCGTTCGCCCGACCGGATCATGATCGTCGTCGAGCACGACATGGATCTGGTCATGGCGCTCTGCGACAGCATCATCGTCATGCATCACGGAAAGCTGCTTTTTCGAGGCACGCCCACCGAGGTGCAGGCCAGCACCGAGGTCCAACTCGCCTATCTGGGAACCGCCAATGACATCGACGACATCCGAGCCGCTGCTCAGGATCGCCGGGCTCAGCTCGGGATACGGGCGCGTCGGCGTTCTTGAAGACATAGACCTCGAAGTCGATCCGCATGAGATCGTCGTCGTGCTCGGCCCGAACGGCGCCGGCAAGACGACGCTGCTCAACTCCATCTCCGGCGTGGCGCGTCCGACCGCAGGCAGCATCACCTTCGAAGGACGCGACATCACCGGCATGCGGCCCGAGCAGGTCGTGCGCCTCGGCATCACTCATTGCCCGGAAGGCCGGCAGATCTTCCAGCGCCTCACGGTCGAGGAAAATCTGGTCGCTGCCCATATCGGCCGTGGCGGCAAGAGTTTCGAAACGCTGCGCGCCGAGGCATTCGATCTCTTTCCGGTGTTAAAGGAGCGGCGCAACGGCTTGGCGAGCCGCATGTCCGGCGGCCAGCAGCAGATGCTTGCGATCGGCCGCGCGCTGATGGCCGAGCCGAAACTTCTGATGCTCGACGAACCGTCTCTCGGCCTTGCGCCGAAGATCGTGCACCAGATCTTCCGCATCATCCTCGACCTGTCGCGCAACGGCATTTCCATCCTGCTCGTCGAGCAGAACGTTCAGCTCGCGCTTGAATGCGGCGACTACGCCTATCTCTTGAACACCGGCAGAGTGAAGCTGCATGGGCCAGCGCAGGAAATGGCCGCGCACTCGGCATTGAGCGAGCACTATCTCGGCGGGGTCACCGAGGAAGTGCTTCATGTTTGAAGTCGATTGGAAAACCCCGCATCTCTGGCGCAAGACTGCGAACGTGCGCCAAACGGCTCCCGCGCTGCAAGGCGACCTGAAGACGGACGTGCTGGTCGTCGGCGGCGGCTTCACCGGCATGGCCGCAGCGCTGGGGGCGCGCGACAGCGGCGTCGATGTGATCCTCCTCGAAGGCAACGAGATCGGATCGGCAGCATCCGGCCGCAACAACGGCCTCGTCATCTCGCATCATTCCAAGGCATCGCCTTCGGAGTTCGAAGCGGCGTATGGCAAAACCATCGGCGACCGCTACAACCGCATGGTGGCAGACGCGGCCGGCGTCGCCTTCGGCCTGATGCAGCGCTTCAACATCGATGCCCACCAAGTGCAGGAAGGCTGGATCCAGCCGGCGCACACCGAGGCGACGCTTATTCGCACGCGCCAGTTTTGCGAGGAGTGGAAAGCCTTCGGCGCCAATGTCTCCAGCCTTGACCGCGACGAAGTCACTGCGCGCATCGGCAGTCCCTATCTCGGCGGCTGGATGGTGCACAATTCGGGCCACATCAATCCGTTTGCCATGACCATCGGTCTTGCGGCCGCGCTCGAGCGCGAAGGCGTGACCATCCGCGAGAACTCCCGTGCGACGCGGCTCGAGAAGGTGGAAAGCGGCTGGCGCGTCTTCACTCAATCGGGAAGCGTCACGGCATCGGAAGTGGTGCTGGCGACGAATGCGTTGACCAATGACATCTGGCCAGGGCTGAAGAGGACGCTCGTGCCATTCAAGGTGTTCCAGGCGGCAACCGATCCTCTACCGGAGGAAATGCGCGAAAAAATCCTCGTCGGCAATCCGGCCGTATCCGACATGCGCAATGACATCCGCTATTTCCACTATGACCGTGACAATCGGCTGGTGAGCGGTGGTACGCATACATTTTGGTTCGACGAGGCCGATCGCGGCCGCGCCAAGGTATCGCGCATGCTCAGCAGGGCCTTTGCTGCATTTGGCGGCGAGCCAAGAATGACCGAATATTGGCACGGGACGTTCGCCGTGGTGCCCGACCGCAGGCCGCGCCTTTATCGCCTGGCGCCCGGTCTTGTGTTTGGGGGCGTCTATTCCGGTCGTGGCGTGGCACTTTCGATGTCACTTGGCCAGGAAATCGGCCGCTGGGCGGCAGGTCGGCGCACGGATGAGCAGATGTCGCTGCCGGTCACGAACATGAAGCCAGTTCCGTTTCACCCGATCGCGGTGCAGGTCGCCAACCGCATGCACCCCTGGAACCGCCTGCAGGATCACCTGCTCCCGGTAAAGTAACACGGACGGAGTTCTCATCGTTCGTACGGTGCTAGGCGGCAACACCGCCTAAATAGGCGCTGATGACGGCCTCGTTGCTCGCAAGATCACTGCCTCGTCCCTCAAGAACGATGCGCCCGGCCTTGAGAACATAGCCGTAGTCGGCGAATTTCAAGGCGACTTTGCTGTTCTGCTCGACAAGCAAGATGGTCACGCCTTCGCGATTGAGGCGCTGGACGATGTTCATGACTTCCTTGATCAATTGCGGCGCCAGGCCCATTGACGGCTCATCGAGCAAGAGCACATTGGGCGCGGCCATTAAAGCCCTGCCGATCGCCAGCATTTGCTGCTCTCCCCCCGACAAGTTCCTTGCCTCGCCATTCTGTCTGCGCGCCAGGATGGGGAAGAGTTCAAAAACGTGATCCAGCCGCCGGCGGCGCTCTACGTCGTCGGCGAGCGTAAATGAGCCGAGGTCAAGGTTCTCCTTGATCGTCATGTCGCCGAAAATGCGCCGCCCCTCGGGGACGTGGACGAGCCCGCGGTGAGGCAGACGGTGAGCAGGAACCTTGGTTATGTCCTCACCCATGAAGCGGACATTTCCAGAGGACGCTGCAATGAGGCCGGACAGCGTGCGCAAGGTCGTGCTTTTGCCGGCACCATTCGCACCGAGCAGGGCGACGATCTGACCGCGCTTGACCGAAAGGCTGATGCCATGAAGGGCCTCGATGCCGCCGTAGCGCGTAACGATGCGATCGGCGGAAAGAACAATATCGGAGTCCATCAATCCTCCGTACCGAGATAGGCTTCGATGACTTTGGGGTCCGCACGTACGGCCTCTGGCGTGCCGTCGGCGATCTTCTGGCCGTAGTCGAACACCACGATCTTTTCCGAGACCTGCATGACAAGGCCCATATCGTGCTCGATCAGCAGGACCGTGACGCCGGTCTCGTCGCGGATACGGCGGATCAGATCTACCAGCTCCAGCTTCTCACGCTCGTTCAGGCCGGCGGCGGGTTCGTCCAGCAGGATGAGCTCTGGCGTCGACGCCAGAGCCCGTGCCAGTTCGAGCCGCCGTTGATCGCCGTAGGAAAGCCCCCCTGCAAGACGATGCGCATGCTCCTCAATGCCGACGAAATCGAGCCAGTGCATCCCGACTGCGCGGATATTCTCCTCCTCGCGCCGCTGCGACGGCAAATGCAAGATCGCCGAGATAATGCCGTGGCGGCTGCGGCAGTGCTGGCCGGACATGACGTTCTCCAGAACGGACATTTCCTTGAACAGCCGGATGTTCTGAAATGTGCGGGCAAGGCCGAGCGCGGTGATGCGATGCGGCGGCAAACCGGCAATCGGCCGGCCGCCCAGCCTGATCGAGCCGCCCTTTGGCTTGTAGAATCCCGTCAGGCAGTTGAAGAGCGATGTCTTGCCGGCCCCGTTCGGCCCGATAAGACTGTTTATGGCGCCCTTCTCCACCGAGAACGAGATATCATCAAGGACCTTCAAGCCGCCAAAGCTGAGACGCAGATCGCTGACTTCCAGCAAGGCCATGGTCAAACCCGCTTGTCCGGCCACAGACCGTTCGGCCTGAAGAGCATGATCGCCAGCAGCGCGATCGCGATCACCAGCGGACGATAGGTGCCTGCCCCGCGCAGTACCTCTGGAAGCAGGGCGACCAGAACAGCGCCAAGCACGACACCGGGAATGCGCCCCATGCCACCCAGGACGACGCCGAGAAGGATGAGAAGCGATTGGTTGAAGGTGAAGCTTTCCGGCGAGATGGCAGTCATCTTGGCGGCGTAGAGGCATCCGGCCACGGAAGCGATCACGGCTCCCATCATGTAGGCCTGCAGCTTGGCCGAGACCCGGTTGATGCCGATGCCGGCAGCAGCGTCCTCGTCGTAGCGAACGTAGAACCAGGCACGTCCCATGCGCGATCGTTCCACACTCAGGCAGACGAAAGCGGTGAGCAGAGCGAGCACCAGGAACGCATAGTAGAAGTGCTGCACCTGCATTAGCTTGATGCCAAAGAGCTCTGGTCGCTCGATACCGATCAGGCCGCTGGCGCCACCGGTGATATCGAGGTTGCGGGCGACGATACGCACGATCTCACCAAAGCCCAGCGTCACGATCGCCAGATAGTCACTGCGCAGCCTCAATGTTGGAGCGCCAATGATGATGCCAGCCACGCAGGCTGCCGCCATGGCAACCGGAATGCTGAGCCAGAAATTGAAACCGAACTCCGCCGTCAAAATCCCTGTTGTGTACGCGCCCACCGCGAAGAAGGCGGCGTAGCCGAGGTCGAGCAAGCCTGCATAGCCGACAACAATGTTCAGGCCGAGGCATAACACGACATAGAGCAGAGCGGTGGTTGCCACCTCGGTCACATAAGCATTGGCAAATTGGGGCAGCATCACCGCGCAGGCGAGCGCCGCCAGCCCAGGAAACACAAACCAAGGGCGCATCAATCGCGTTTGCTGGACGGCCGGCAAGATTCTTGTTTCGTCGGTCATCAGACCCGCTCCACGATTGAGCGGCCGAGAATGCCGGTTGGCTTGAAAACGAGGAACAGGATCAGCGCGCCGAATACGAAGACGTCGCGCCATTCCGAGCCAACGAAGGGCAAGGACGAGCCGAAAGCCTCAAGCAGGCCAAGCAGCAAGCCGCCAAGCATGGCGCCCGGCACGCTGCCGATCCCGCCTATGACAGCGGCGGTGAAGGCCTTCAGCCCCATGATAAATCCCATGAAGAAATGGACGCTGCCATAGTAGGCGCCGGCCATAACTCCGCCGCCGGCGGCGAGCGCCGAGCCCATGAAGAAGGTCAATGCAATCACCCGATCGACATCGATGCCCATCAGGCGACTTGCGCCCATGTCGATGGACACCGCGCGCATCGCCTTGCCGTACATGGTGCGCGAGATGAATATCTGCATCCCGGCCATCAGGGAGATGGAGGCGGCGACAAGCACCATCTGTGTGTAAGTGATGTGGACCGAGGAGATATCAACACCGGCAAAACCGAGGTCCGTATTGAACGCGTAGTGTCTTCCGCCGGTGAAAGCGAGTGCCGCGCCGTTCAGCGCCATCGAGGCACCGAGCGCCGTGATAAGGATGGAGAGACGCGGCGCGTTGCGCATCGGCCGATAGGCGAAGCGCTCGATGACAACGCCGAGCAAGCCGACAGCCAGCATCGACACCAGCAGGGCGCTGACGACACCCAGCCAGCCATTGCCGATCCATATGCCCACGGAGGAAAACACAATAAGGCCGACGAAAGCCCCACTCATGTAGATGTCGCCATGGGCAAAATTCAGGAGCTTGATGACACCGAAGACCATGCTGTAACCGAGCGCGATCAGGGCATAGAACGAGCCGACGATAAGGCCGTTCACCAGTTGCTGAATAATCAGGTCGAGCGTCATTGATGCTCCGGGTGCGGAATTGAGAAGTCTTGGCTGGGCGGCGTCAGGTGTGCCAGACAATCGGCAAATAGCGCCGCCGAGGCGGCGCCAGCCCCGCCTCGGCGTGAAGACTGCCTTGACCTTACTCGACAGCCACCCACTTGCCGCCCTTGGCAATCACCGGGCGGAAGTTGGACGTCTGCAGCGTGTTCTTGTCGGTGAACTTGATTTCACCGGCGAGACCCTTGAAGTCGCTGGCCTTGAGCGCCCCGACGATTGCCTTGTGATCCGCCGACTTGGCCCGCGCGATAGCATCGACGATCAGGTCACCCACATCGTGGGAGAGAGCTGCATAGGCACCGGCGTCGCGGCCGTGGGCTTCCTTGTACTTGGCCTTGAAATCGCCCGCGCCGGACAAGAGGTCGACGGTCGGCGGGGACAATAGGTACACGCCCTCACCCGCCGAGCCGGCGATCTCCAGATATTCCGGGGAGTTGTTGCCGTCGCCCAGCACGATGCCGCCCTGGAACCCTGCCTGCCGAAGCTGCTTGGTGAGCAAGGCGCCCCCGGCATGATAGGCGGTCCAGAAGACAGCGTCCGCGCCGCTCGATTTGACTTTGGTGACGACCGCCGAATAGTCCTGCTCGCCGGCGGTGGTGGTTTCCTTGGCGGCAATCTCGCCGCCGGCGCTCTTGAAGGCTTCGGCGGTCAGCTTGGCGAGGTCGGACGAATAGGCGTCGCCTTCGTCTATGACCGCGATCTTCTTGTAGCCGTTCTTCTTGAAGAGTTCGACGGCCGTTATCGCCTGCATGTCACCGGTTGAATTGGCGAGAAAGGCATTGCCCTGATTGGCGGCGACCAGCTTGGTCGAATTCGCGCCGATGATGACGAAGGGAATGCCGGCGTCACCATAGATCTTCAATGTCGGCAAGACAGCGCCCGAACAGTAGCCGCCGACGATGGCGGTCACGCCCTCCGAGACGAGCTTGCTGCCCGCCGTCACCGCCTGCTGCGGATCGCAGGCATCGTCGGCGGTGGTGGTGGTGATCTTGTCGCCGTTGACGCCGCCCTTTGCATTGGCGGCATCGATCGCCATCTTGACGGCGTTCTCCATATCCTGCCCTTCGCTGGCCAATTGGCCAGTCATTGGGGCCACGATGCCGATCTTGATGTCGGCAGCCAAGGCCACGGTAGTCATCCCCAGCCCGGCAAAGGCGGTGGCACAAGCAAGCTTCTTGAAGAAATCAACCATTTTTCTCTCCATTTTCCCCTGTTGGCGCATCCGGGCAGCGTGCCCGGAATGCATTCTTCTGCCTTGTTGCCGAACCGTTCGCGGAAGGTTCGGGATGGTCATGTTCAGAAGATCCCGAGCCAGCAATCTGATCTGCACCGTCGGGATCTGACCAGACAGATCAATGACTTCCGCCAGCGGCCCGGGCATACGCCCCCTGATAGCGGTTCTCCCTGATGCTCTGCATGATTTCGGCTTCGCGGGCCTCTTGCGCGCGGACGGCGGCCAGCAAGGCGGCAGCGCCGTCGACCGGAAACGCCACGACACCATCCTCGTCGCCGACAACGATGTCGCCCGGACTGACGACCATGCCGCCCACACAGACGGGAACGTTGATGGCTCCCGGCCCATCCTTGTAGGGTCCCAGATGAATGGCCGACCGTGCAAAGCATGGAAACGGATTGCGGCCGATGGCGCCCGCGTCGCGAATGGCGCCGTCGATGACGATGCCCGCGGCGCCGCGTGAGGCCGCAACGCTCGTCATGATCTCGCCGACCAGCGCGCGCCCCTCATAGCCACCGCCATCCACGACGACGACGTCACCGGGTTGCACCAAATCGAGCGCGCGATGGATGAACTGGTTGTCGCCGGGGCGCGTCCTGACCGTCAGCGCCCGCCCCGCCATGACGCCGCTGGCACGATGAAACGGCCGCAGCCCGATAGCCCCGGGGACACGAGCGAGATTATCGCTGATCAACGGCGTCGCAAAAGCACGGAACGCGTCGATCATTTCGCTTTCCCGAAGCCCACCTGCCATCTCCGGCTCTCCCGTCTATCGGCACCACTGTGAATATATTATCCAATCATGATTAGTTTGGGAAAGTCAACCGGATTGCGCGATCTGGTGAAAAAAGCCGAAAGCTGCGCAAATTTGGGCGAAATAGGCCCATATCGATCAATCAGCCGTCTCGATCCGGGCTTGCAATGGTGCGGAAGTTCGCGATAAGTTGGATAACATATCCATTAACTTAGAAAAGGACCTTGCCGTGAAGCATGCAGGAAAAGTCGTGATCGTCACCGGGGCGGCGCAAGGTTTGGGCCTTGCCTGCGCCGAGCGCTTTCACGCCGATGGCGCCAATGTCGTGCTTGTGGACGTGCAGGCCGATCGGGGGCGCGAACATGCCGAACGTCTGGGCCAACGCGCGGCCTGGCTATCGGCGGATCTCTCCGAATGCACCACGGAAATGGCAACCGACATCGTTGCCAAGGCCAAGGAGAGTTTTGGCAGCGTGGACGTCCTCATCAACAATGCCGGGGTTATCCATCTGGACGATTTCGTCGACTTCCCTGAGGAGGCCTTCGACCGGGTCCAGCGTGTCAATCTCAAGGCGCCCTTCCTTCTCGGCCAGGCGGCGGCACGAGCCATGATCGTGCAGGGACGTGGCGGCTCGATCATCAACATGTCTTCGATCAACGCCATCCTGGCCATCCCCAATTCGGTCGCTTATGCCGTGTCCAAGGGCGGCATCAAGCAACTGACGGCGGTGATGGCTGTCGGACTGATCCCGCACAACATTCGCGTCAACGCCATCGGCCCGGGCACGATCCTGACCGACATGGTCAAGAGCTCGGTCATGGCCAACGAGACGCAGCGCCAGACCATCCTGTCGCGCACGCCGAGCGGGAGATGTGGCGAGCCTTCGGAGATCGCCAGCGTCGCGTCCTTCCTAGCCAGCGACGACGCCTCCTACATCGTTGGCCAGACCATCTACCCCGATGGCGGCCGTCTCATCCTGAACTATACGGTGCCGGTCAAGGACTGACATGGCCGTCAATACGCCCCAAATCAGCCTTGCGGGATCAGGCGCGCTGCTGGTCGATGGTGCGCAGGGCGCCTTCGACGATGCCACCCAGGAGTTGGTTTGGGCTGTAGCCAATGCCGCCCTGTCCATCGAGGGGGTGTGCGAAGCTGTCCCCGGCATGAACAATCTGCTCGTGCTGTTCGACCCGCTGGTGGTCGACGCACGAAGCGTCGACGGGCGACTGAAGTCGATCTGGGCCAGCACCGATGCCAGTGCGGTGACCGGAACGCAGCATACCGTTCCCGTCGACTATGGCGGCGCGCGCGGAGAGGATCTCGCCGGCTGGGCCGCACACTGCGGCGTGACTGTCGAAGAGGCCGTCAGGCGCCACGCCGCGGCCATCTACACCGTCGCCGCGATCGGCGCCATGCCGGGTTTTCCCTATCTGTCAGGCCTCGACCCGCGGCTTGCCTGGGCTCGGCGGAGCACGCCTCGGCTGAAACTCGCCGAGGGCGCCGTTATCATCGGTGGCGCGCAGGCCGGTATCATGCCGATGACGGCGCCGTCAGGATGGCATGCCATCGGGCATACCGACTTGAAGCTCTTTGACATTCAGGCGGAATCGCCCGTCCTGCTCAGGCCTGGAGATAAGATCCGATTCGCAATCACAGGGATCGAGGGATGATCGAGATCCTCACCACCGGCTTGCCGAACTCGGTCCAGGACCTCGGCCGGCCCGGCCATCTGGCGCTGGGGGTCAGCCATGGCGGCGCCATGGACAGGCAAGCGCTGGCGATCGCCAATCTCATGCTGGGCAACGAGGCTTCGGCAGCCGGGATCGAGGTCGCGCTTCATCCGTTCCGGCTGCGCGCGCATGTGGATACCGCAATTGCCGTCACTGGCGCGGATTGCGCCATCAGCGTCGGCGATCGCCCCTGCCCGCCCTGGTGGGCCACGACGATCCAGGCGGGCGAGACGCTTGTGCTCGAAGCGCCGCGAGCGGGTGCGCGTTCCTACATCGCCTTCGCTGGAGGGCTCGATCTGCCGACCGTCATGGGCTCGCGCGCGACCGACATGAAGGGCGGCTTCGGCGGGCTTGACGGGCGCGGTCTGTCGCGCGGCGATCGACTTGCGCTCAACCCTGCGAAGTACTCCTTTCCCGCAGGCGGTCTCGGTGCGGCGCTGGAGGAGCGGCAAGGCATGGCGAATGGCTTTGCCTCCGCCATTGGCGTGCGGGTTCTGCCGGCTGCCGAGTTCGATGTCTTCAGCCCTGAGGCCCAGGCGGCTTTCACCGGCAGCGAATGGAGCATCACCAACGAAGCCAACCGCACGGGATATCGCCTTTCCGGGGAAACACTTTCATTGACGTCGCCACTGGAGCTCTTGTCGCACGGTATCGTGCCGGGCACCATTCAAGTGCCGCCGTCCGGCCAGCCGATCATCCAGCTTGCGGACGCCAACACTTGCGGCGGCTACCCGAAGATCGCAACGGTAATCGAAGCCGATCTCTGGCGGCTGGCGCAGGCGCCGGTGGGCGCGCGCCTGCGCTTCCTGCCTGTCTCGATGGAAACCTCGACTGAAGCGCTTCGCGCGAGCCGGCAGTGGCGCCTCGACTTTGTCGCCGCCCGAAATCTCATCTTCCGCGAGCAGAGGGGTCCATGAAAATTCGCCCTTTCACGATCCAGATTGTGCAGGCTGATATCGACGAATTGAAGAAGCGCATCTCAAACTGGCGCGAGCCAGACCAATTGCAGGCAATAGGCTGGGCCCAGGGAACGGAGTACGAAGAGCTGCGACGACTTGTGCAGTACTGGGGCTCCGGCTTCGACTGGCGCAAGCAGGAAGCCGTCTGGAACATCCATCCGCACTACCGGACGGATATCGGCGGTCAAACCATCCATTTCATCCACGCACGCGCCGCCGTTGCAACCACCAAAACGATCCTGCTCACCCATGGCTGGCCAGGTAGCGTCTTCGAATTTCACAAGCTGCTTCCCTTTCTGACCGACCCGCTTTCCCATGGCGGAAGGCAGGAGGACGCCTTCAACGTCGTGATCCCATCGATTCCCGGCTATGGCTTTTCGAGCCGGCCAAGCAGGCCTGGCCTCAACCTGTCCGCCGTCGCCGACCTTTGGGCCGAATTGATGAGCCGTCTTGGCTACGAACGATATCTGGCGCAAGGCGGGGATCTGGGCGCCGGCGTGTCGACATGTCTGGCACATGCCCATCCTGACAGCCTCGCCGGGATACATCTGAATTTCATTCCCGGCTCATACTCGCCCCCACACGATCCGGGACCGGACGGCGACGTCACTTTGGAGGAACGCGCCTTCCTGGAACGGAAAGCCAGGTGGGCGGATCTTCATGGCGCATACGGCCATATTCAAGGCACGCGTCCCCAGACCCTTGCCTACGGGCTGACGGATTCACCGGTCGGACTGGCAGCGTGGATGATCGAGAAGTTTCGCGACTGGAGCGATTGCGATGGCGATCTGGGCAATGCCCCATTTTCGCGGGACGACATCCTCGCCAACATCTCGCTTTACTGGTTCACCCGGACCGTTGCTTCGTCGATGCGCCTCTATTGGGAAACGCGCGCGCGCCCGCTTGCATTCGCGCCCGGCACGGCGATCAACGTCCCGCTTGCGGTGGCATTATTTCCCAAAGAGCTGCCGATGCCCCCAAGGAGCTGGGTCGAGCGCGTCTTCAAGGACATTCGCCGGTGGACAGCGATGCCGCGCGGTGGTCATTTCGCAGCCCTCGAGCAGCCCGCTTTGCTTGCACAGGATTTAAGAGCTTTTGCCGGCGGTCTGGACTTTTCTTGACGACGCAGATGCGTCGCAGTGCAGCCAAAATCCCTGAAGGAAAAAATGAACAATACCGTCCTCACCATCAATGCCTTGCATGAGCGCGTCGATGCAATTTTTCGCAAGGCCGGACTGAACCCTATCCAGGCCAGTTCCATCGCACGGGTCATCGTCGCGGCGGAACGCGATGCTTGCAAGTCACACGGTGTCTACCGGATCGAAGGAGCCCTGCGGACGATCAAGGCCGGGAAAGTGAAGCCGGACGCGGTGCCCAAATTGCTGCCGCAGGACGCGCCCGCCATCGTGAAGGTGGATGCGAAAGGCGGCTTCGCCAATCCGGCTTTCGAATTGGGCCTGCCCGTGCTGGCCGAGCGGGCACGCTCCTGCGGCATTGCAGCGCTCGTCATCAACGATGCGGTGCATTTCTCCGCCCTCTGGGTGGAGGTCGAAGCCTTGGCAGAGAGAAACCTCGCCGGTCTTGCCATGTGCCCGAGCTATGCCACCGTCGCCCCGACCGGCGGCAACAAACCCTTGCTGGGCACCAACCCCTTCGCCTTTGGCTGGCCGCGCGAGGGACAGCCGCCCTATGTGTTCGACTTTGCAACCTCGGTTGCCGCGCGTGGAGAGATCGAGCTGCACCGCCGGGCAGGCAAGCCGCTACCCGAGGGTTGGGCGATCGATGTCGACGGCATGCCCACCACAGATCCCGACGCTGCCCTGGCGGGCGCCATGCTGTCCTTCGGCGGGCATAAGGGGTCTGCTGTCGGGACGATGATCGAATTGCTGGCCGGGATCATGATCGGCGATCTGACGAGCCCCGAGGCGCTCGATCTACTCGGCACCACCACGCTTTATCCGTCGCATGGAGAGCTTGTAATCGCCTTTTCGCCGCAAGCGTTCGCGGCAGGTCGATCCGGCAATCCGCTGGGTCGTGCTGAAGCTCTGTTCGAGGCGATCCTTGGGCAAGGCGCGCGCCTGCCCTCGCAGCGGCGGTTCCTTGCCCGCGCAAGCTCGGAGAAGGACGGCATCAGCCTCTCAGCCCAGGAGATGGACCAGCTCGACCGTTTTCTCGAACAAGGACTCGGCGGCGTTTGAAGTCATTCGTCGACCTCATCCGAGTTGCGATGCAATTCATCCCGCCATCGGCGGGAGACTTTGGAACTCATCATTCAGGAGAAAAAATGCGCTGGTCAAAAACGTTCACGGTTGTCGGCTGCCATGCCGAGGGAGAAGTCGGCAATGTGGTCACCGGCGGGGTCATCGACGTGCCCGGTAACACCATGTTCGAAAAGAAAGAATATCTCGAACAGCACATGGACGATATACGCGGACTCGTTCTCTTCGAGCCGCGCGGCGCGCCCTACGTCAACGCCAACATCATCCTGCCGCCCTGCGACCGCTCGGCCGACCTCGGCTATGTGATCCTCGAAAGCACCGAATACCCACCAATGTCGGGTTCGAACACAATTTGCGTCGCCACGGTCGCGCTGGAGACGGGCATCGTGCCGATGCAGGAGCCCGAGACGCGGCTGCGGATGGAAGCGCCGGCCGGCATGATCGAGGTGCGCTGCCTCTGCGAGAACGGCAAGGTGAAACAGGTGGAGTTCACCAATGTGCCGGCTTTTGCATTTCACCTCGACACATCAGTCGAGGTCGAAGGGCTGGGCACCATCACCGTCGACACTTCCTATGGCGGCATGACTTTCGCCCATGTGAATGCTCGCGCGCTTGGCTTCGACGTGAGACCCGACGAAGCCCACCAGATGTCGCTGATGGGCCAACGCATCAAGAAGGCAGTCAACGAGCAGCTCAAGGTGGTGCATCCCGAGAACCCGAAGATCCGCGACGTGTCCAATGTCATATTCGAAGGCCCGATCGAGCGCGTTGAGGGTCGCGTGGAAAGCGTCAACGGCACGGTGTGCCTGCATGGCAGGCTCGACCGCTCGCCGACCGGCACTGGCACCACCGGGCGGCTGGCGGTTATGTCGGCAAAGGGGCAAATCGCCAAGGGTGAGCTGTTTCGCAACAAGTCCATCATCGGGACCCATTTCGATTCCAGGGTGATCGCGAATATGCGCGTCGGCGATCGCGACGCTGTCGTGGTCACTGTCGCGGGACAGGCCTGGATCACCAGCATCGGCCAATACGGCCTCGATCCGACCGATCCCTACCCGCGTGGCCATCGGCTCAGCGACGTCTGGTTCTGAGGTGGCGATGGCCTGGCCGGTCGGGATCAAGCCGCTTCCGAGAACGCCTTGATCCTGACGCCGCTCTCTTCCAGTCGCCTCCTCACGCGCGCAGCGATGGCGACGGCCGCCGGCGTGTCGCTGTGGACGCAGATCGAGTCGATCGGCGTTTTCAGCATCTGGCCCGAAACCGTCTCGATGGCGCCTTGCTTGACCATGCGCACGACCCGTTCCGCTGCCTGCTCGGCATCGTGGATGACTGCACCTTTCAGCTTGCGCGAGACAAGAAAGCCTTCCTCCGTATAGGCGCGATCGGCGAAGATCTCGGACCTGACCGTCAGGCCCGCGTCGCGCGCGAGCCGGTCTTGGAAACCCAGCGCGATAACCAGGCATGTCAAGCTGGGATCGACGGCCTTGACCGCGCGTGTCACGGCTTCGGCAACGCCACGGTCGGTTTGCGTAAGGTTGCCCAGCGCGCCATGCGCCTTCACGTAGCGGATCGGATGCCCGGCATAGGCGGAAAGCGCCTGCGCCGCGCCGATCTGGTAGGCGACAAGCCTCTCGATTTCGCCCACCGAGTGCGGAATGACGCGTCGTCCGAACCCCCATAGATCGGCGAAGCTCGGATGCGCGCCGACGGCGACGCCCTTCTCATGCGCCATCGAGAAGGTGGCCGCCATGATCTCCGGGTCGCCGGCATGAAAGCCGCAGGCGACGTTCGCGGAGCTTACGATATCGAGGATCGCCGCGTCGTCACCGAGCTTGTAGGCGCCGAAACCCTCGCCCACGTCGGAATTGATATCGACGTGCAGTCCACTGTTCGTCATGGCGCTTTCCTTCATGCCAGCGCGTAGAGCGGCGTGCCGTAGCCGACGACCGCACCGTCCTCGACCAGTGCGGCGCCCAGCACGCCGTCTGCCGGCGCGACGACGGCCTTCAGGCATGGACCGACCTGCAGGACGCCAACCGTTTCGCCTTTGCGGACCGTCCGGCCGGGTTCGGCGACCAGGTTGCCGGCGGTTGGATGATTGAGACGGAACACGCCGACGCCAGGCGCGCGTACGCCCCTGAAGACCGTTTCGGCCTTCGGCGCTCCGGCCACGGCCACAAGCGTTTCGGCAACAACGGATTGCATACGCAGGCGCAGCGAAAAACCGGCCTCCGCCAGTTCGATCTCGCCGATATCAGCACTTGCACAGCAGGCGGCCAGCCTTTCGATCTCTTCAACCGTCATGGCCGCCCCGCCCCTTGAGAAAACCGCCTTCGATCAGGCGTTCGAGATGATGGATATCGAAGCCTCCCGCGGTGAAGCCGGGCTCTTCCATGAGGAGGCCGTGCAGCGGCGCGTTGGTGGCGATGCCGACAGCCTCCATCTCGCCCAGCGCTCCGCTCATGCGCCGGATCGCCTCGGCCCGCGTCGACCCATGCGCCAAGAGCTTGGCCACCAGTGAATCGTAATGCGGCGGCACCGTGTAGCCGGAATAGAGATGCGACTCGACGCGGATCCCGGGACCGCCCGGCGGCGTCCAGCGCTCGACCCGGCCTGGATGCGGCCGAAAGCTGTAGGGATCCTCGGCATTGATGCGGCATTCGACGGCGTGGCCCTGAATGCGGATGTCTTCCTGGCCAAACGACAAGTGTTCGCCACGCGCGATACGGATCTGCTCACGCACGATATCGATGCCGGTAACGAGCTCGGTGACCGGATGCTCCACCTGCACGCGGGTGTTCATCTCGATGAAATAGAAGCGACCGTCCTCGTAGAGAAACTCGAAGGTGCCCGCGCCGGTGTAGCCGATGGCAAGGCATGCACGGGCGCACAGGTCGCCGATCTCCGCGATCGCCTCGCGGGCGATACCGGGTGCAGGCGCCTCCTCGATGATCTTCTGGTGGCGGCGCTGCATGGAGCAATCCCGCTCGCCAAGCCAGACCGCCGCACCATGCCGGTCGGCCAGCACCTGGAACTCCACATGACGCGGGTGTTCGAGGAATTTTTCCAGATAGACCTGCGGGTTGCCAAAGGCCCGGCCTGCCTCCTCCCGCGCCAGCGAAACGGATTCCAGGAGCGCGCCTTCCTCACGCACGATGCGCATGCCGCGCCCGCCACCGCCGCCCGCCGCCTTGACGATGACCGGATAGCCGACGGTCCCGGCAATGGCACGCACCGCTTGCTCATCTTGCGGCAGCGCATCCTCCGCGCCTGGAACACAAGGAACGCCGGCAGCGATCATCGCCCGCTTGGCGGAGACCTTGTCACCCATGACGCGGATCGCCGCTGCGGACGGCCCGATGAAGATAAGGCCGGCACTTTCGACCGCCTCGGCGAAGGCCGCGTTTTCCGACAGGAAGCCGTAGCCGGGATGGATTGCGCCCGCGCCGGTGAGCTGCGCGGCGGCGACGATCTCAGCGGTGTTGAGATAGCTCTTCGCCGAGGTCGCCGGTCCGATACAGATCGCCTTGTCCGCCAGCGCGACATGGCGAAGGCTCGCGTCGGCTTCCGAATAGGCCGCCACCGTCTTCAATCCGAGGTCGCGGCAGGCGCGCAGGATGCGTAGCGCAATTTCACCGCGATTGGCGATAAGGACGGTATCGAACATCGTTCCTAGCCCACGTCTTCCAGAACGAACAGCAAATCGCCGGACTGCACCGCGGCATGGTCGTCGAGAGCAATCTGGACGATCCGTCCGGTGCGATCGGACTCCACGACATTGAAGGTTTTCATGGCTTCGAGGACGCCGATCTTCTGTCCCTCCTCGACCACATCGCCAACCGAAACGAGCGGCGGCTCGCCCTCGGCAGTGGAACGGTAGAACACGCCCGTCAGCGGAGCCCGGACCGAATGCCGCGCTGTAGCAGGAGCTGTCGGATCGGCATTTGGGGTAGCGGCGGCGACGCCTAAAGTCGGCCTTGGCTGCGGCGCAGATTGTGTTGGCGCCGCCTGTCTGGAAATACGGACGCGAACGCCGTCGCGCTCGATCTCCAGTTCATCAATGGGCGAACATGCGACAAGCTCGATCAGCCTTTGGACGAAGTCCAGATCCATCGCCGTCACTGCCGTAGCGCTTCGACGGCCTCGGCGATGCGCCCGATCGCTTTTTCGATCAGGTCCATCGACGTGGCTATGGAAATGCGGAAATGCGGCGACAGGCCGTAGGCCGAGCCCTGGACAACCGCGACCCGCGCCTGGTCGAGCAGGAAGAGCGAGAAATCGTCGTCGCTGCCGATGGGAGTGCCGTCCGGGCGGCGACGGCCGATCAGGGCCGAGCAATTGGGATAGAGATAGAAGGCACCCTCCGGCGTCCGGCAAGTGAGGCCGGGAATTGCGCGCAGCAGCTCCAGCGCACGGTCCCGCCGCACCTGGAATTCAAGCGCCCGCGGACGAAGAAAGTCCTGAGGCCCCTCCAGCGCGGCTATGGTCGCGGCCTGCGAGATGGATGACGGGTTCGACGTGCTCTGGCTCTGCACGGTCGCCATGGCGCGGATCAATGGCTCCGGACCGCCGGCATAACCGATCCGCCAGCCGGTCATGGCATAGGCCTTCGACACGCCGTTGACCGTCAGCGTGCGGTCCTTCAGCCGGGGCTCGACACCGGCGATGGTATGGAAGGTGCGTCCGTCGAACAGGATGTGCTCGTAGATGTCGTCGGTCAGCACATGGACATGCGGGTGATCGAGCAATACCTCGGCCAGTCCGGCAAGTTCGTCACAGCTGTAGACGGCGCCCGTCGGATTGGAGGGAGTGTTAAGCAACAGCCATTTGGTGCGTCCGGTGATGGCTTGCCGCAGGGCTTGCGGTCGCAGCTTGAAGCCATCCGCCTCCGCACAGGCAACCACCACGGGCTTGCCTTCGCCCAACAGAACGATGTCGGTATAGGAAACCCAATAGGGTGCTGGAACAACCACCTCGTCGCCGGGGGCGAGCGTTGCCAGCAGGGCGTTGTAGATGATCTGTTTCGCGCCGCCCGCGACACTTATCTGGGACGGCTTGTAGTCGAGGCTGTTCTCGCGCCTGAACTTGTCAGCGACCGCCTGCTTCAGTGCGGCCGTGCCATCAACCGCGGTGTAGCGGGTTTCGCCCCTGCGCATAGCCGCATAGGCCGCCTCGACGATGTGCGGCGGCGTCGGAAAATCCGGCTCTCCTGCACTCAGGCTGACGACGTCGATGCCTGCCGACCGCATTTCGATGGCCCGCGCGGTGACCGCCATGCTGGGGCTTGGCTTGATGACATCGAGACGGGGAGCGATGAGACCCACGGAGCAATCCTCGGCACGATTCTGCCGCGGCCTTGCCGGGCAGATGGGTTTCGATATAAATTGGATAATGTATTCTTATTTTCGCGTCAAACCCCTTTTTCTACGCCAAAGACCGGGTTATGTGTCTCTGTGACGGCGGGGCTGAGGCAAAAAGTATCCAATCTATCGCCGCCACGTATGACATTCGAGATAGGGAACACGATTGGAATGGGCACGAACTATGATGTGGTGATCGTCGGAGGCGGCGTTGTCGGCAGCTCGATTGCCTATTTCCTGTCAGCCAACCCTGATTTCGCAGGACGGATCGCCGTGGTTGAGAGGGATCCCTACTACACAGCCTCCTCGTCCTCATTGTCGACCAGCGCCATACGCCAGCAATTCGGCACACCGCCGAACATCGCCATGTCGAAGTTCAGCATCGACTTCCTGCGCCAGGTGGGAACGCGGCTTGCCATCGGCGACGAGTTGGCGGACATCGGGCTGCATGAGCCCGGTTATCTCGTGCTGGCGGGCCCTGAGCGGATCGAGGTGCAACGTGCCAAGAACCGCGTTCAGCGTGACATGGGTATCGACATCGAGCTGATCGAGCGGGTCGATCTGGCACAACGCTTCCCTTGGCTCAACACGGACGATCTCGCCATCGGCTCATTCGGCCTCGGCAGCGAAGGCTGGTTCGACGGCCCTGGCCTGATGCAGGCATTCCGTCGAAAGGCGCGCGCGCAAGGCGTCAACTATCTCGCCGCGACCGTGACCGGGCTGACCATGGCCTCTCGCGGCAAGGTCGGCGAAGTGGTGCTGGACAACGGCGAACGGCTTGGCGCCGGAACAGTGATCAATGCCGCCGGACCGTGGAGCGCGGGCATCGCCCGGATGGCCGGCGTCGACCTGCCGGTCGTCCCGAGCAAGCGATGCGTCTTCGTCTTCGAGACGCCGGCAAGAATCGAGAACTGCCCCTTCGTCTTCGACACAAGCGGCCTCTGGCTGCGGCCGGAAGGCCAGCTCTTCCTGTGCGGCATCCCGCCGGTGCGCGAGAACGAGCCAGACGATTTTGGCCTGGAGGTGGACTATGAACTGTTCGACGAGCTGATCTGGCCGGCGCTGGCACATCGTGTACCTGGGTTCGAACAATTGCGGATGCTGCGCGCCTGGGCAGGCCTCTACGAGTACAATACTTTCGACCACAGCGGCATCATCGGCCGACACCCCGAGGTTTCGAACCTTATACTGGCCACCGGCTTCAGCGGCCACGGCATGATGCACGCGGCGGCAACCGGATCCGGCGTCTGTGATCTCATTGCCTATGGCGAATACCGCTCCATCGACCTGTCGGCCTTCCGCTATGAACGGATCGCCAGCAACCAGCCCATCGAGGAGCATGTCTACTGATGCGAAACGGGCGACATGGCATCGGCGTGACAACGGTGCTATGCGTCCACTTCTTCAATCAAAACGGCGCCAATCAATAAACAAGGCGGCCGCCCCAGGCTGATTCATGCTCGTACAGAAGAAAACCATCTCGACCCAGGTCGCCGATGCCATCAGGCAGAAGATCCTGATCGGCGAGTATGAGGCCAACTTCCAGCTGCGGCAGGAGCATCTGGCTGCCGAGTTCGGCGTCAGCCGGATTCCGGTGCGAGAGGCGCTGCATCAGCTTCACTCGGAAGGCTTCGTCACGCTGGTTTCCCACAAGGGAGCTGTCGTCACCTCCATTTCCCTGGACGAGATCCTCGAGCTCTACGAATTGCGGGCCCGGATCGAGACATGGCTGCTTGCCCTTGCCATTCCACGGATGACGGATGCCGATCTCGCGCTTGCCCGTGAGCGGGCAAAGCAGCATCAGGAACAGGGCAAGACAGGCGAGTATTCGAACCAGCTGAACTGGAACTTCCACGCCGCGCTCTACGCGCCGTCCGGCCGCAAGGCGACGATCGAATTGGTGGGGCGCATCTACCAGCAGTTGGAGCGCTACACGCGAATGATGGTGACGCTCACCGAGATACAGGTACAGTCCGACCGCGACCACTGGCAGCTGATAGAACTTTGCGAAGCCAAGGATACGCTGCGCGCCGTCAGCCTTTTGGAAATGCATATCATCACCAGCGGCAGATTCCTGGTCGACCGGCTTCAGGAATTGCGGGGCAGCTGACACACCAGTCGTCCCGCGCTCGATCCTCATCGGCCTCCCGACCTTCGCGTGAATGGATCATTTGCCGGGCAGATTGGTTGCCCGGGTCAGCAAGATCACCCCCGCCTGGTCGGCCGTGTCGTAATAGGTGAAGCCGGTGCGGTTTTCCCGACGCCCGCGCATCAGCACGGAAAGCCCGTCGGTTTGCGCCTTGGCTTCGGCTAGGTCCGCATCACAGACCTCAAAGCCGATATGGAAAACGCCTTCGCCCTTGGTATCGAGATGAATGCGTTGTGGTGAAGGATCATGGCTCGGCTGGCAGAGTTGCAGCTGAACGGTCGGCAGGTTGCAGATCCGGTATTGCATCGCCCTGAAGCCTTCGGGGCTTGGGACCTGGAGTTCTTCGTATTCGGCCAGCGGTGGATAGGCTTCCCAGGGCCCGACGCCGATAGAGTCATAGTAGGCCTGCGCCTTGTCGATATCGTGCACGACGATGCAGATGTGATGCAGCTTGCCGAAATTGCCCATGTCCTCACTCCCCATTCTTCTCACTCCTTGATCGGAACCGTATAGTTCAGCACGCGGCGCTGGAGCCGACCGCTGACCGTGTTCTGGAAGCTGACCAGCGCCATATCGGTCCTCAACAGGTGGCAAAGCCCAGATGGGCGCGAAAGCGGTTCTTGACCTCGACCGCGTCGCGCGGCGGCAGCGAGCGCGGCAGGTTCTCAGGCGTGATCTTCAGCACGAAAAGGCGCGGACCGTCGGTTGAACGACGCAGCTGCTCGCACAGCGTGTCGATCTCGTCGAGCGTACGCAGTTCGGCGGTTTCCCAGAAACCGCAGGCGGCAGCGACCTTCTCGAAACCTATGCCTTTGCCGGTATGGCTCGACTGCATGCCGGTCTCACCGAAATGCTGGTTGTCGAGCACGATAAGATCGAGATTTCTGGGCCGTGCCACCGAGATCGTCGCCAGCGAACCGAATGCCATCAGTTGTTCACCGTCCCCGGTAATCACCATCACCCGCTTCTGCGGCTGGGCCTGGGCGAGCCCGAGGCCAATCAGCGCAGCACCGCCCATCGCGCCCCACAGATAATAATTGTCGTTGCGGTCACCGGCAGCATGCACGTCGTAGCTCGGCGAGCCGAGACCGGTTACGACCAAGGCGCCGTCGCGGGCGTCGAGGAGCTTCTTCACCGCAACCCGGCGGTCCATCGTCGGCAACGTCATGTCGCTCACCACTTCTTCTTGCCGAGCAGCCGCTGCCCGATCAGCACGGCAATCTGCTGGTCGGCGTCGAAAGCCATCGAGGCTGCCTGCGCCACCGTTTCCACGAGGTCGTCACCGGTCTCGGCGCGCAGCACCTTGAGGCCGATCGCCCTCAGCGACGCTTCCGTCGCCTGCCCCATTGGCACCTGCCACGGGTTGAACTCGGCCCATTCGCCCCGCATCGTCACCAGGATGAGCAAGGGAAAGCGTGCCTGCACGGGAAGCGACAGCATATTGATGCAGTTGCCGACGCCTGAGGATTGCATGAGCACGACGCTCCGCTTGCCCCCGAGCCAGCAGCCCGCTGCAATGGCGATACCCTCCTCCTCCGTCGTCAGCACATTGGTGACGACCTCCGTATCCGCGCTGAAGCGGCGAATCAAAGTGGTATGGCCGGCATCGGGCACATAGGACATCTGGCTGATGCCGGCCGCCTTGAGCACCTCATAGACCTGATCCGGCCACTGCTTTTCCGGTACCGCCGAAGCGGCCTCAAGCGAGGATGTCTCCGGTTGTTTTGCTTGCACGCTCGCCGTCACCTTGGACCCCCGAGAATTGGACTGGCATCACCTTATCTCGGCTATGCGATCGAATCTTCGTCTCTTTCTTGTGATCAGATATAATGATACTCGATACCTTTATGGAGCTATCCCAGCTACGCACTTTGATCCACGTCGCCGAACTGGGCAGCCTCAGCAAGGCTGCCGACCGGCTGCACATTGCGCAGCCTGCACTCAGCCGGCAGGTGCGCATGCTGGAGGAGGAGTTGGGCTTTGCCCTTTTCCTGCGCCACGGACGCGGCATGGTATTGTCCGAGCAAGGCAAGGAGGTGCTGCCCCACGCGATGCGCGTGCTTGCCGAGGTCGATGAGATCCGCGCCACGGCTACACCCGCCGACGCACCGCTGACCGGCGACGTGGCCATCGGCCTGCCACCTACCGTGGCTGACATTATTTCAATGCCGCTGGCCGCGGCCTTCGGCAAGGCCCACCCAAAGGCGAAACTCAGACTGGTGAGCGCCTATACCGGCTACTTGCTGGACTGGCTTCACCGGGGCGAAGTCGACATCGCGGTGCTCTATGACCCGCGCATGGCACGGTCGCTGCGCTCCCGCCCGCTGCTGCTGGAAAACCTCTTCCTAATCGGGCCGCCGGACGCCGGCTTTTCCACCGTGCGTGCAGTGCCATTCTCCTCGCTCGCCGGCAAGCGCCTGCTGCTGCCCAGCATCAAGCATGGATTGCGCATCATCGTCGAACGTTGCGCTGCTGAAAGCGGCATCCCGCTCGAGGTCGGCATCGAGGCGGACTCGTATTCCGCGCTGAAGGACCTCGTGCGCAACGGTCATGGTTGGACGATCCTGCCGCTCGCCCCTATCCATGCCGATGTCTCTGCGGGCCTGCTGACCGCTGCGCCGCTGATCGATCCCGTGCCCGTACGCCGTCTCATCCTGGCATACCCAGCCGACCGGCCTGCCTCGCGGTTGGCGCGGTTCGCCGGACAAGCAATAGAGGACATCGCCAAGGATCTTGTCGAGCGGGCCGTATGGGTCGGCCAGCTTCTCGGCCCTGCGCCATGAGTATTTGAATCGAGCATTTGAATTTTGGCATATCTGCTCACGCCGATCTTACATTGCTGATAGGAGGTGGTAGCGCGATAATGTGGCCCGCAAATAAGACGAAAGCTCGGGCGAACCTCGTGGAAAACTATCAGGACATTCGGGAAGCTGTCGCCAAGCTGTGCGCGCGCTTCCCCGGAGACTACTGGCGCGCGCTCGACAGGGACATGGGCTATCCCCGTGAATTCGTCGGCGCTCTGACGGAGGCCGGCTGGCTCTCGATCCTGATCCCGGAGGCGTATGGCGGCTCGGGCCTGCCGCTTTCGGCTGCCGCTGCCGTGCTGGAGGAAATCCAGCGCGCCGGATGCAATGGGGGCGCCTGCCATGCCCAGATGTACACGATGGGCACGCTGCTTCGCCATGGCTCGGAAGCGCAGAAGCAGCGGTACCTGCCGAAAATCGCCACGGGAGAATTGCGCCTGCAGGCCTTCGGGGTAACCGAGCCGACCAGCGGCAGCGATACGGGCGCGCTCAAGACGACCGCCCGGCTCGACGGTGATCATTTCGTGGTCAAGGGCCAGAAGATCTGGACCAGCCGCGCCGAGCACTCGGATCTGATGCTGCTTCTGGCCCGCACCACGCCGCTGAAGAGCGGCATGAAGAGGACCGACGGCCTCTCGGTCCTCATCGTCGACATGCGCGAAGCCGTCGGCAACGGCCTCACCATCCGGCCAATCCGCACCATGATGAACCACGCCACCACCGAGGTCTTCTTCGATGACCTTCGCGTGCCGGCCGAAAACCTGATCGGCGAAGAGGGAAAGGGTTTCCGCTACATCCTCTCCGGCATGAACGCCGAACGCATCCTGATCGCATCCGAGTGCGTCGGCGACGCGAAATGGTTCATCGAAAAGGCTGGCACCTACGCCAAGGAACGGCATGTGTTCGGCCGGGCAATCGGCCAAAACCAGGGCGTCCAGTTTCCGATCGCCAGGGCCTACGCCAACATGCGCGCGGCCGAACTGATGGTACGCGAGGCGCTGAGCCTCTACGAGGCCGGCAAGAACCCCGGCGCCGAAGCAAACATGGCCAAGATGCTGGCTGCCGACGCCTCCAACGAGGCCGCCAATGTCTGCATCCAGACGCATGGCGGCTTCGGTTTCGCGGAGGAATACGACGTCGAGCGCAAGTTTCGCGAGACGCGTCTCTATCAGGTCGCACCGATTTCCACCAACCTGATCCTATCATTCCTCTCCGAGCATGTGCTTGGCCTGCCGCGTTCCTACTAGGAGCAGTCGCCGTGAATGTCCTCATCGTCTACGCCCACCCGGAACCCAGATCCTTCAACGGCGCCATGAAGAATCTCGCCGTGGAAGCCTTGACCGGCGCTGGCCATAGCGTGGTCGTCAGCGATCTCTACGCGATGGGATTCAATCCCGTCGCCGGGCCGGGCGACATGTCAGGCGAGCGCAACGATCCGGTTTTCTTCAGCCTGCAACGCGAGCAGACTGCGGCCTACGACGCCGGCGCGCTCTCGGCGGACATCGCAGCCGAGATCGAAAAATTGAAGCAGGCGGATTTCGTCATCTTCCAATTCCCCGTCTGGTGGTTCGGAATGCCTGCGATCCTGAAGGGTTGGGCGGACCGCATCTTCGCACGTGGTTTTGCCTATCTGCCGGGCCGCAAATACGACACCGGTATGTTTAGGGGAAAGCTCGCCATGGTGGCCGCCACCACGGGCACATCGGCCGACACCTATGCGCCCGATGGTATCGACGGTGACATTCTGACCGTGCTGTGGCCGATCCATAACGGCCTGCTGCGCTATTGCGGCTTCGACGTGCTGCCGCCCTTCGTCGCCCATATGCCGGGCCGCGTCGGCGACGATGGTCGCGAGGCCTATCTGGAGACCTACCGCAAGAGGCTCGAAGACATCGACGACACACCGCGGCTGTTCTTCCACCCTGCCGAGGACTACGGCAAGAACGAGCGGTTGAAGCCGGGGGTGCTTGCCCGTTCGGGAGTGCAGCGCAATGTCTGATGCCACCCGCCCACTGGAGGATCTGCTCGTCGTTTCCATCGAGCAGGCGGTCGCCGCTCCGCTTTGTACGGTCCGGCTTGCCGACGCCGGCGCGCGTGTCGTGAAGATCGAGCGCCCGGAAGGCGAAACCGCGCGCCACTATGATTCCGCAGTGGAAGGCATGTCGGCCTATTTCGTCTGGCTCAACCGCGGCAAGGAAAGCGCGGTGCTCGACCTTAAGACTGAGCACGACCTGGCTTTGCTGCACCGCATGGTCTCACGCGCGGATGTTCTCGTGCAGAACCTTGTGCCGGGAGCGATCGACAGGCTCGGTCTTTCCGCTGATGCGATTGCGCAAAAGTTCCCTCGGCTGATCGCCATCAACATCGTCGGCTACGGGCAGGACACGCCATACGCGGCGATGCGCGCCTACGACATGCTCGTGCAGGCCGAAAGCGGCATCTGCGCCGTGACCGGCACGCCGGACACGCCGTGCAAGATCGGAGTCTCGGCCGCCGACATCGCCACCGGAATGAACGCTCATGCAGCGATTCTCGAAGCGCTGTTGGCGCGCGAGAAGACCGGGCGCGGTCGCGTCGTCGAGATCGCGATGTTCGACAGCATGGCCGACTGGATGGCCGTGCCGCTGCTGCATTATGAATATGCAGGGCGCGAAACCGGTCGCTATGGCCTGGCGCACGCCTCGATCTACCCCTACAGGCCCTATGCCTGCCGCGATGGCGCCGTGGTCGTGTCCATTCAGCAGAACAGCGAATGGAAGCGCTTCTGCACCGTCGTGTTGCAAAGACAGGATCTGTTCGCCGACGAACGCTTCGCCACCAACGCCTGGCGGGTGGCCAATCGCACGGCACTCGACGCCGAGATCGAACCGATCTTCGCGGCAATCGACGGCGAAGAGGCCATCCGCCGCCTCAGTGAGGCACAGATCGCCTGGGGCCGTGTGAGCGAGATGCGCGACCTGCCGCACCACAGGGCGTTGCGTCTGACGGAGGTGGCGCTACCGGACGGCAAGCGCATCGCAGTGCCGTTGCCGGCGGGGCGATCTGAGGGATTCACTTCGATCCCCCGCGTTCCCGCTGTCGGCGCCGATACGGCTCGAATCCGGTCCGAATTCGCCGCCTGAAGAGGAACGCCATGAGCCCGGATACCAGCGCCGCGCTGCAGAAATGGGTTGGACGGACCCGCGAGGTCGAGGACATCGTCACCCCGCGCCTGCTGGCCAGCTTCGAAGCCATGCTCGGCCCTCACGCAATGCAGGCCGCCGAGGCCCCGCCCGGCTTGCACTGGTGCCTGGCGCCCGACATCGCCAACGCGCGCGAACTTGGACCCGACGGGCACCCGGCCAAGGGCGGCTTCTTGCCGCCGGTGCCGCTTCCGCGCCGCATGTGGGCGGGCAGCGACGTGCGTTTCATGGCGCCGATCCGCAGTGGGGACACCATCCGCCGTCGCTCGACGTTGACCGCCATCGAGGAGAAGCGGGGTCGCACCGGTCCGCTCATCTTTGTCACGGTCCGGCACCACGTCGCCAACGACGTCGGTCCCGTAATCGAGGAGGACCAGACCCTTGTCTATCGCGCCGCCGAAGCGGCCGCGGCTAGACTCACCTTGCCAGCAGTCCGATTCTGGCCGCATCGCACGAGCGCACGATTGACGTGGATTCGGTGCTGCTTTTTCGTTATTCCGCGCTGACGTTCAATGGGCATCGTATCCACTACGACGCACCCTACGCCACGGCAGTCGAGCATTATCCCGGGCTCGTCATCCATGGCCCGCTCCAGGCGACTCTGCTCATGAACTTCGCCGCCGCCATTGTCGGGCAGTCGCCGCAACGCTTCTCGTTTCGGGGCCTTCGTCCGGCGACCGGACCGCAGCGCCTGCTTCTGAGCGCGACGGCCCCAGGGAATGACGCCATGGAACTGGAAGTGCGATCGGCGGACGGGCATGTGACGCTGAAGGCCACGGCGCAATGGTAGGCTTCGTCACGCCTGTCGCGCCGCTTTTCGTACCGGGTTCGCGACCGGAAAGGTTCGCCAAAGCCGATAGCAGCGGCGCGGACGCCGTCATTCTTGACCTCGAGGAGGCTGCGCCGGGCCGCCTCGGTCTAGCTAGAGGACTGCTGACGAGGAGAAACGCAGATGAGCCCGGAAACCGCCGATTGGCCGACCGCAAGACTTTGCAACTTCATCGTCGAACTCGACTTCGAGCAGATTCCGCAGCGCGTGGTTCATTTCGCGAAAGGGTTGATGATCGACTGGCTCGGTTCGGCGCTCGCCGGCAAGGGCGCGCGCCAGGTCGAGATGATCGACGGCTTTGCCCGTGCGATGGGCCCAGCGGACGGCTCGAGCACCGTTATCCCGACGAGGCGGTGCACAAGCCCCTATTTCGCAGCAATGGTCAATGCCGCGGCCTCCCACGTCGTGGAGCAGGACGACGTTCATAACGGCTCGGTTTTTCACCCGGCAGCAGTGATCTTTCCGGCTGTCCTGGCCGTCGCCGAGGCAGAGAAGAAGACCGGGCGCGAGATGCTGACGGCCTGCATCGCCGGCTATGAGGCCGGCATCCGCGTTGGAGAATTCCTGGGGCGCTCCCATTACGAGACCTTCCACACAACGGGCACGGTTGGCACTGTCGCCGCGGCCGCGGCCGTCGGCAAGCTGATCGGCCTGGACGCATCCGGCCTCAACCATGCACTCGGCTCCGCCGGCACGCAGGCAGCAGGGCTGTGGGAGTTCCTGCGTGATGCCGCAGATTCCAAGCAGCTTCATACCGCGCGAGCCGCCGCCAACGGCCTGTTCGCTGCCTATCTTGCACGCGATGGCTTCCGGGGTGCGGCGCAGATCCTCGAAGGCAAGAAAGGCATGGCGGCTGGCATGTCCAGCGACGCCGATCCCGCCCGGCTAACGGACGGCCTCGGCACCCGTTGGGCAACCGAGGAGACGTCCTTCAAATGGCACGCCTCCTGCCGACACACCCATCCCGCCGCCGACGCGCTCCAGTCTCTCATGCGCCGCGAAGGGCTCGGCCCGGACGACATCCTGGATGTAGTGACCCATGTCCACCAGGGAGCCATCGACGTATTGGGCGCCGTGGACATTCCGCAAACCGTCCATCAGGCGAAGTTTTCCATGGGCACGGTGCTGGGCCTGATTGCCGTGCATGACGTCGCCGACCTCGACGCGTTCGAACACCACGCACTGGCCGACGCGCGCGTCTCCCGTTTCCGCTCGAAAGTGCGCATGGCCTTCGACACCGAGGTCGATAGCCTTTATCCGAAGCAATGGGTCGGCAAGATAAGCGTCACGACCATTGACGGGCGTAAGCTGGCGGCTCGCGTCGACGAGCCCAAGGGCGACCCCGGCAACACGCTTGCCAGGCAGGAATTGGAAGCCAAGGCCATTCGCCTCGCCGAATTTCGAGGCGGCGCTGCGGCTGACGGGATGCGCCGTTGCATTGCCCGCATCTGGAACCTCGATCAGGCTGGCAGCGTGGTGGGTATATTTGCAGAGCTTTAGTTCGCTCTTGGCCGGCACATGGCGCGGTGAGGCGCCGGTGCGAATCTTGGTCTTGATCTTCTTTCCGAGGTTGGCGTTGGGTGTCAGGCCGCCTCGATGGCTCAACGTTCGCCGCGTTTGCCGTCAAAGGCAAAATTTCAAAACAAGATCAAATCGCTTAATGGGAAAAAGGGGTGGTACCGTTGGCTGGGATCGCGTTCTAACATAAGCAATTGTTTTGATTTGATTTTTACCGCATTAACCGCATATTTGTATTACAATAGGTATCACAATACGTAGCACAAATTCATTTCGGCTTCGTGGGCGCAACCAGAGATACGCGGTCGAAGCCGCCGCTATATAGTGACGCGACATCCTGCTTCTTTCGGCGGCGCTGAAGTAAACACCCTGCTGTCCAGAAACGGAGATGGTGGGCCCGGAGGGGCTACGAGGGCGCGCGTGCCGTCGACTGCATCAAGGCCGTGAACGACTGATACCGCGGCATAGGATCTCCCCGCGCTGGGGCGGACCGCGGACGGCCGCTGTTCGCTGCTCGAAGCAAGCCTTCGACGTTTGCGGGATATTACCCATGCTCGTAACGGGTCTGCCATAGACTTTCGCATCGCCTGACCGGTGCTTCCGTCCGATGGTGGCGCAGGTCGAGGCGGCGCAACTTCGTCCGCAGACGCCAGGTGGCGGTCCATGGAGGCGCATGCCAAATCCACGGGCGCCAGCGGCGGAGGTGGCCGATACGGCCGTGGGTAAGGCGATCAACAGGAGATAAACATGAGCCTAGCAGAGCAACAGGCGAAAAGCACGAGCTTGGACAACACCCCACACCCCTCGGTCAAGCACTGCACTGACACGGTGAACGCGAGGTACACTCACGGTAGGCCGGATCACGAGTTGGTTCCGTCGCGCTACGTGCTGAAGGTCGGCACGATTGAAGTGACGGTGGTCAGCGATGGGGTGCTGTCGTTGCCAGGCGCTATGCTAGGCCACAATGCCGACCCGGCCGTCCGGGAGGCCTGGCTGGAGGACAAGTTTCTGCCGCCGGACGTGCTCGAATGGGCGCTGAATGTGGTCGTGGTGCGTAGCGGCGGCCGGACGATACTCGTCGACGCTGGGATAGGGGCGGAGTTCCCGGACTTGAAGCGGGCCGGGCAGTTGGTCGGGCGACTGGACGACGCCGGCATCGATCTCTCATCCGTGACCGACGTGGTGCTGACCCACCTGCACATGGACCATATTGGCGGGCTGCTCGTCGACGGGGTGAAGGAAGTGCTGCGTCCCGATCTGCGAATCCACGTGGCGGCCGCCGAGATCAAGTTCTGGGAGGCGCCGGATTTCTCCCACGTCTCCATGCCGCCGGGCTTCCCGGACGCGCTTCGGGTGTCGGCCAAGCGGTTTCTCAAGGAGTACCGCAACCAGCTGCGACCGTTCGAGGACGAGCACGAGGTGGCGCCGGGAGTGCGCGTCCAACGCACCGGCGGCCACACTCCCGGGCATAGCGTGGTCCGCCTGGCGTCCGGCGGCGACCGGCTGACGTTCGCCGGCGACGCCGTGTTCCAAGTCGGGTTCGAGCACCCCGACTGGTACAACGGCTTCGAGCACGACCCCGAGGAAGCGGCCCGCGTCCGCGTTAGTCTCCTGCGGGAGATGGCGGCGAACCGCGAGTCGCTGTTGGCCACTCACCTGTCATTCCCGTCCGTCTGCCATGTGGCGGTCGACGGCGACGTCTTTCGTTGGGTACCAGGTCCCTGGGAGTACTGACCGTTTGTTGGGTTAGGTCGCAGTCGAGGACCATCGCGCCATGATCGTCTGTTCGTGCAATGTGTTGAGCGATCAGGATGTCCGCTCCGCCCTCGAGGCGGAGCGGCCGCGCTCGACCAGCCAGGTCTATGGCTGTCTCGGCTGCAGCCCGAAGTGCGGCCGCTGTGCGCGCACCATCCGCCGCATCATTGACGAGGCACTCGGTATCAGAGTGTCCGTCTCGCCGAGGAAGAATCGTGACACAAGTGAACCGCTCATCCGTGGTGAAGGGCGGCCGGCCAGATAGCACCGGCCGATGTCGATACCGGCAATTCGAGACTAGAGGCAACGCGATGAGCGGTGGACCTTCAACCTATGTTCCCAAGACCGGGATCGGACGCTGGTTCGACGCCCGCTTGCCGGTACCGCGCCTGGTGCATGATCAGTTCATCGTCTATCCCGTCCCGCGCAATCTGAACTACGCCTATTCGTTCGGCGGCATTCTGACGATGATGCTGGCGGCGCAGATCGTGACCGGCGTGGTGCTCGCCATGCATTATGCGGCCGACACGGGGCTCGCCTTCAGTTCCGTCGATAAGATCATGCGCGACGTGAATTCCGGTTGGCTGTTGCGGTACCTGCATTCGAACGGCGCGTCGTTCTTCTTCATCGCGGTCTATGTCCATATCTCGCGTGGCCTCTATTACGGCTCCTACAAAGCGCCGCGCGAGTTGCTGTGGGTGCTCGGCTGCACCAACCTCTTATTGATGATGGCGACGGCGTTCATGGGCTATGTGCTGCCCTGGGGGCAGATGAGCTTCTGGGGCGCGACCGTCATTACCGGTTTTTTCAGCGCCATCCCGCTGGTCGGCGACTGGGTGCAGCAATTGCTGCTCGGCGGCTTTGCGGTCGACAATCCGACCCTCAACCGCTTCTTCGCGCTGCATTACCTGCTGCCTTTCATGCTGACTGGCGTCGTCATCCTGCACATCTGGGCGCTTCACGTCGCCGGCCAGACCAATCCGGCAGGCATCGATGTGAAATCGAAAACCGATGTGGTGGATTTCACGCCGCACGCCACCATCAAGGACATATTCGGGGCCGTGGTGTTCCTGCTCGTCTTTGCGTATTTCGTCTTCTACTTACCGAACTATCTCGGGCATCCGGACAACTACACCCCCGCCGACCCGCTGAAGACACCAGCGCATATCGTGCCCGAGTGGTACTTCCTGCCCTTCTACGCGATCCTGCGCGCCGTCACCTTCAACATCGGTCCGATCGACTCGAAGCTTGGCGGAGTGCTCGCTACGTTCGGCGCCATAGCCGTATTGTTCTTCGTGCCCTGGCTCGACACCTCGAAGGTGCGCTCGGCTGTCTACCGGCCTTGGTACAGGCGGTTCTTCTGGCTGTTTGTCGCCAACGCGCTGTTCCTCGGATGGCTGGGATCCAAGCCGGCTGAAGGCTGGTATATCCCCGCCATGCAGGCGTCGACCATCTACTATTTCGCGTTCTTTCTTGTCGTTATGCCGCTGCTGGGGGTAATCGAGACGCCGCGCCGGCTGCCGAACTCGATAACCGAAGCGATCCTGGAGAAAAGCCAAGGATAACATTGAACGATCGCTTGTCCGGATGCTGTGCTCTCGCTCAGAGGCGAGGATTGTGTGAGGATTTTATGGATTCGGATCCGGTCATGAGCTGGTGGAATGCTCCCCATCTCTACATGGTGCTGGTCGGTCTCGCCGGGATAGTCGTTTGGCACGTCATTCCGCGCCGGCTCTCCACCACCAGGCTGATTGTCCAGATAGCATTCTTCCTTACCATGTCGGTCCTGCTTCTTGACCGGGCTGTGATCCCCTACGAGCCGACACGGGGCAACGAGACAACCGCTGGCGCAATCCTCGTCGGTTCGGCCAAGGTACTGTGGTGGGTTCATCTCGCCTGGGCGCTGATCGGGTTTGTCCGCATCTATCTCGTGTTCGAACGAAAGCCGCGTGAGGCGCGCCTTCTGCAGGACCTCGTCGTAGGCATCGTCTATGTGGGAATGCTGCTGTGCATCCTGGCATTCGTCTTTGGCGCGCCGGTCGGGACGCTGATCGCCACCTCGGGAGTCTTTGCCATCATACTCGGACTGGCGCTCCAGAACACGCTGGGCGACGTCTTCTCGGGCATCGCGCTCAACCTCGGTCGTCCTTATGTGCTTGGGGATTGGATCGTTCTCAGCGATGGCACCGAAGGCCGCGTTGTCGAGACCAACTGGCGATCCACCCACCTGCTCACCTTGGCTCACAACGTCGTGGCACTGCCGAACAGCTTTCTGGCAAAGCTCGGGCTGACCAATGTCAGCAGCCCTGAGGAGAGCCATGGGCTGTCCGTCACGATAAGATTGGCTCCGACCAGGATGCCGGCCCTCGTCGCGGACGTCATGAACGCTGCGCTACAAAGCAGCAACATAATATTGAAGGAGCCGCCACCAGTGGTCGCTATTAAAGGTCTGGATGCGACAGCGATTGAGGTCGATCTGTTTTTTCGCGTCGCAAATGTTGGCCAGAGAATTCCAGCGACGAACGAAATCTTCGACCTTGTCTATCGTCATTCCAAGTCCACGGGTTTGCGGCTGGCGACGCCACCCTCCTCTTCAATTCTTATGAGTGACCTGCCGAGCGATACTGCAAATTTCCCGCAAGTCACGCCGATCAAGCTGATAAACGCGATACCAATATTCTCGGCGTTGACCGACAGCGAAAAAGAAGCCCTCGCGACAACGGTTACTGTGCGCACCTATCGCAAGGGCGACATCATAGTGCGTCAGGGAGAGATGCTGCCGTCCCTTATGATTGTTAGGAAGGGCATCATTGTTCGAGAACGGGGCGAGGACGCCCATCCGCAAGAGGTTGGCCACCTCGCTCCCGGCGACTTTTTTGGAGAGACGGGTCTGCTAGCAGGCATCGGCGAGACCTCGACATTGCGCGCATTTAGCCACGTCGTGATCTATGAGATTGACCAGCAAAGCTTCGCGTCCCTGCTGCTCGACCGACCCGAAATGGCCGAAGATGTTGCAGCGGTCCTTGCGGCCAGAATGTCGTCTTCCAACCCGAGCGGCATCGCTGGACAACCGCACACGAACTCGAAATTTGCGCTCCTCAAAGCTATGCGCACCGTTTTTTCACGCCGTTCCGTTCCGGTGCGTTTGAACGCCAGCGGACAGGGCGCACAAGAAGGAATAAAGCCATGACCATCCGACACGCCGGCGTCTTAGACATCGACACAGTCGTTCTGCCGGTGTCCAGTGACCCTGGGAGCGGTTTCAAGGTACGGCGCGTATTGCCCTCCAAGTATGGGCGAATGGTCGGCCCTTTTGTCCTCTTCGACCAGATGGGCCCGGCGGTGTTCAATACGGGCCAGGGCTTTGACGCTGGACCGCATCCCCATATCGGCCTGGCGGCCGTGACCTACCTGATCGACGGGGAGATCGTTCACCGGGACAGTCTCGGTAAGGTGGAGGTTCTCCATCCTGGCGAAGTCAGCTGGATGACGGCCGGTTCAGGGATCGTCCACTCGGAGCGGACGACGCCTGAGGCTAGAGCATACGGGAGCAATTTTTTCGGCATTCAGGCCTGGATCGCGCTTCCTTGCAGGCATGAGGAAGTCGCCGCCGATTTTGCCCATTATAATGAACTGGAGATACCGAGGACGTGTGCCAGAGGCGTCGAGTTCACGTTGATCGCCGGCGCTTCCGACGGTTTGGTCTCGCCGGTCAAAACCTTCTCCGACTTGGTGTTCGCAGAAATCGTGCTCACCAGCGGCGCGCGGTACCAAGTCAAGTCCAGACACCACGAGCGGGCGATCTATGTCGTCGCCGGCGAGGTTGAGATCGTCGGCCAGCCGGGCTCGTTCCGTGAGGCCGAATTGATACTGTTGGAACCCGGCGCCGAGATCGTGCTCAAGGCGCCGGCCTTTCATTCAGCACGACTGATGCTGATGGGAGGAGAGCCCTTTCCCGAACCCCGGCACGTCTACTGGAACTTCGTCTCGTCCTCCGCTGAACGGATCGAGCAGGCCAAGACCGATTGGCGTGAACGCCACTTCCCGGAAGTGCCTGGGGAGCAAGAATTCGCTCCGCTGCCGGAGGATCTGGACCAGGACGCAGGTCGCTCGCCCTGATCTGCCTTTGGTCGGCCGCGTGCGGGTTGGCGGCGGAACGTGCATGCTGGCCGGCGGCCGCACAAAGCGAGCAGGTGGGACGGAAATTCTCCTGTTCGAAGATGTGCGGCGGCAGGCGATGCCGTCTTACCGTTGCATCGAGCGGATCCTTGTCATGGTGGCCTCGTCGAGCAAACCGTCGAACCAGACGTCGAACATGGTTTCGAGCAGGAACTCATCGTCACTGGCTTCGGAGAACAGCGTCAACGACGCATGCAGCTTGCGGGCGTCGGCATCACCGAAGACGGTGTGGGCGCTGAATTTGACCAGCCGCTGCAATGTGCCGACGCATTCGCGATAGCGACCGCCGAGCAGCGGGGAGGAAATATAGGCGTTCGCCTCGTCGAGCGATCTGATCGCGTAAGACTCAAGCGCACCGTCGCTTCCGCTAGAGGCCAGCCTGGGAAACATGAATTCCATGTAGGGCGTGCACATCATTCCCCGACGCAGAATGCCAATGGCATCTTCGTAAACCGGATCTTGTGCGTGGACGAATCTCTGCAGATTGTACTCGTCATTCATTGCGGCTCACCCGATCTTCCCGGAAAGCAACTGCTGCACCGCGATCATCCAGCGACGATGTCGGTATATTGCGGGTTCTTGACGAGGAAGCGTTCCATGAACGGGCATCTCGGGATCGCCTTGCGGCCGGTCTCGCGCAGCAACTCAAAAGTGCCATGCGCCAACTGCGATGCGATCCCCTTTCCGGAGAATTCCGATGGAACCTCCGTATGGATCAGAACGACCCGCTCGTTCTCGAGACGGTAGTAGGCCGCAGCGAGCGCACCGGCTGCAATCGGCAACTCGAAACGATGTTGCTGCGCATTTTCCGTGACCTTTGCGCTCATTTGAGAGTCCTCGATCTTGTGCCGCGTCTGTATCGGCGGTTGCGGGCATGAATGACTGGGCGCTGTGGGCCGTGCCCTATTGACTTGCAATTAATCCTGCCGGGCCTCGATGGCGGGTAGCCGCAATATCACTGTCGTGCCCGACCCGAAGGCGCTTTCGATATCGATGCGCCCGCCGTAGTGCTCGGCAAAATGCTTCACCATCGGCAGGCCGACACCGCCGAGCCCGGTGCCCTTGGTGGTGAAAAAGAGATCGAAGGCGCGGAGCAGGGTCTCGCGCGTCATCCCGATGCCGCTGTCTTCGACCCGGAGCTCGACCACGGTTTCAGGATTTTGAACGACGGCGGCCGCGCTTATCGAGATCAACCCACCATTTGGCATAGCATCGCGCGCGTTGAACACGAGATTCAAGATCGCAGTCTGTAAACCCAGAGGATCACACATCGCAGCGGGTAGATCTCGCTCAACGTGAACCTCAAGACGGATGTTCGCCTCCGATGTGCTTTGGACGAGTTTTACGACCTCGGCCAGACAGGCGCTTACGCTTGCCCGTTCAGGCATCCGGTGACTAGTTGCGGCCCGGCCTACAGTTTCCCGGACGAGCGCGCCGGCTCGCTGCAAGGCAGTCCTGGCGCTGGCGATTGCGGGCTCGAGCGCCGGAGCCGTCGAGACGCTCGGGTCGCGGGCGACCCGATTCAGCGCGGATGATGCGACCTGAATGAGATTGCCAAGATCATGAACAACGCCGGCGGTCGACTGCCCTATGGACAGGCCGAACTGAAACCCATCGGTGGTCCGGTCAAAGGCATGATTGCCGGTCGTGCCTGATCTTGTTTCCGCGCCTGACATTTTCACGCCCTTTTTGTTGAGTCGACAATTGGCGACTTGGTCGTGCAAAAACGCTATATAGAGGAGTATCTGCGGGTCGACTGGATCAAGGACGAGGTGGGGCCATACGGCGGTATATGTCTTGTTGCGATTGCGCCGGATTTCTCGTTTGCCGAAGCGGCTTCGATCTACCGACGCGATCCGGCTCCGCCGACTGCCGGCTGCGGCCAGTCCCGGGTTCAATCGGCCCTAGACTTTAGGATCGCCTGACCGAGCCGTCCGTCGAATATTTTCGCGCGCCATGTGGGCGCATTCTCCTGGGCATCGAACGACCGCCGCACAGGAGAAGAGACGTGCAGAAGATCATCAGAGCGCTGGCCCTTGTTTATGCATGCTGCGTGTCGGACAGCGCGACGGCGCAGCCCGCGGATCATCAGGTCAAGCCGACGATCGTGCTGGTGCACGGGGCCTTTGCGGAATCGTCAAGTTGGAACGGCGTCATCGCCGAGCTCGAGAGAGACGGTTTCCGGACCATCGCCGCGGCCAATCCACTTCGCGGCGTTGCAAGCGACGCGGCGGCGGTATCGGCTCTGATCGGATCGATCCACGGACCGGTCGTCCTGGTAGGCCATTCTTATGGCGGCCCGGTCATTACCGAGGCAGCCAACGGAAAAGGCAATGTGAAAGCGTTGGTCTATGTGGCCGGGTTCGCGCCGGACAAAGGCGAGTCCAGTCTAACACTTTCAGGACAGTTCCCGGGCAGCACACTTGGCGAGGCGCTTCTGACAGTGACGCGGCCAGATGGAGGACAGGACCTCTACATCCAGCCGGAAAAGTTTCACGAGCAATTCGCGGCCGACGTACCGGCAGCGCAGGCCAGCCTGATGGCGGCGACACAACGCCCCGTGGCTGACGCAGCTCTGGCCGAGCCCTCCGGCGCCGCCGCCTGGAGGATAATTCCGTCCTTTTCGATCTACGGCTCGGCTGATCGAAACATCCCGCCGGCTGTCATGAAGTTCATGGCCGAGCGCGCGGATTCGGTGAAGACCATCGTCGTCGAGGGCGCTTCGCACGCCTTGATGGTTTCGCACCCGGCGGAGGTAACCTCGCTGATCGAGGAAGCAGCATCGGCAGAGTGACGAACCGACCGCCTCGCGCCGGCTGCGTTCGACAAATGCAAGCCTCAGGAGACATCTACATGAAAATCGTGGTCATTGGCGGCACTCGGTACATCCAGTTGGCGACCGTCGAGAGGCTGCGTCAACAGGGGCACGACGTCGTGGCGGCGTCGCCGAAATGTCGTGCCCTCACAACAGCGGCACCTCGTGATCCCGGCCACTCGGGCAGACCTCTTCGGGAATTCCTCGAGAACACCGCCTCCATCCTGCGCCACCTTTGGCACGGCCGACATCTTCGGCTCGGGCCACTGCGGCAGCGCCTCGGAGGTCATGGGGCCCGGGGTCAAGCGAAGGGACGCTGCGAAGACAGTATCGCCTGAGCCTGCCTCGTTTGGCGAGCGAGCCGCCGAGGCGCCTCTCTCATTGAGGGATGCAGGACCGGTAGGGTGAGGAGACGCCGGCATTATCGCAATCAGATCTTTTCGAAGTCAGAACAGGAGAATGACATGAAAATCGTAATCATCGGCGGTACCGGACTTATCGGCTCCAAGACCGTCGCAAGGCTGAGCGCGAAGGGCCACGACGTATTGGCTGCATCGCCTAGTGGCGGCGTCAATACCTTCACCGGTGAAGGGTTGGAGAAGGCTCTTGCCGGGGCGGCGGTCGTCATCGATCTCGCCAATTCACCGTCGTTCGAGGACAAGGCCGTTCTCGAGTTCTTCGAAACAGCCGGAAAGAACCTGCTCGCGGCGGAGAAAGCCGCCGGCGTGAAACATCACATTGCGCTCTCGATAGTCGGGGCAGAGCGCCTGCCCCGCAGCGGCTACCTGCGCGCCAAGATGGCTCAGGAGAAGCTGATCAGGGAGTCGGGAATTCCCTACACGATCGTTCACTCGACGCAGTTCTTCGAGTTCCTTGGCGGCATAGCGCAGTCGGCAACCGTTGGCGACACGGTCACGGTATCGTCAGCCTATTTCCAGCCCATCGCCTCCGACGACGTCGCAGATGTGATGGCTGACGTGGCGCTCTCCCAGCCGATCAACGGCGTGATGGAGATCGGCGGCCCCGAGCCCTTCCGCATGAACGAACTGGTCGCGCGTTTTCTGCAACTCGCCAGCGATCCCAAGAAGGTGATCGGTGATCCTCATGCTCTCTATTTCGGAACCGAGCTAGACGACCGCTCGCTTGTCCCGGGCGCGGGCGCCCGTCTCGGTTCGACGTCGTTCGAAAACTGGTTCGACCACGCCCCGCCTCGGCGAAGCGGTGTTGCGGCGTAACGGCATCGTCTGAAGAGAACTCGCAGGGAAACGAACGATGGACCACAAGCTGACCTTTGCGCCTCAGGCAAGTCGCCGAGCCGTGCTCCTCGGAGCGGCTGCCGCCGGCATTGCAACCGGCCTGCCCAAATACGCGCTCGCGCAAGGGGCAGCCGGCGAGGAGTCGAACTCATCCATCTCTCAAGAAGGATCGAAAGATATGAGCACTATCACTACCAAGGACGGCACCGAGATCTATTACAAGGACTGGGGTCCGAAGGACGCCCAACCGATCGTCTTCCATCACGGCTGGCCGCTCAGCGCCGACGACTGGGACGCGCAGATGCTTTTCTTCGTCGGGCACGGATATCGCACCATTGCGCATGACCGGCGCGGGCACGGCCGTTCCGCACAGGTGAGCGACGGTCACGACATGGATCACTACGCCGCCGACGCGTCGGCTGTCGTCGAGCATCTCGGCCTGCGGGACGCGATCCACATCGGCCACTCGACGGGTGGCGGCGAAGCCGCTCGCTATGTCGCCCGCCACGGCAACGGACGCACCGCGAAGCTCGTCCTCATCGGCGCGGTACCGCCAATCATGGTGAAGACGCTGGCCAATCCTGGTGGCATTCCCGTCGAAGTGTTCGACGGGCTGCGCAAGTCGCTCGCCGACAACCGGGCGCAGTTCTACATCGACTTCCCGTCAGGCCCCTTTTACGGTTTCAACCGGGCAGGCGCGAAAGCAATCCCGGGCGTCATCCAGAACTGGTGGCGGCAGGGCATGATGGGCGGCGCCAAGGCCCACTATGACGGCATCAAGGCGTTCTCGGAAACCGATTTCACCGACGACCTCAAGATCATCGACGTGCCGACTCTCGTCATGCACGGCACCGACGACCAGATCGTGCCCATTGCCGATTCCGCGCCGTTATCCGCAAAGCTTCTGAAGAACAGCACGCTCAAGATCCATGAGGGCTTTCCACACGGGATGTGTACCACGCATGCCGATGTGGTGAACGCCGACTTGCTCACCTTCATCAGGTCCTAGGCTCACGCCGTGCCCTTAGGCGAGAGCCCGATCGCCGGCCGTCCTCCCCTCCGGCCGGCGATCACCCCCATTCTCAACAGCAACTGGAGCCAGACAAATGATAAGGACCACACTCTACAGCACCGCTGCGCTCGCGGCGTTCATCGCAACCGCCGCGCTGGCCGACAATACGGCTAACGCTTTCAAGAACGTGACGCTCGTCTATGACCAGCCGCTCCCGAACGTGCCCGGCAAGAGCATGAGAGGCGTACTCGTGAAATATGAGCCGGGCGGCAATTCGCCGGCGCATCTCCACCCAAAGTCAGCCTTCATTTACGCAACCGTCCTTGAAGGGGCGATCAAGAGCAAGGTGAATGACGGACCTGAAGTCACCTATCGCGTCGGCGAAAGCTGGTCAGAGTTCCCCGGTGACCGTCACGCCGTCAGCGCCAACGCCAGCGCGACCGAGCCCGCCCGGCTGCTGGCCGTGTTCGTCGTCGACACCGATGAAACGGAATTGGTGATCCCCCTCGACGAATGAAACGAGCGCCTGCTCGGCGCCGGCTTTTTCGAAGCACACCGGCGCCGATCGGGGAAGCTCAGGAGATATGAGCGATGTTCGTCGAGAGGCTGCACGCATTGACGTCCTTCCGCCTGGCAGTTGTCAGTCGCGATGCAACTGTCCAGGACGCGGCCCTGCCGCTTTCCAGGCCAGGCGTCGGGCTGGTCCTGGTGTGCGACGCGACCGGAAGCCTGGAAGGCGTCATTAGCAAATCCGACCTCATCCGCCATCTCAGCAGCCCGACCCATGCGTCTCCGCCCGCATCGGCGTTGATGAGCAAGTCCGTCATCACATGTGGACCGAAGGATGATGTTCGTGACGTTTGGCAGACCATGGCCGCGAGGAGCCTGCAGAATGTTCCAGTCATCAATGAGGCCGCCAAGCCTCTCGGCATCCTGGACATCCGCGACGCGATGAAGGTGCTGTTCGAGGAGGAAGAGCTGCAGGAGCGAATGCTGTTCAACTACGTCAGCGGAGTTGGCTATCGCTAGCCGGCCGCCACCCAACAAACCGAACAAGGTCATTGTCATGAAACTGTACTATAGCCCGCTCGCCTGCAGCCTCGCGGACCACATCGCCCTGCTTGAAGCAGGCGCGACGTTTGAGCGTGAGAGCGTGGATCTCAAGACGAAGCGGACAGCTTCCGGAGCCGACTTCAACGACGTCACGCCAAAGGGCTATGTCCCTGCCCTGGTGCTCGACGACGGCGAGGTTCTCACCGAGAACATCGCCATTCTCGACTGGCTCGCCACGAAATATCCGACGCTTGGTGTTTCGGGAGAGCTGGGACGCACACGGCTTCTCGAAGCGCTGGCCTTCATCTCAACCGAGGTGCATCGCGCCTTCAAGCCGATGTGGCACACAGGAAACGATATCCAGAAGGCGCAAGCCAGGGAGACCATTTCCCGGCTGCTCGACAATCTGGCGGAAAGCCGAGATGGCGACTTCCTGTTCGGCGCAACACCCAGCGTTGCCGACTTCTATCTGTTCGTAATGCTCCTATGGGCTGAACGGTTCGACGTGCGCACTCCCGAAGCGTTCGTCGCATTGCGCCGACGGATGGTGAGCCGCCCCGCGGCGCAAGCCGCCTTGCGCGAAGAGGGGCTACTCAAACTGGTCGAAACAGACGTTTCGTACGCATAGGGACCAGAACGATGATGTTCAGCGCCAAGGTCGCCATCGTAACCGGCGGAAGCTCGGGCATAGGTCGGGCAGTAGCGCTCGCTCTCGCAAGACAAGGCGCCAAAGTCCTGATCACAGGGCGCCGCCCGAAGAGCCTGAAGGAGACGGCCGCCCTGCACAAGGATATCACAGGCGTCGTCGCCGATGTCGCGGTCCCGGGCGATGCGCCTGATACGATCGCGAAGGCAATCGATAGTTGGGGCCGGCTGGACATCCTTATCAACAATGCGGGCGCCGGCGCGCTTCTGCCGCTGCGTGACGCAACCGCCGAACGCATCAACAGCATCCTTGCGGTGAACGTGGTCGGTCCAAGCCTGCTTGCGGCCGCAGCGCTCCCGCATCTCGAAGCCACAAAGGGTTCAATTGTCAACATATCCAGCACGTTCGGTCACAAGCCGGGCGCTGGCCTCTCGCACTATGCGGCCAGCAAGGCGGCGCTGGAGCACCTGACGCGCTGCTGGGCGCTGGAACTCGCGCGGCAGGGCATAAGGGTCAACGCCGTCGCGGCCGGCCCGACTGAATCGGGTGCGCTCACCGGCATGATGGGCCTCTCTCCGGAGCATGCTGCGGTGATCGAGGAGGCGGAGCGCGAACAGATACCGCTCAAGCGACGCGGCACTCCGGATGACGTTGCCCGATGGATCGTGCAGCTGGCGAATCCAGCTTCGGATTGGGTGACCGGACAGGTCATTACCGTCGATGGAGGCCTGGCGCTCACCTAAAGCGAACGGCCTCCCCAATCACAAGGAACTCTGCTCATGCACGGAATTTTCAGTCGAATGTTCGCAGGGGTCCTCGTCCCCGACACGGCGCTCGTGCGCCAAGCTCTCGATCACGCGCGCAACAGTTGCGAGCCGTATCTGTTCAACCATGTGGTTCGTTCATGGCTCTTTGCCGTCCGGATCGGACAGATCCGAAATATCAGTCACGATCCCGAAGTGGTCGCAGTGGGCACCCTGCTGCACGACATCACGCTCAACGATCGCTTCAACGGCCCTCGCCGCTTCGAGGTCGAAGGAGCCGATCTGGCGAGGACCTTTGCGCGGCAGGGCGGAGTCGACGAGCGCCGGGCTCAGTTGATCTGGGACAGCGTCGCGCTCAATTCGACGCCGTCGATCGGGCTCTACAAGGAGGCGGAGGTTGCCCTTTGCACGGCCGGCATTTGCCTGGACGTGGTCGGTCTTCAGTACGACACTATTCCACCCAGCGAGATCGCGCGGATCGCCAACGAATTTCCCCGGCTCGACATGAAGCGGCGCATGACACGATGCTTCTGCCATATCGCCGAGAATGTGCCCGAGACGACCTACGACAACTTTATCCGCGACTTCGGCAATCGTTTTGTCTTCGGCTATGGGGCTAAGGTTCCATCCTCAGACGATCTGGTTGCAAACGCGCCCTTCGACGAGTGAAACTCGGCGGCCGAGCGCCCCACTCGGGGCGCTGCCGCACGCCGCCGTTACGCGACTATGCCTGGCCCAACTCACGCATCGCCGCCGGCAGCGTCTCCCATGCCCGGATCAGCTCGCCGATGGAAGCAGCCTCCATCTTGCGCATGACGTTGCCGCGGTGCAGTTTCACTGTCACCTCACTGATGCCGAGATCGAAGGCGATTTGCTTGTTGAGGCGTCCTCGTGCAACCTGACACAGAACCTCCCGCTCGCGTGGCGTTAGCGTCTCGACGCGTTCGATGTTGAGCTTGACGACCGCTGATGCCGCCCGCCGCAGGGCATCCATGGCGACACCCGCAATTACTGCGTCAAGGAGCGTTTGGTCCCGCACAGGCTTCGTGAGGAAGTCCACCGCACCGGCCTTCATCGCCTGCACGGTCATTGGAATGTCGCCATGCCCGGTCAGGAAGATAACCGGCTTGGGATTGCCCGTTTGAGACAGATGACGCTGCAGGTCGAGGCCGCTCGCTCCCGGCATGCGGACATCGAGGATCAGGCAACCGGGTCTGTCCAGTACGTCGGCATCGAGCAATGCGCGCGTGGAGCTGAAGCAGACAGGCTGGAACCCGGCGGAGAGTATCAATTCCGAAAGCGCCTCCTGAACAGACGCATCGTCATCCACAATGACTACGAGTGGTTGCTCCGCGTCGCTCCTCCGCTGCGATGACGACGGCGCCGATCTCCGTAAGTGCGGCAGCTGCTCAACTCTCATGCTCACCTCCATTTTTCGATTTGCGCAATGCATTGCCGATGGCTGCCAGCATGTCCTGCGCATCGAAGGGCTTTCTGAAGCACCCGCTGACGCCCTGAACTCTGTCCGCATCGGCAATCTCGTGGCGCCCGGTGATAAGGAATATCGGCAGGTCCGGACGCACCTTCTTCACCAGGTCACAAAGTTCGAAGCCGTCCATGCCGGGCATCCCGATGTCGGCGATGAGCACGTCAAGGCCGGACAGCCCACTGATGAGCAATGATCGCGCTGAAGAGAAGCTGCGGGACGCATAGCCAGCGGACTCCAGCAGGTTCTCCAGCGACTCCAGCAGCCTTGGATCATCATCGACAACCGCCACGATGGGTCTTATCTTGGTCACGCCCGGCTCCCTCCCGCTCGGCGCGAGTGAGTGATCGGTATCTCCAATCGCTCCGCGATCCGCACGAGATCGGCGAGCGATGACGCTGCCATTTTTTGCATTACGTTCCTTCTATGGATTTCCAGCGTGACTTCACTGATTCCCAGCTCTGCGGCCGCCTGCTTGTTGAGCAGTCCGCTCACGACAAGCGGTAGCACCTCGCGTTCGCGTGGCGTCAGGTCACGATAGCGTCGCCTCAGCACGCCCAGTTCGGCGCGCGCGGAGCGCCTTTCCCGGTCCTCGGCGATCCCCGCCTGGATCGCAGCCATGAGATCGGCATCGCTGAAAGGCTTGGTGAGAAAGTCCACGGCGCCATGCTTGATCGCCTGGACGGAGGACGGGATGTCGCCGTGCCCGGTTATGAAAACGATCGGCGGATGATCTCCCTTTGCGATCTGCCTCTGCAGATCGAGGCCGTTGATGTCGGGCAGCTCGACGTCGAGGATGAGGCATGCCGGGATGTCTGGTTTATCCGCACCGATGTATTCGCCTGCCGATCCGAATGCAGCGGTGCGGATGCCGTGCGAATCCAGCAGTTCGCTCAGCGCCTCCCGCAGGCGCGCATCGTCGTCCACGATGAAGACGATATGGTCATCCGTGGTCATGGTGCCGCCTTCACTTCAATCGGCAGGGTGAAGGCGAACGTCGCCCCCTGCAGTTCGTTCTTGTCCGCCCACAAGCGTCCGCCGTGTGATTCGACGATCGAACGGCAGATCGCGAGCCCCATGCCCATCCCGTTCTCCTTCGTCGTGAAGAACGGTTCAAATATCTTGTCGGGGAACTCGATCCCCGCGCCGCTGTCGCTGATCTCCGTTTGGACCACGTCTCCCATGCGGCGCACTCGCACCCCAAGAATCCGGTCACCTTCGAGGGAATCCATCGCATCCATGCCGTTGCGAATGAGGTTCACCAGAACCTGCTGGATGTGTACGCGATCCAGCACGACAAGCGGCAGGCCGCTCTCGACATCGACATCCATGCGGACGCGCCGCCGCGTCGCTTCGTCGGCCATCAGGTCGCGCGCCTCAGCGATAACACCACTCAGCGCCGTAGAGCTCCTTGCCTCGCCGGATTGCTTGAACAAAGCGCGGATCCGACGAACAACGTCGGCGGCTGCATTTGCGTCACGGACAATGCGCTCCACCGTCTTCTTCGCACGTTCGAGATTCGGCGGTTCAGCAGAGAGCCAGCGCTGGCATGCGTACGAATTCGCGACCACGGCTGCCAGCGGTTGGTTTACCTCGTGCGCGATCGAGGCAGAGAGCTCAGCCAAGTTTGCAGCTTGCGTCGCCTGCGCTAACTTGTGGGACGCCTGACGTAGCGCCTCCTGTGCACGCACCTCGTCATCGACGTCCAGATTGACACCGTACCATCGGACGATTTCTCCTAACTCGTTTCGTAGTGGTTCGGCTCTCCCCTCGATCCAGCGGTACACCCCATCGTGTCGGCGCTGCCGGTAGCGCATTGCGAATGGTTCACCTCGGCTGAAGCTGCGCTTCAACGCCTGATGGACAGTGGGCATTTCGTCTGGATGGACGAGCATGCGGACAGCCCGGTCCATCCGCGTCTCCCCCGGTGCGTCGAATTCCTCCTGCTGGAATCCATGAAAGTCTGCCAGACGCTTGTTGACGTAGATGGGATCGCCGGCGGGCGTCGCGAGGAAGATCAGTACGGGCACGGTGTCGATGAGCTGTTGGAGGTCCCGTTCACTCTGCCGAAGTGCCTCCTGCGCGCGCACCTCGTCGTCGATGTCGAGAGAAACGCCATACCATTCCGCAATCTCGCCGTTCTCGTCGCGCCGAGGCTCTACCCGGCACTCGGCCCAACGATAGACGCCATCCTTTTCGCGCCATCGAAATCGCATCGCAGCCTCACCGCCGGTTTCGAAACACCTCGATAGCGTGAGCTGCACTTCGGGAGCATCGGCGGGATGAAGCAGCTCTTGCAGCAACGTTTCGATGCGTGGCTCCTCGAGGGCTTCGAAATCCGCGATCACGTCGCGGAAATGGTCCTGATAACGCTTGTTGAAGTAGACCGCCCCACTCGGAGGTTTCGCGCTCCAGATACGGACTGGAACGGCGTCGATCATCTCCCGAAGCTGCCGCTCGCTGCGCCGCAGCGCCTCTTCGGCGTGCATCTGATCGTTGATGTCGTGACAGAGGCCATACCACTGGACGATGCTCCCGTCCTCATCCCGCAATGGCTCGGCGCGGCTCGACATCCAGCGATAGACATCATCGGCGCGGCGCAGGCGATATCGCAGCGCAAAGCTCTCGCCGGTGGCGAGGCTGTGACGGAGTGCGTCACCGAACCCTGCTGCGTCGTCCGGATGGACGGTTTCTATGACCGCCTCCAGCCGGCTCATGTCCGGTTTGTCCAAATCGGCTACGTCCAGGCCAAGAAAATCGACCATGCGCTTGTTGAAGAAAACTGGCTCGCCGTCCGGCGCAAGCCGCCAAACGTGGCTCGGAACCATATCGACGAGCTGAGAGAGCTCCCGCTCCCGGCCGCGCGATGTGACCAGCGCCAGCTGACGCTGCCGGGATATCGCCGCCACGATGAGCGCCGACGATGCCGAGATGGCCAGGAAAAGCTGCAGCATGACCTGCCTTTCCCTCTGGGACTCGGGATCGCCGACAAACTGGCTGTCTCCGGATATCGTAAGCGCCACCGTGATCAGCGCTAGGAGCGTCAACGCGACGGCGGCGCCTCTGAACTCGAAGCGCGCCGCGGCCCAAAGAAGGGGTGGCATGATGATGTAGGGGGTGGGCAGGTAGATGTCGCTCAAGGAAAGCGCGGCGACTCCCAGGAAGATCAGTCCCAGGACGCCGGCTTCCACCCCCTGCGCAGGAGAGAGTTGGGTCTTGCTGCGCCAATACTGGATCACGACCAGCGCCGGTGGCGCTACGAGCAGGATTCCTGTGGCGTCGCCAATCCAAAACAGCGGCCATACAGAGGTGAAGGTTTGCGACTCTATGCCAAACCACGCGAGCGTCGCGCTTCCGACTGTCGCGCTGACGAGCGGCGCAGCTCCAGCGCCTAGCACGACGAATGCGAGGACCTCCTGCAAAGTTTCTAGCCGAACCGGCCGCCCGCATGCCCGGTTCACCAGCGTTGCGCCGACAGCCGCGCCAAGGGCATTGCCGACATAAATCAGGAAGCCCGCAGGCAACGGACTGTGGAACCACACGAGCTGCGCGAACATCTCCGCCAGGCAGCCCGCCAATATCCACCATGGCCAACTGTAAGGAGAGGTGAGGACGAGCGTCGCGATGAAAACGCCGCCTGGAGGCCAAATGGAAACCGTTATACCAGGGATGATTGCCAGCGCCTGGGCGAATCCGCAGCCCAAGACATATGCCGCAAAAAATAACCCCAGGTGAAGCATTTGCGGACGGTGCGACCAGACGGACATCATCGGCTTCTCCTGCCAGGCAAAGAAAGGCTGGGGACTGTCAGTGCGTGATGTAGCACTTCTCCTAGATGTCTGGGTTGGCAAACTCATATCCGCATCCTAGTCCCGCCACGCCGCAGCCGCACCTTATGGAAATCCATGAGGCGCTGGTCCGAGGCGTGCCCAGCCTAGCTTGAAGCATGATGCTGCCTAGACCAGCTGAGCGGAGAACTGGCTCCTCGCATGATGGTTTGGTTGCGTACACGCAGACATGATTTGCAGGCGATGACTTCAACCGCATTCAAGGAGAGATATGCATGAACGTTGCCACCAAACCGGCGGCGCTGGCCAAAACCCAAAATGGGCCTCGCATCAACTGGGCCGAGCAATCGCCGGAACTCGTGAGGAAGTTCACCGAGGTTGCCTTGGCTCTCCGTGCAAGCTCGATCGAGGTGTCAATTATCGACCTCGTCAACATTCGCGCATCGCAGTTGAACGGCTGCTCCTTCTGCCTGGACATGCACGTCAAGCAGGCCAAGATGCACGGCGAGCGCGAGCTGCGCCTTTACCATCTGGCGGCGTGGAGGGACTCGACCCTGTTCACCCTCCGCGAGCGCGCGGCACTTGCGTGGACGGAAGTACTGACCAAGCTGCCGGAACAGGGCGTTCCGGACGAGATCTATGACCGAGTCCGCACGCAACTGTCGGAGAAGGAGATCTCCGACCTCAGCTTCGCTGTCATGGTGATCAACGCGTGGAACCGCCTCAACGTAGGCTTCAAGACTGTGCCGGGTTCCGCCGACGCAATGTATGGCCTGGACAAGGCGGGGCTCAATTAACCTCCTGTCGATCGGCGGCGCGGCTCTCGCCGTGTCGCCGCGACTCCCTGGCGGTGCCCCTGCGACCCTCCCCGGGGGGGCGCTTCAAGAAACAGGCGTATAGTTCGGTCGCTTCGGCAGGACCCTCTTTGCCGCCCGCTCCCTTACCCATCTCACGACGATCCAGCCGCGACATGCGGCCACACACTTCCACGATGTGTCAGGCTGGCGCCTGCGCGTCTTCCACTTGCCTCCGACTCCTGTCGTCGAGGACATTCGAGGCTAAGGTTGGAGACGGCCAGTTCGGGGTCATGTCGAGCGTCGTCGCGATCAGCGTCGGGACTGCGTTTAGCTCGAGGGACGGCAGTTCTGTATGCTTTCGCATGTATCGCGAGAGGCCGATCTTGGTCGCGACCAGCACGGGCGCGGCGATCACAAACAGCAGCGCGACCGCGTTGAACGCGGTGTCGAAGGCGATCACAGTGGACTGACCCGCGACGGCTCTGCCCAGCAGGCTTGTCGCTGCCCGGCCGGCTGCCAGGGGGTCCATTCCTTTTACCGCGAGCATGGCTGTTGTCGCCGCCAGACGCTCGCTGACCGCGAGAACGCCTGCGGTTACATTGGCGCCGAGCACCGCGACATTGGCGGCAATGTTATTTTCGATCAACGTCTGCAGCAAGGCTACACCCATGAGGCCGCCGAGCTGGCGACCCGTGTTGAAAAGGCCAATGCCGGATGCGAGGTTTTGTTCGTTGAGTTTGCCGAAGGCTATGAGGGTAATCGACAGGAACAGGAAGCCGAGGCCGAGACCACGCAACAGAATGGCCGGCATCATGTCGTCAGCGCCGCTCTCGATCGTCGAGCCGGACAGCATCCACATCGAAGCCATGATCATCAGGATTCCGAAGGGCACTGTGGCGATCGGAGGAATGCGCCTGACTTGCATGAGGAAAGCAGCGGTGAGAAGCGCGCCGATGAAAAGCGCGCCGCTCGGCAACAGGAGCAGGCCGGCGTCGGTTGGGGTGAATGCAAGGACAGATACGGCGAACGACGGGATCAGGAACGCGCTCCCGAACAAGGCGGCGCCGGCGACGAAACTGACGATGAACGCGAAGGAGAAATCCTCTGACCAGAACAAAGTGAAGTCCAGCAGGCCCCGGCCTTTGCCCATTGCCTGCTGGCCAAGAAACGCCAGCAGCGCGGCCGTGCCGATCACTGTCAGCCACAGGATGCGGGATTCCTCGAACCAGTCCCACCGGCTGCCTTGGCTGAACACATAGGTGAAGCAGAAGAGTGTTGTGGCTACCAGCGAGAAGCCGATCCAGTCGAACGGGCGGCGTGCAACATTGAGGGGCACCGGATAGTCCGCGAGCAGCACGAGTCCTGTCGCCGCCAGCGACACCGGGACGACGCTGAAGAAAATCCACGTCCAGGACTGGCTGTCGAGCAGCCATCCCTGAAGGGCGGGGGCGATCGTCGCGGGCGCAACGACCGAACCGATTGCGAACAGGGCCTGCAGGATCGGTTGGTAACGTCGCGGATAGGCAAGAAAAATGATCGCCTGCCCCGCCACGAGCAGGACGCCTCCGGAGAAGCCTTGCATCACGCGGAGCACGACGAGCAGGTCCAAGCGGGCCGTGATGGCGGCAATAGCGCAGGCCGCGCCCATGACCAGGGTCGAGCCAACGATCAGATTGCGGGGGCTAATACGGCTCATCAGCCAAGCCGCGGCCATGAACCCGATCAGTTTCGGAGCGGTATAACCGACATCCAGCCAGGCGAACTCATCGGGAGTTGCGTAGGTGTCGCCGATGATGTCGCCGCGCCCGAGCGACAGGACCGTGCTGGCGATCGCCTCCGTCATGGTGGCGAGCACTACGCCCGCGACAAGAAGCGTTCCTGTCGCAGGTCGATCGCGGCTCGGCGTGGCGACAAGCGCCGCGGTCACGGGCCGCTCCCGTCATCGATCTCGACGCGGGCGGACAGACCCGGGACGAGGCGGCCAGGCAGTGGATTGCCGACAAGTCGGATCTTCACCGGAACGCGCTGGACGATGCGAACGAAGTTCCCTGTCGCATTGTCGGCGGGAAGCAGGCTGAACGCTGATCCGCTGCCTGGCGAAAAGCTGTCCACCACGCCTTCAAACATCTCGTCCGGGTAGCTGTCGACGCTAACTCGCACACCCTGACCGGCCCGTATATGTTCGATCTGCGTTTCCTTGAAGTTCGCCACGACCCACAGATCGTTGACCGGAACGATGTCGAGCAGGGAGGCACCCGGCGCCACAAGCCGGCCGATGCGAACCTGGCGGTTGCCGACGACGCCGCCGATCGGCGCACGTACCACGGTGTTGTCGAGATCGATTTGAGCGAGTTCCTCTGCGGCCCGTGCTTGCGCTACTGCGGCTACGGCGGCTTCTCGCTGGGCGTCGAGAACAGCGATGCGCTGCCGCTGTGCCTCCAGCGCTGCCGATGCCGCCGCTACCGCCGCTTCGGCTCTTGACCGCGCAGCGTCGCTTTCATCGACCTGGGCCTGGCTTACTGCGCTTGTGCGAATAAGTTCGCGGCGGCGGTCGGACGCCTTTGTCGCGAGATTCAGCTCGGCTTCGGCCGAACGCATCTGGGCTTCGGCCTGCCTGATGAGGGCGTGCTGAAGCTGGACTTCGGCATCGACATTACCGAGACGCGCCTGGGCGGCTTCGACATTGGCCACGGCTTGCGCCAGCCGCGCGCGGTAGTCGCGGTCGTCGATCCGGAACAGGACGTCACCAGCTTGGACGGCCTGGTTGTCCCGAACCTCTACCGCGGTGACATACCCCGCAATCTTCGGCGCAAGACCGGTCACGTCCCCGCGGACGTAGGCGTTGTCGGTCGACGTCTCGCTCGAACGGGCCCATGCCCATCCCGCACCCAGGGCGAGCACGGCCGAGAGGCACAGTAGCAAGCCGATCGTCTTTTTCCTGCTATGTTGCGGCACGACAGCCTCCGGTAATAGGCGTTACCATTGACGCTTATGGTAATAATTGTTACCAGTCAAGAGATGCATTGGAGTGAATGAATGGCTGCGGCTGCAAGGACCACGCGGCGCAAAGGCCGCCGCGAGGCGCTTCTTCAGGCGGCTGCCGAGGTCTTTTTCGAGCAAGGCTACGCCGCGACGAGCATCGACGCGATCATCGAACGCGCAGGCGGATCGAAGCGCAACATTTACAATGAGTTCGGCAACAAGGAGGGCCTGTTCTCCGCGCTCGTCAAGGAGAGCGCAGACAAGGTGCTGTCGCCCCTGGTGATCGAGGAAATAACAGGCCACGACCTGCGGGCGACGCTGACAGCGTTCGGACGGCACTCCATGCGGGCCTACATGTCCCCCACTTTGATCGGCATCTATCGTATTGCCGTCACCGAGGCCAACCGCTTCCCCGATCTCGCGGAAGCGTTCTACCAACAAGGCCCGGGCCGGACCACCGTTCGGCTCGCCGAGGTTCTTGAAGCCGCGAGAGAAGGGGGGGAAATCCAAGCGGACGATTGCCTGCGCCTCGCTGGGCATTTTGTAGGCATGATCCGCGACAACCTTCATCTGCAGGTCGTTCTCGGGCTGCGGCCGCCGCCGTCGGACGAAGAAGCGCAGGAGGCGGTCGCTTCCGCGGTGGAAATCTTTCTGAACGGCGTTCGACGCGGCCAGAACAAGTAGAAGGGCAATCGTCCTCTTCAACGTCGAACTGTTTCCCGAGAGGTCGGGTGGCGTGCCGCGTTCGATCAACAAGCCTCGACATGCCTCGTGGACCTCATGAACGATCCGCCTCACATCGTCGGGGCAGACATTGTCGCGCCGCATCTGGACGATAGGATCGTCCAGCATCTCTTCGAGTGTCGGTTCGCGATTCACGGAGTCCATGATCTCTACCATGCCGGCTCGGGCTTTGCAGGGCGGGCTCTCACTCGCAACCCGCCGAAGCATTCTAGGGGACGGTTGCAGAAACAGCTCACGCGGCCATCCCGTTGTGCCTGGCTCCGATGACATTACGTGGCGTCGGATTTGATCCTCGAAAGCATCTGCGCTTTGCTGCCGTTGGAAAGCTGGATGATGGCGATCGTCGCGACGCAAAGCCCAACCAGGACGAGCGTCCACATCGCCGCTTGCGCCGACCCGAGGCCAAGCAGGAACGGGGCCGCTACTGCCCAGCACCCCAAGGCGAGATTGGACCATTCGGCCCAGGCTCCGTAGCGGTAGAGCGCCACGGCAGAGCAGCAGGCAACCAGCACGCCGACGATCCCTGCATTCCAGGCTGCGGCAGGCAGCTCGGTGAATGCGAGGGCAGCGCAGGCCAGACCTGCGCCTAGAACGAGGTTGGTCCACTCCAGCCCCTTGCTCGGTACTTCACTTGTCATCTTCATCTCCTTCTCCAGCCCGGCTCCGCGTCCACGCCATCAATGTCGGGGCGGCCGGGTGAGAGGAGAATGAGGCGGTCCCGCGCAGCAGCCTATTCTACGGAGGAATCTGTCGTGCGATGCTAAGGTCTAGTGCGGCTGACCAGGGTGCTGGCGGAGAATATCGAAGCGCTTGGGTCACAGCGTTTTTGGACGTAGGGAATCCGTCTTTCTTACTGTCGAGCAGCTCTTGATGAGCAGCACCCGACGTTCAGGACGTGATCACAGCCGTCGGTCGGCAAAAACAGGACGGTCTTTCCACAGGTTTCCAGCCAGGAGGCCGGCATAGCCGAGGTTATATACGGCTTGCATATAGCTGGTGTTGAAAGGATCGAGCATCGAATAGGGGACTTGAGCGCCAATAGTCGCCAGATGAAAACGTGCCCCGGTCAGTTTCGCGTAGTTGTAGAGGATAGTCAGTTCACTCTGTATCTGGGATTTGAGCAGGATGGAATATGCTCTTGCAATCACCGACAATGTTCTGTTCTGCGTGGTGGCGAATTCCGGTATGAGCGCATTGTTTACGATCACATGGAAAGCGACACTTTGGCGCTTGCTGGGCACGAGAGGGTTCGTGCTTGCCAGAATTGCCTGTGGAAGTATCAAAACTTGCGACGTCGACCCCCCATCGGAATGGATTTCCTGGAAGCGACGCCCTCCTGACTCGGCCTCAATCATGACCGCCGGATAAATGCCGGGGATACTCGCCGACGCGATCAAAACGTCTTGGAACAGCCTAAGCGCGTTCGGTCGGCCGCTGTTGGCGATGGCGCCCATGTTCCACACGACGGCACGTTGAGTATCGAGATTGGTCGTCAGGACTAGAAGGCGACGGCCCTTGCGATGCTGATCTGCGACCCGCCGCAGGATTGCGGGTGTGATGGTGTCCTCGACCATTCGCCTCAATGGCGTGGATCGCAGCAAGCTCGATCCAATCAACCCCACCGGAAACTTGGTTGCGACAAGGTCGTCCGCGACGCCGCTTGTAAAGAGATGCACCAGTGTTTTGTCAGAGTCCGATCCGAGGAACGCGAATGGTGCGATCAGGGCGCCCGTGCTTACGCCAGTGACCACGTCGAATTGCGGGCGCGTTCCAGATGCGCTCCACGCCGCAAGCACACCGACGCTGAACGCGCCTCCCGCACCGCCGCCGGAGATCATCAGGACATCGAGGCCATCCGGCTCGGTGGTCGGCGTCCAGTCGCGAACGTCTCCCGCAGTGATCCGAGCGTCGCGATATATCCGGATCTCGCCATAGCCGGCAATCGAAGCCTCCTCGGCTTCCGTTGCGTCGAGGGGCCTGTCCGTCGCGGCGATCCGGGGTTCGGACCCCGGGAACCAAACGATTGTCGCAACTACTGCCGCCAGTCCAACGAGCACCGATATTTTCAAAGGGCGCAAACCGGATCTCCAACGTGCCTAGTGTCGTGAACGTTGGAGCAAGTTCGCTATGCCTAATGGCTGCGGCACACTGTCAGCGCGACATGCCCAACGTATTATGCGCATGGCGTGCCCATCGCTCGACGAGGCGACGTCATGATGAGCCGGATGGCGCAGGCTATGTGGAAGGTGCGGTCGTAGTCGATTAGTTCAAGGATGATGGCGGGCCATATCACGGTATAGGTCGCCGGCTGCGGTGGCCTCGGGAGACCCTGTTCTATGCGCTGTGATGACTGTGGCTCGGTGCGTGTTTCCATCGTCTGAAGTGCGCGTCTGACCCCCGGTAGCCCCGACAGCTCCAGTCCGCCGGACTGCACCACGAAGCAGGCGGCGAGTGTGAGGAGATGGAGTGTCGATATTGCTTTCATCGCTGGTTCCGTGACAATGCCGCGATGGCGGCGGCCTAGTATCCCTTCGGCGGAACGAAGAGGCAGATGGTCCTGCTGTCGGCGGCCCCGGCCACCGAGCACCAGTGATAGACACCGTCTGGCGAATGCTTCACCCGGCCGTCGCTATAGGCGACGACCTCGCCGGTCCCGTTGATGACATAGCCTTCCGGTCGCTCGCTGATGGCCTTGTCGCCGACCTGGCGGCAGTCGATGCCGGAGCAGCACGAGTGCGGGTAGCTCCAGCCCAGCGGCTTGGCGGCTGTCGGCAATGCGTCATGCGCACTGACCGGACATGAGAACAGAATCACCGGGAACATGGAGACGGCAAGAGAAGCGCGGTGGGACGGCATTCGGGTCGAATTGCGCATTGTTTTCCTCCATGGAGGCTTTAGCCAGTACAGAGGAGAATGCGGCGGGCCGCGGCGCCAATCTATTCTACAAGGGTCTTTGTGATGTGATGCAAAGGTACAGAATACTTGCGCTAGGAGCTCGTGAAACCAGTCAGGATAGGCACTGTACAGCGGCTTCTGGCGCAGCAGCCGATTGATGTAATGGCGATGCGCCACTTTGAAAGCGGCGGAGGCCGGGGGAGACTGGAACCCCCGGTCCGCACACCTATACCGAAGTCTAGGTCAGCCGTTCAAATCGCTAGGTCCGATCACCCTTTGCAGTGTTGCGTTGCCCGCCGCGATACAGGTACGCAAGACCTGACGTACAGACAACGGATTGGCGGGAATGGCTGGCCATCGACGAGTTCCGGCGGCCTCGCGTGAGGCGCAGGTCCTGGTTGACGTGTGACAAAAGCGCGGCTGATACTAACTGCGTGAACGCGGCCTTTCGTGTCCAGCATATCTCCCCGAGGCAGGAGTCGTGGGCGTGGCAACTTCAGGGATCGCAGACAGTCCGATAACCATTTTGGTCGACGATGACGCAACGGTTCGCGACGCGTTGGAGGAGTTGCTGAATTCGGTCGGCATAGACACGATGTCGTTTTCTTCGGGCCAGGAATTGCTGGACGCAAATCTGCCGGACCGCCCAGGCTGCCTCGTTCTCGATGTGCGAATGCCGGGTCTGAGCGGCCTCGATCTTCAGCATCTCCTCGCAGCCAAAGGCATCCTAACGCCGATCGTATTCTTGACGGGTCATGGTGACATCGCCATGAGCGTCCAGGCGATGAAGGCGGGGGCAGTGGATTTCCTGACCAAGCCGGTGCGCGACCAGACGTTCCTTGATGCGGTGTCCACCGCTATCGCCAACGACGTCGCGCGAAGAGCAGCATCGACCGTGTCGCGCAAGAACTTGGCCGTTTATGAGACCCTTACGCCCCGCGAGCGGGAAGTGCTGAGGCTTGTGGTCTCCGGTGCGATGAACAAGCAGATTGCATCGGATCTCGGCATCAGCGAGATCACCGTAAAGCTCCATCGGAGCAACATGATGAAGAAGATGAACGCGAGGTCCATCTCGCATCTCTTCAACATGTGGCAGTCGCTTCCGGTCGACAGCCGGTGAGCGGCTGCGGGAGAGGACAGGTGTACAATCAGGCGTTGGGGCTCCGTAACTGACTTGGATAACGGCCGCGACAGGGAGTGGGGACACAGAGGCGGTCTCTAGAGGTCTGAAATGGAGCTGACGTCAACGAAACAGCGCCGCGCCGTGGCATTGGCGATCGGAGCTGCGAGCGTTTTGCTGGCATTGTTCGTCAATGAGCCATACGTTCTGCTGGTCGCCGTTGCAGCCATATGCATCTGCATCGGCTGGGAGGCCGGCTTGGTGGCCATTGCCGCGGCCGGTCTGCTTTCATCCGTGATCCTGTTTTCGCTGGAATCGGGGGCCACAAGCGGCGCGGTCCGGTTGACGGTATTTGTCGTCGCGGCGTCAGCCCTATGGTTCGTGACAACGATTTTCAGGACCATGAGCTTCTATGACCGGGTCTACCATGACACTGGACCGAGCATCGCCGATATTCCGGGCCTCGGATGGTCGGCCTCTGCGGATGGCCGCCTTCGCGTGGTTAATCCTGCGGCGCTCGAGTATGTAGGTGTGACAGCCGATGAGATGCGCCGGATCATGGATGGCGATGATTATCATTGGACACAGTTTATCCATCCGGACGATGTCGAAGCGAGCATGGCGCGATGGCGTCACAGCTTGCAGACCGGCGAGCCTGTGATCGACGAGCATCGTTTGCGTCGGTTCGATGGGACATATCGGTGGTTTCGCGACACCGGCATTGCTTCGCGCAATGAGTTCGGGAGGATAACCGGCTGGTACGGCCACACGGCGGATATCGACGATCAGAAGAAGGCCGAATCTGCGTTGCGCGAGCGCGAGCGCGAGCTGCGCCTGCTGGTCGATACAGTTCCCACCATGATCTGGCTGATGACGCCGGCGGGATTGCCGTACTACTTCAACAAACGGTTCGTCGACTGGGCGGGCATCGACTCGGCTAAGGCGCAACCGCGAGGCAAGCGGCAATTCGCCTCGCATGTGGAGTTGTTCCATCCCGATGACCGGGCGGCCGTCAAGGCTGTGTTCGAAAAGTCCTTTGCCCGTGGAGAGCCACTCCAGCACAAAGGTCGGCTGTGCCGGAAGGATGGCGAATATCGCTGGATCGATTCGCGGTTCGAACCGCTACGCGACGAAGACGGCACTATCCTTCGCTGGTACGGCGTCAACTTCGACATTGACGACGAGGTCCGCGCCCAAGAATCCCTGCGTCTGGCGGACGAACGGCTCGCGCGCGCCTTGCGCGCAGCCAGCCTGTCCGAACTATCTGTGTCCATTGCGCACGAACTCAACCAGCCGCTCCAGGCGGTCGTGGCCAACACCGGCGCCTTCCAGAGATGGCTGAACGCTGATCCGCCAAATTTCCATCACGCCAGCCGTGTCGCCCAAAAAATCATCAGAAACGCGGACGCGGCGGCACAGGTGATCACCCGGATCCGGGCCCTGTTCAACAAGACGGAAGGTGAACCGCAAGCGATCGACCTGAACGCGGTGATCCGCGAAGTGTGTGATCTCCTGGCCGACAGGCTCGCATCGAGCGGCGTCAAGCTGGACCTTCACCTCGATCCCCGCCTTCCTGCGACGGTCGCCGATCATGTCCAGATGGAGCAAGTCGTCCTCAACATCGTCCGCAACGGCATTGAAGCGATGCAGGAAGTCGACAGCAATGTGCGAAGCCTGCGAATCGTTTCGCGGTCTCAGAACGACGGAACAGTTGAGGTCGAAGTGCGAGATAGCGGCCGCGGACTTAGCGATCCAGAACGGATTTTTGAAGCGTTCTACACAACCAAGCCGGATGGAATGGGGATGGGCCTGGCAATCTGCCATTCGATCGTCGAGGCGCACCGCGGACGGCTTTGGGCGGAAAATGTCGAGACAGGGGGGGCATCCATAACCTTCAGCCTTCCCATCCTCGCAGGCGGCTCGACCAAGACACCAACCGGCGCCACAGTGGGTCCCTGAGTAAGCGCTTTCAGAGATTGATCCGAGGATCGGCCATCGACTGCACGATCTCGATGAGCGTGTTGATAAGGATGTACAAGATTCCGAAAACGATGGCGACGCCCAGCACTGCCGGGAGATCGGCGCTGGCAAAAGCCTGGACCGCGTAAAGGCCCAGACCAGGCCACCCAAAAACGCGTTCGACAACAAGCAAATTGCCGAAGAGAAGGCGGACCTGCAGGCTGAGCATGGACAGTGGGGCCGTGGCAGCATTGCGCAAACCGTGGCGCAACAACACTTTCGTTTCCCCGAGGCCCTTGCCACGCGCGGTCCGGATGTATGTCTGCCTCATCACTTCGTGAAGCGCACCGTTCAGGCTTCGGCCGACCGCGATGCCGATAGGCAACGCCAGTGCAAGCGCGGGCAAGATCATATGCAGCAGCGCGTCAACGCTGACTTCGGGCCGGCCGACCAATATTCCGTCGATGACGTTAAGTCCGGTAGGGCCTGCGAAGTCGCGGTAGGTAAGCCGACCCGCTCCGGGAAGCCAATCGAGTTGGAACCAGAAAAAGTAGGCAAGAAGCAAGGCCGATAGAAAAATCGGCGTGGAGCCCACCCCCACCATGGCTAGCCTTATGCCGGCTGATCCCGGAATCAGGAACTGAAGCGCCGCCATTGCGCCGGCGAGCCCCATTCCCAAGGCGATCGACACAAGTCCGAGTTCGAGCGTAGCGGGAAGAAATTCCCGTATGTCGTCAGATACAGGCTGCCGGGTCCTGACCGACGTTCCCAGATCCGCATGCACGAGGCGGAACAGAAAGTGTCCGTACTGAACGACAGCCGGGTCGTCCAGTCCGAGCTGCTCCCGCATTGCTTCGACCGTTTCCATCGGAGCGTTCGGCCCGGCAATGGCTCGCGCTGGATCGGCGGGGATAATGCTTTGAAGACTGAAAAAGATAAAGCTCATCACCAGGAGAACGACGACGGCGCCGACGATGCTTTTGGCGAGATATGCCAGCACTACGCCCCCCTTAGCGCGGCGCGAACGCCGTCGCCCGCAAGGTTGGCGAGGAGGCAGAGGAGAAAGATAACCGCGGCCGGCAGGATCGGCAGCCACCAATGGACAGTAAGACTGTCGAGGCTGCGCGCCGTCATTGCTCCGAGTTCAGGCGCCGGCGCAGGCAGTCCAAGGCCGAGGAAAGACATCAGCGACAGCGTCATGATGATGCTGGCCACATCCAGTGAGGCCCCGATGAGCAAGGCCGGGACCACTCCCGGCATCAAGTAACGCAACAGCAGGCGCGGACCGCGGACCCCGGCTATACGCGCCGCCTCGACATGAGGACGGGCCTTGAGGCGACGGATTTCGTCACGCGATATGCGCGCGTACCAGGGCCACCAGAAAATGGCAACCGCGATCATCGTGTTGACGAGCCCCGGGCCAAGCGAAGCCACAACGGCAAGCGCGACGAGCGTTCCCGGAACGACAATGAATAGATCGATGATCCGCTGGATGACCAGATCGACCTTGCCGCCCGCAAGGCCCGAAATTAGTCCGACCAGGGAGCCCACGGCAAGACTGAAGCCGATAACGGCAAGCGCTGGCAGCCACGTATATTGAATGCCGAGGATGACGCGCGAGAACAGGTCGCGGCCGATCTCGTCGGTGCCGAACCAATGGGCGGCCGAAGGCGGCAGGTAGGCCGCGGCGACGCGCAGTTGTGGATCGAACGGCGTGATCCATTGCGCCAGCAGGGCCGCAACGGTGACGACAGGCAAGCCGACGATGCCGACGCTTTCAAGCCAGCCGGCACGCCGGAAGAATTCGCGCCAGTTGAACCGAGGCCGCGCAGGCAGCGTGTCGGAGCTTGGCCTGCCGTTCACCATCCGCCTCCCGCCTGTAAACTCGGCATCGCCGTAACGAGAGACCGCGTGTAGGGAGACTGTGGTGCGGCAACGATGGCATCGGGATCCGCAATTTCAACCAGTTGGCCGTCCTTCAGCACGGCGATACGGTCGGCGATGATTCTGGCGGCCGCCAGATCGTGGGTTACGAACAGCATCGCCATGTCGAGCCGCCGCCGAAGGTCGCCAAGAAGGTTCAAGGTTGTGGCCGCCAGCGACACGTCCATGGCGCTGATCGGCTCATCACAGAGCAGAAGCCTTGGGGGGACGATTACCGCGCGAGCCAAAACGGCGCGCTGGCACTGCCCGACCGACATCTCGGCCGGCAGCGCGTCCATCAGGATCGGATCGAGGCCGACCAGCTTCATGGCCTCTCCGACGCGACGGCGGCCGTAATCACTGTCCGGCGAAATGGCCCGCAGGCGCTCGCCGATCTGCTCGCCGATCGTGAGCCAGGGCGTCAGCGCCGCAACAGGGTCTTGAAACACAACTTGCGGAGGAAGCTTGTCGAAGCGTGCAACAGTGCCACTCTCGGGTGTCACGAGACCGGCAGCTATCCTCAGGAGGGTAGACTTGCCGGCGCCGCTCTCGCCGACCAGGGCGACGCACTCGCCAAGCTTGATCGAGAGGTTGACCGAATTAAGAACTGGCTGCGGTTGACGCCGTCCCCAAAACGATCGGATGCCTGTCGGGTATGTTTTTCCGATGTTCGACAGCCTTAAGGCAGCGGTTTCCTGGATCGCCAGGGCCGGCCATGGTTTCGCATCAGTGCGCTGCGCTGAGAGCGTCGGGGTTTGTTTGTGGTGGAGGCAGGCGACTGCGCCGGCGTGAACGTAAGCAGGCTCCTGGGGTGGGCGGATCGTCGTGCAATCCGGCTGGGCGATCGGGCAACGGGTCGCGTAGGCGCAGGCGTTATCGACATTTGTGGAGGGCGTGCGCTCGGACGGGAGCGTGGGAAGCGGGCGCCGTCGATCAGAGTCCAGATCGAATCGAGCGGCGAGCAGACCGGCAGAATAGGGGTGCGCGGCATTGTGGGCCACATCCTGCATGCGGCCCATTTCAACGATGCGTCCGGCGTAGAGAACCAGGGCGCGGTCGGCCAGTGAGGCCGCCACGGTCAGATCGTGCGTGATGAAGAGAATTGCCGTCTGCTGCTCGCGGGCGAGATCGCGCAACAGGTCAAGGATCTGCGCCTGCATCGTGACGTCGAGCGCAGTGGTCGGTTCGTCGGCGATGAGTAGCTTCGGTCTTGCCATCATCGCCATGGCAATAAGCACTCGCTGACGCTGCCCCCCCGACAGGCGATGCGGAAGCGCATCGGCGATGCGGTCCGGGTCAAGTAGGCCGGTTCGGCTGAGCCAGTCTTCGATCGATCCCTCAGACCCTCCATTGGATTCGCGCATCTGGCGACGGATGGTCATCGTAGGGTTGAGCGCGCCCATCGGATCTTGCGAGATGGCACGGACGAGGTGGCGGCGAACTGACTGCCAGGTGCGCCTTCCCGCGCCGACAAGCTCGATGCCCGCCAGCCGGATCGAGCCTGCAATCTGCGGAAGGTGCTCGCGCGGCAGGAGCCCCTGAAGCGTAAGCCCGATGCTTGTCTTGCCGGATCCGCTTTCCCCGACCAGCGCGATGATCTCGCCCGGAAACATGTCGAAACTGATGCCATCGAGGACGCGGGAAGGGCGGCCTTCGCGGCTGAGAGTAACTGAGAGGTCTTTGACGGCAAGAACGGATTCGGTCACGGGTTCGGACATTCGGTGCGGAAGCTTGACCATCCAAGGGACGAGCCTGACCTGCTTCCGGAGTTCAGGGTCCCCAGCGAACGGTGGCAAAGTCGATATTACCAGGTGGATTCACGGGGCGGAGTCCAAGGTCCTTCAGACCCTTGGCGTGGACAACCACATCGCTTACGTCGACAAGCGGGATGACGACGCCGGCATCGAAATACATCTGCCCCGCTCTCTCGTAGAGAGCGTCGCGTTCTTTGATGTCGGTCAACTGCCCGGCCTGATCCACGATGGCATCGGCTTCCGGCAGGACCCGGCCAAAAAAATTGAGGGGACCGTCTTTTGTGAAGAAAGCCTTGGCCTGGGTCTCCGGATGAGCGGCGTCCGGGCCCGCGATCGTGAGCAGCAAATCGGGAGGGTTCGGGTCGTCCTTCAAGGTGTAAGCAGCGCCGGAAGGCAGCACGTAAGCCGTTGCCTTTACTCCGATCAACGCCAGTTGCGCTATCATCAGGTCGGCGATGCGGCTGTAGCTTGGGGCCGCGCTATGGAGGCCAATGACCAAATTGACCGCGCCACGTTTGGTGATCGCGGCTTTCGCTGCCTCTAAGTCGGTCGGGAACCGGATCGGATTCACTGGGTCGAGCATCACGTTCGGATAAACGGACCTCGACAGGCTTGCGAACTCTCCAAAGGCGTCCTTGACCCAAAGCGCCGGGTTGATCGCTGTCAAAATGGCATTGCGGACCTCCGCGTCGTCGAGCGGCGAGTTCGGCTTAACGAAGAGATAGTACGGTATCATGCTCGGGGCGGCGGTGATCTCCAGCCCCCCCGGCAGGCTGGTGAGTTGCGCGAATGGATAGTTGATTGGCACGGCATCGATCGCACCGGCCTGCAATTGAAGTATCTGCTGGCTGATATCGGGAACGAGCGAAATCTGGATCTGCCGGAAGAACGGTTTGTCGCCCCAGTAGTCGTCGTTGCGCTCGAGCACATAGCGCTGACCGCGTTTGAATTCCGACAGTTTGAATGGACCCGTGCCGATCGCATGCTCATTGAGCCAGGTCGTCGCAAAGTCGCCGTTGTCATGCTCGGCGAGCGCTGTCGGACTGATGATCTTGGGCCCCCACGGACTGGAAAGGGTATCAAGGAGCGACGGCTGAGGATGACCCAGCGTGAGCACGACCGTCAAATCGTCGGGCGCCGCCATGTCCTTCACGTTGGCCAGAAAGTAGCTCAGGATCAGTCCACCATCGCGGCGGCGCTCGAACGACTGTATGACCGCCGTCGCATTGAATGGAGTGCCATCATGGAACTTGACACCATCGACCAGGTGAAAGGTGTAGGTCAGCCCGTCGTTCGAGATCTCCCAGCTCTTGGCGAGCAGACCAACGATCTTGGTCGAACCCGGCTCGTATTCGACGAGCCCTTCATAGACATTGTTGATTGCGCTGATCCCGCCGGTCTCGAACCCGTTGTCCGGATCGAAAGTGCCGATATCGGCCACGTAGGGTATGCGCAGCACCTCTTGCGCGTAAACCGGCGCAATCCAGACCAGCAGACCGAGGGCGATTCCCAGCATGCGCAGCCCGAGGCTGTGCTTGTAAGATCGCTTGGCCCGGTGTGCGTAAATCTCCATCAAGGATTCCCGTTGGCCTGGTACTTCACTAGGGACTGCGGGAAGGCCACCCGCAGTCAATTCCTGGCCAACGAGGCATTCCGCACTCTTGTCCAACTCATCGTCCCACCGATGCCATCAAGGTCTTCTTGCGGGGCTTGGCATCGACGCGGACACCGGACATTTTCGCCACGGTATCTCAGCCCGCTGATCGCGGTCTATGAGCATCAAGCAGAGGTCACCCTATCCTCAGGATATAGGTCCTGGCTCCGCCGAACAGGTGTGTGGACGCTTTCAGACTCGAATCCGCTAAAGAACGCGCTTGCAACCGACTAAGCCCAGACGGGAACGCTGGCTGCTGCAGGAATTGACCGAGCCTCTGCCAGGACGCGTGGAGTGCTGACGGGCCTGCCTATGTGTCGGTGGTCGAGTCGTAGCCACGCTCCGGCGTGCCTCGAAAACTCGCGGCGAACACGAAAATGCGGATGGGCGGCCAGTACGACGAGAACTGCCGGACCAGTATGCTCGCATTATGAGGCAGGCTGGTGGCGATCCCCGATACAGTATTTGATTTGCGCCATCCCAGCCCAGCGGCGCCGGGGCTTAGCCGTCGCACCCGACCGGGCAGAGCGTCCTAGAGAGAGGTCATAGTCTCCCATACTTCTGCATCGTCCAATCGATCCTACCGTTTGATAGGCTGGCGCTGCGGGTTCCACGAACATTGGCTGCATCGGAAGGCGGCCCTTGCCGGATTGGCAGGTGGTGCGTCCAGCCACCCCCGCCTTGAATCTTCCGACCACCCCGGAGGCGTCGATGAGCACCGTCTCTTTCCTCAACATCGGCATGCACGGCTACATTAACCCGACACTCGCGGTCGTGGCAGAACTCGCCCGGCGCGGTCACACGGTGACCTATCACACCTCCCCTGCATTTGCGGCCCAGATTGAGGCCGCTGGTGCGAAGGTCCACCTCTACTCCGGGGGCGACCTGCCCTTGCCGGATCCGCCGATCCCCCTCGCGATGCTGGAAGAGCTCGCGCGGACCGCCCTCGGCCTGTTGCCCGACGTGCTCTCGGACCTCAGCGGCACCAGGCCCGACCTGATCGTGCATGGGGCGGCCTGTCCATGGGGCGCGGTGGCCGCGCGTGAGCTCGGTGTGCCGGCGGCGGCCACGTTCACCACGTTCGCGTTCAACGGGCAGGTGCCCAGCCCCACCCGCCTCTCCCGTGAGTTGGTGACCGCCGCAGCCGACCGTCCTCGCATCGGCTGGAGCTACGTTTGCGCGCGCTGGGCCCTGCACCGCGGCTACGACACCGGCGGGCTGCCCCTGATCGACTTGATGAACGCCCGCGAGCCGCTGAACCTGGTCTTCACCTCCAGCGCGTTCCAGCCTGGTGCCGACGCGTTCGACCCCTCGTACCGGTTCGTCGGCGCGAGCGTCGGTTCCCGCCTGACCGATCCGGGATTCGACGCCCTCCGGCTGGAGGACCCCGTGCTGTACGCGTCGCTGGGCACGGTGTTCGATGGAGGCCCCGCTCTGCTGCGGACCTTCGCGACCGCGCTCGCACCGCTGGGCGGCACCGTTGTCGTCTCGACCGGGCATACTGAACCGGCAGACTTGGGTCCGCTACCGGCCAACGTGCTGGCCCGCCGATCCGTGCCGCAGCTCCAGGTGCTGGACCGGGCGGCGCTCTTCGTGACCCACGGCGGCATGAACAGTGTCAACGAGGCGATGCGGGCCGGGGTGCCGACGCTCGTCGTGCCACAGGGCGCGGATCAGCCGCTGGTGGCCCGGCGGGTCGTCGAGCTCGGTGCCGGCCTCGCGCTCCGTACGGCTAACGCCACCGTGGAGACGGTGCACGCGCTCGCCCGGACTTTGCTGAACGAGCCGCGCTTCCGAGAGGCGGCAGCCGCACAGAGCGCCGCACAAAAGCAGGCCGGCGGCGCCCGGCGTGCCGCCGACGAGCTCGAGCGGTATCTCGACGACGTGCTCGGAGGCATCGCGGTTGATCGAGCACAGGGGCGCTGAACCATGTCGACGACGGTCGCCGTACTACTGGTCCTCGCCGGGCTGTCCGAGAGCGCCGGGCGCGTGCTGCCCCTGGTGGCGCGCCGGCCCAAGCTATCCCCGCGGCTCGTGGCCGGTCTGATGGTGACCGGCACCGTCGTCGAGGGTATGGTGATGGCGCTGTGGCCCCTCGCCGCGTGGGCGGTTGCCGACCTGGTGCAGCCGGTCGTGGCGCCTGACTCAGCCCCACTGCCTGGCACGATTGGGCTGGCCTGGACACCCGCCCTGGTCGCCCCGCTGCTCCTGGCCGCCGTCCTCGCGTTCCCGCTCCTCGGGCCGTGCCTGCACATGCTGCTTATGGCCGGTGTCGGAGCAGGGCTGGCCGACCCGCTCGCCGCGGCGTCGGGACTGGGCTGGTGGACCGCGGCCGGATGCATCGCCGTCGCGGGGGTCGGGCTCGCGGTCACGGTCGAGGTGGGCCGGCGGCTAGTTGCGAGACTCATCGCTGGCGCGCGGGAGCCGGAGGCGGTTGTGTGAGCGAACTCCTCCTGCTCGTTGCACTCGTGGCCCTCGGCTCGTTCCTCCTCGCCGAGGGCTTGCTCGCTCGACACGAGCTGATGGTCTATACCATCGGCCGGCGCGAACCGGCCGCCACGCTCCCACCGGAGGTGCCCTACGCCAGGGGGGCCGATCCAGGGCGGCCGCCGGACGCCTACGTGGTCTACCTGGACGGGATCGGCAAGCGCCGCTTCACCGATACGCGCGATGGCGGCCAGTTCGTCAAGGCCATCATCGCCGGAACACCGGAGTTGCGCGTGCTGGGCCAGGTCCAGCCCTACTCGCCCCTGGCGGACCCGCTCGTAGGGCGCCCGGTGTGGGATTGGCTCCGGCGGCACGTCGGCATCACGCTGTTCCTTCACAACGTCATGCAGACCTTTGTGGCCGCCGATCGCCGATACCGCCCGCTGTACAACCGGGCAGTGGGTGCCCAGATCGCCGACCAGCTCCGGCTCGCGGGCTACGAGCCCGCCTGCGGCATTCCGGTCGTCCTGCTCTGCTACAGCGGTGGCGCCCAGGTGGCCACCGGCGCGGTCGAAGAGCTCTTCACCCAGCTCCGCGCTCCGCTGTTGCTGATCACGCTCGGCGGTTTCCACAACGGCGCCAACGACCTCACGCATGCGCTCCACCTGTACCGGCTCACCAGCGCGAACGACTGGATCGAGCGGGTGGGCATCGGACTCTTCCCTCAGCGTTGGCGCCTGTGGCGGCGCAGCGCCTGGAACCTGGCCCTGGACGCCGGGAAGATTACGGTGTGTTCGCTCGACCCGGCAACCCACGTCGGCCCGCAGAGCTACATCAGCCCTACGGCGCGGCTCGTCGACGGGCGCAGCCATCTCGACCGCACCACCGAGACCGTGATCGAGATCATCCGGCGCGACTGCACAACGAAAATGCTCGGAAAGGCGACGGATTGAGGCTGAAACCGGCGAGCTTGGTTTGAGGCCCGGAAAAACGAAGATTTTTGTTGCTCAACACGGCTCGCTCGCGTGGGAGGAGTCCGCCAACAGGCAATTCGATGCGACCTGTTTTCACCCAGCATCAACGAAGCCCACAAAGCGTTGTCAGCAGCCTCGTTGAGATCTCTGGCCGTGCGCGCCTTTATGCGGTCAGTGGTGTCGAGGGCGCGGCGCACGAACAGGCCATACCCGTCAAGGTCCCTGATCTCTCTGGGCACCCGGCGGTAGTAATGGAAATGATCGCCCCTCAGTTGCAGGAAACGGTCAGGATCATGCTCTTCGCGTCGTCTTCCCATTCCTCTGATGCACCATTTGTATCACAATAAGTAACACAATAGGTATCACAAAGCAGGAAGTAGCCGCGAGGCTGATCGCTAGCTGTCGAAAATTCTACAATAAATTCAAAGTGTTATTGAGAAAACCGATGGTACCGTTGGCTGGGATCGAACCAGCGACCTCCGGATCCACAATCCGGCGCTCTAACCATCTGAGCTACAACGGCACGTTCGCCCGAGCGGGATCGAGATGGACAATCATCCCTCTGGACCCGCTCAGTCGTTCGGCGATGCGTCCATACGGGCTATCGGAGTTTAATTCAAGGCTTTTGGCCGCCCATGCCCCGAAATCAGAACCGATTTTCCGAAAAGATCACGCGCGAAATCCAAAGTTCTATACGTCCTTTGCGCGCCCAGGAGGACGCGCGGCGCTGTACGCAAAGATCGCCGCTTTTTTCGCCGGGCAAAGAAAAAGGCCGGCGGGAGGAGGTGCCGGCCTTTTCCTGTTACGAGCCAGCGGGAGGAGGTGCTGGCTGGTCACCCCGGAGAGCAGAGGGAGGAGGTTCCACCCGCCGGGTATTCGCTTTGACCACTATATTTCACATAATCTCTTCCGAAGAAATGCGACGTTTTGTTGCATCTTCAAAGTATGCGCAAATATTAGGCGGCCTTAATTTCCTTCATCGCTTTCTCGAAGGCGGTCTTCATCGGCTTGGAGACGTCCTCGGCCGCCTTGGAGGTGACGGTCTGGAAATCCTTTGCCTGCTCGACGGCCATCTCGACGTGCTTGCGCAGGAATGCTGTCTGCAGCTCGACCACTTCCGACAGCGACTTGGCGCCGATCAGGGCTTCGAAATGCGAGAAGCCGGCTTCGGTATTGGCGCGCAGAGCGGCGATGGTCTTGAGCGACAGGTCGTTGGAAACGGTCTTGGCGGTCTCGAAGGTCGACTCCAGAGCCTTCTGGGTCTCTTCTGCGCCGGTCTTCAGCTTGGCATAGGCCTCTTTCGACTGCTCGACGCCCTTTTCGGCGAAAGCGCGGATCTGGTCGGTGGCCTTGGAGGCGTCGAAGCTCGGGAATTCAACGTTTTCGATCGTTTCGGCAGTCTTGGTCCTGGACATTTTCCATCCTTTGGGCAGCGGCTTTGACAGAAAGCCGTCTCGTTCATGTATGATGGCAATATAAAGGCAAATTTTGTGCATTGCAATATCTTTGTTGCATCGCACCATAAAATTCTTTCCCGGCGTTAACCACGAGCCCAGAGATTCCAGCGGTTGCACGCTGTGGCTTGTGGACCTTCGCGCCATCGGCTTTTATTAACAAAACGTTAACCGGAAAACTGCCCGTTCCGTGAGGATTCGCCAAGAGGTCCGCCAAGCGCATGCCGTCCGAAAACTACTCCTTCCTCGATGTCGCCGTGCTCGATACGATCCGCCAGCGCTTTGCCGCCGGCGACGCGATCGTCCTTCTGTCGGCAGACCTCGAACAGGTGATCTGGGCAAACGGGCCAGGGGCGGTGGTGTTCGGCTACCCGGACATCGAAGCCATCATCGGCCACTCGGCAGGCTTGCCGCTGGTCGCCAGGCGCCAGATCATGGCGACCAGCGGTTTTCCCAGGATCGGCCGCGACCGGGCCATTACGGTCCGGCTGGCAACCGGCCTGACCAGCCGCGCGCTTGGCTTTCTGGCCAGCGCGGTGACGATGCCTGACGGAGAAAATGCGATCATGCTGGCGGTTCCAGCGGCACAGACCGGCTCGCGCAGCGCTGCCGAGATCGCCGCCCGGGCCATCAGCGGGTTTACCGAAGACAGTCATTTCATCGCCTTCGTCGACGCCAAGGGCAACATCGAGGCTGCTTCGGAAGGTTTTTCGGCGCTCGGCATCTTGCCCGAGACGCTGGCAGCACTTGTGGCCGATGTGGCGAACGAGAGCGATCGCATTGTCAAACGCCTCGTTCCAGGCGGCACCACTTCCTACCCGGCCGGTCTTGCCCGGCTGACGGATGAACGGCACCTGCTGGTGGTGATCGACGAGGACCAGCTTGACGCCGACGGCGAGCACATCACGGCGATGGAAACCGGCACCGGTGCGGCAGCACACGATGCCGCGTTCCGCCAAAAGGCAGAACAGGACAACGCGCCGGCAACAGCCGCGAAGGCGGATGCGACAGCGGAGACAGGCCCGACAGCCGGAGAAGACACTTCGGTGTCTGCGGAGCATGACATTTCCGATTCGTCCCGGCCCGATAGCGCCAGCCCCCCGGCCGGCAGAGCGCCCGCGCAGCATGATCATTGGTATTTCAGTGCCAGCGAGGATGAGACGCAAAAGCCGGGCCGACCGGATGCGTCCGGGCATGTCGAGGCCGATGTGTCGGCGGAACGTACCGCGCAGGCCGCCTCCCCGACTGAGCGTGCAATCCCCTCGATCGACCGCGCGGCAGCGCCCCTGCGTTTCGTCTGGCGCACCGACGCCGAAGGAAAATTCAGTGCCCTGTCGCCGGAATTCGCGGAGCTCGTCGGCAAGCCTGCCGCCGATGTGATCGGCCGGCGCTTCAGCGACGTCGCGGCCACCTTCGACCTTGATGCTTCAGGGGAGATCGCCGGCCTGCTCGACCGGCGCGACACCTGGTCCGGCCGCTCGGTGCTGTGGCCGGTTTCCGGCACCGATTTCAAGATACCCGTCGACTTGGCGGCGCTGCCTGTCTACAGCCGCAGCCGTGCCTTCGAAGGTTTTCGCGGTTTCGGCGTGGCCCGCACCGGCGATGCGGTGATCGATCCGGAAGCGATCGGAATGGCGCTTGTCCCCAATGCGGAGGCCCCCGCAGCCGTCGAGCCGGAAGTTGCCGAAACGCCTGATGAAACCGATCCGTTCCAGGGCGAGGTGCCGGCGCTGACCATCGTGCCGAAGCCGGAGCGGCGCTTTGCCGACAAGGTGATCCGGCTGGCCGAGCACCGGCAGCCCGCCAACGACAAAGGCCTGTCGACGCTGGAACGCAGTGCATTCCGTGAGATCGGCGAGCGGCTTAAGAAAGACAATCCCTCGACCGAACAGTCCGATGCTGCAATGCCGGCAGAAACGGCAGCGGCGGAACCGATCGATGCCGAAGACGAGAAGGATGTCGCAAGGCTTGACGGCGAGCAGCCGGAAGCAACCAGGCCCGACATCTCGGGCTCGCTGCTCGACTACGCCGAGCGGGAGTATGTCGCCGACAATGGCGACGGCGCCCCGGTTTCGGAGCCGGACAAGGCGGCGCAAGAGACCACCGAACCCGCCGACACGGACGATCGGCCGACGGCCGTCGAAGACGACGACAGCATGACGGCGGCCGATTTCCGCGATGCGGAAGACAGGGAGGATTGGGCGCCGCCCGACGAGGATGAAACCCGTTCGTCAGCCGATGACATTGGCAATGCCGGTGACGCGGAGCCGGCGCCTGTCGAGCGGCCATCCCCGCAGGTGCCGCCGCTCAAGCTCGAAGGGTTCGTGCCATCGGCCTTTTCGACAGCGGACGACAACAACGCTCCCGACACTTCTATCCTCGGCAAGCTGCCGGTGCCCCTGCTCATCCATTCCGGCGACGATCTCCATTATGCGAATGAGGAATTTCTCAGCCTGACCGGGTATGACACGCTCGACGATCTGGAGGATGCAGGTGGTCTCGGCGCGCTGTTTGCCGATCCTTACGACGACAACGCCTCCGACGGAACCGATCACGCGCTGCGGTTGAAGACGCATGACGGTCAGGAGTTCCCGATCGAGGCTATTCTGCGCTCGGTACCGTGGCGTGGCGGCAAGGCGCTGATGCTGGTCGTGCGCCGTTCCGGCGACGAGGCAGCAGCTGTTCCGCAGGGCGTCGCCGACGACCAGACCCAGCCCGATATTTCCGAGCTCAAGGCGCGCATCGCCGAGATGCGCACCATCATAGACACCGCGACCGACGGGGTCGTGCTGATCGGCCGTGACGGAACGATCCGCTCGATCAGCCGCCCGGCGGAAGCGCTGTTCGGCTTCGACAGCGACGAGGTGACCGGCAAACCGTTCTTTTCGCTGTTTGCGATCGAAAGCCAGCGCGCGGCGCGCGACTATCTCGACGGATTGTCCGAGCCCGGCGTGGCAAGCGTGCTCAACGACGGCCGCGAGGTGATCGGACGCGAGGCGCAGGGGCGCTTCATTCCGTTGTTCATGACCATCGGCAGACTGCCCAATGACAGCGGGTTCTGTGCGGTGGTGCGCGACATCACCCAGTGGAAGCGAGCCGAAGAGGATCTGACCCAGGCGCGTGCAGTGGCCGAGCGCGCCTCCTCGCAGAAGACCGAGTTCCTCGCCCGCATCAGCCACGAGATTCGCACCCCGCTCAACGCCATCATCGGATTTTCCGAGTTGATGGTCGACGAGAAATTCGGGCCGGTCGCCAATGACCGCTACCGCGACTATCTGCGCGACATCAACCGGTCGGGCAACCACGTGCTCGACCTGGTGAACGACCTGCTCGACATCTCGAAAATCGAGGCCGGCCAGCAGGAGATGGCTTATGAGGCGGTGTCGCTCAACGACACGCTGGCCGAGACGGTGGCAATGATGCAGCCGCAAGCCAACCGCGAACGGGTCATCATCCGCTCCAGCTTCGCCTCACGACTGCCGGAAGTGGTGGCTGACCTGCGCAGCGTGCGCCAGATCGCGTTGAATATCCTGTCGAATGCTATCCGCTACACGCAGGCCGGCGGCCAGGTGATCGTATCGACAGCCTATGAGATCTCCGGCGACGTCGTGATGCGGGTGCGCGACACCGGCATCGGCATGAGCCAGTCCGAGATCGAGCAGGCGCTGAAGCCGTTCAAGCAGCTCAACGCGCTGAAGCGTGGGCGCGGCGATGGCACCGGTCTCGGGCTGCCGTTGACCAAGGCCATGGTCGAGGCCAACCGGGCCCGCTTCACCATCAACTCGACGCCTGGCGAGGGCACTCTGGTCGAAGTCGCGTTTCCCTCAACCCGCGTGCTTGCGGATTAATCTAAAAGAAAAGGCGTCCAACAGGACGCCTTGAATAATGGGATTGCTGTCACAACGGGCTTGAGCGAATTCAGATCCTCTGGGGATTTAGAGGAACGGGATTTCTCCCTCAAGTTACGCACGACTATCGACGCCGGCCGTTAACAAAACCTTACCGGCGCGGCGGAAAATTTACCAATGTGTACCACTCATGAAATCTAGGTAAATTCGAACGAGATATTTGGTTAACCATGCTCGCCCGGCGCCCATCAACTCGAATGGCGGCGCCGTTCCGTTTGCTTAGTCGGCCAATTCCGGCAAATCGCGGAACAGCTCCAGCGCTTCGGGGTTGGCGAGCGCCTCCTTGTTCTTGATTGCGCGGCCATGGACCATGTCGCGCACCGCAAGCTCGGTGATCTTGCCCGATTTGGTACGTGGAATATCGGTGACGGCGACGATCCTGGCCGGCACGTGGCGAGGGCTCGCCCCACTGCGGATTTTCGCCCGGATGCGTTTTTCCAGCTCGGCGTCGAGTTCAACGCCCGCAGCCAATCGCACGAACAGCACAACGCGCACATCGTTGTCGAAATCCTGGCCGATGCACAGCGCTTCCAGGACTTCCGGCATTTGCTCAACCTGATTGTAGATCTCCGCCGTGCCGATCCGCACGCCGCCCGGGTTGAGCGTCGCGTCGGAGCGGCCATGGATGATCAGGCCGCCATGAGCGGTCCATTCGGCGAAGTCGCCATGGCACCAGACATTGTCGAAGCGCTCGAAATAGGCAGCGTGGTATTTCTTGCCTTCGGGATCGTTCCAGAAGCCGATCGGCATTGCCGGAAAAGCCTTGGTGCAGACGAGCTCACCCTTCTCCTGCCTGAGCGGGCGGCCATCGTCATCCCAGACATCGACGGCGAGGCCGAGGCCAGGCCCCTGGATCTCTCCGGTCCATACCGGTTGCGTCGGCACGCCGAGCACGAAGCAGGAGACGATGTCGGTGCCGCCGGAGATCGAGGCCAGATGCACGTCTTTCTTGATGCCGTCATAGACGAAGCGGAAATCTTCCGGCGACAGTGGCGAGCCGGTGGAGGAGATCGTGCGCACGGTGGAAAGATCATGCGTGCGGATCGGTTTGAGGCCGGCCTTGCGCACGGAATCGATGAATTTGGCCGAGGTGCCGAAATAGGTCATTTTCTCGGCGTCGGCAAAATCGAACAGCACGTTGCCGTCGGGGTGGAAAGGCGAACCATCATAGAGCAGAAGGGTTGCGCCCGACGCCAGGCCGGACACCAGCCAGTTCCACATCATCCAGCCGCAGGTGGTGAAATAGAAGAAGCGGTCGCCGTCGAGCAGGCCGGCATGGAGCCGTTCTTCCTTGACATGCTGGATCAGCGTTCCGCCGGCCGAATGGACGATGCATTTGGGGATACCGGTCGTTCCGGAAGAAAACAGGATGTAGAGCGGATGCGCGAACGGCAATCTCTCGAAGGTGACTGCCTTGGCCGCGAAGGATGAGAGCGCCTCGTCCAGCGCAGTCGCCTTCTCGATGGTCGCCGCCACATCCGTCGATGTGCCGAGATAGTCGACGATCAGGATCTTGCGCAGGGTGGGAAGCTTTGCCGCAACGGCGGCGATCTTGTCGGCGACCTCGATCGCCTTGCCATTGTACCAATAGCCGTCGGGCGCGATGAAGACGACCGGCTCGATCTGGCCGAACCGGTCGAGCACGCCCTGTTCGCCGAAATCGGGAGAACAGGAAGACCAGACAGCGCCGATCGAAGCTGTTGCCAGCATGGCGGCGACGGTCTCCGGCATGTTGGGCATCATGGCGGCGATGCGATCGCCGATTTTCACCCCGAGCGACAGGAAAAGCTGCTGCAGCCGCGAGGTCAGCGCATGCAGCTCATTCCAGGAGAGCCGGCGCTCGACCTTGTCCTCGCCGCGAAAGACGATAGCGTCGCTGGGGCCGGTCTTCTTCAGGAGGTTCTCGGCGAAGTTCAGCTTCGCGTCGGGAAAAAACGCGGCGCCGGGCATCTTCTCGCCATCGACAAGCACGCGCTCCCCCTTGTCGCCAACGACCCCACAAAAATCCCAGACCAGGCTCCAGAACGCCTCGCGATCGTCGATCGACCACCGATGCAGGTCGGCATAGGAGGAAAAAACCTTGCCGGTTCCGGCAGTGGCGGCCTTCATGAAGGCGGTCATCGGCGCGGCGTCGACCTGGTCTTTCGTCGGTGCCCAGAGCGGTGCGTCGCCAGCCATGATCGTTCCTCCGCGGTCACCACCGCTTATGCATATCGCAGCGCAGCAGAGCAAGATTTTGTTCGGCCGAGCGACGTGGATGTGCGCAAATGCCATCGCTGGGCCATAAAGACTTGAAATGCGTCAGCTGTGGGTTACACCCGTCGGGCTATTTTTGTCGGAATGGAAGCATACGGGGCGACATGCCATCACCTTTGATCCGGCGCGGAATATGGGCGATCGGCGTTGCCGTGCTCATCATCGCGCTGGCCGTCGCTGCCTTGCCGCTCGTTGCCTCGACCCGGATCGTGCGCGACCGCATCGCCTGGGAAATGAGTGCGTGGAGCGGTTTCCGGGTCACCATCGACGGCGCACCGCGGATCGAGGTCTGGCCGAATTTCCGGGCCATCCTGACCGACGTGACGCTTTCCCAATGGACAGAAACCGACGCGCCGCCCGTGATCGAGGCCGAACGGGTCGAGGTCAATCTCTCCGCCATGGCCGCGTTGCGTGGCGACGTGGTGTTCTCGACGACGCGGCTGATCCGGCCGACGATCAGGGTTCAGCGCGCAGCAAATGGGCTTTTCCTGCCCGCCCTGCCTTCGGGCGGGCGGATCACGCGTTCCATCGACACCGCTCGCACGGTGGTCAGCGCCAATCCTGCCAAGCCGGACCTGAGCAAGCTGCCGGCAGATCCGTTCGGCACCGTGGAGTTCAGGAACGGCCGCGTGATGACCGCTGTCGATGGCAAGGACACCGAGATACTGAGCAGCTTGAGCGGACAGGCGAACTGGGCCGCGATGAACAGCAATGCGACGCTGTCGGCGACCGGGATCTGGCGCGGCGAAAGCGTCGCCGTGGATGCCGCATCGCCGAACCCGCTGGTGCTGTTTGCAGGCGGTGCGGCGCCGATGACGCTTTCCTTCAAGGCGGCCCCTGCCACTTTTTCGTTCGACGGCGTGGCCAGCATGTCCGAGAACGCTTATTTCGACGGCCAGGCGAAATTTGCCGCACCCTCGCTCAGGCGCGTGCTCGAATGGTCGCAGGCCGGCATAGCGCCTGGCGCGGCAATCGGCTCGGTTTCCGTTTCCAGCAAAGTCACGGCGACCTCCGGCCGCATTAAATTCGAAAACACCGAGATCGCCCTGGACGACAACCCGGGAATGGGTGCGCTGGACTTCTCCTTTGGCGAGGCGCGGCCGGTGATCGCCGGTACGCTCGCCTTCGACACGCTCGACTTGCGGTCGTTTCTCTCCGCCTTCACGCCGCTGGCGCCTACAAACGGTACCGGCCCCGGCGAAATCGACATAAGCGTCGCCGACCGGATCAATCTCGATCTCAGATTGTCGGCAGCGCAGGCGACCGCAGGCGCCATCCAGCTTGCCAACGTCGCCGCCACCGCCCAGGTCAAGAACGGTCTTGCGGTCTTCGATATTTCCGACGCATCGGCCTTTGGCGGCAACATCCAGAGCAGTCTTCGTTTCGACCGCAAGCCGGGAGGCACGCAGGTGGAGATCAGGCTGCTCGCCTCCGACGTCGACGGCGGCGCCTTTGGCACTGCAGCCGGAATGACGCGACTGGTGCCGATCGGCAGGGGAACCGTTTCGGTCATCCTCAAGGGTCCGGGCAGAACCTGGGATTCCATTTTCGAAAACGCCGACGGCTCGGTTTCGGCGAAATTCGGCCAGGGCGCGTTGAGCCGGCTCGACCTGCCGGCATTTCTCAAACACAACGAACAGGGTGGGTTCTTCGCGCTCGACGATGTCTCCGACGGAACGCTGCCGATCGACGGAGCCGAACTTAAAGCAAGTATTTCGAACGGCGTGGCGAAGATCGACAAGGCCGAAGCGAATTCGGCGAAGTACAAGGTCTGGCTTTCCGGCATCGCCTCCTATGCGGGGCGCGGGCTGGCGCTGTCCGGCGGCATCATTCAGGCGGACCAGGCAGCCACGCAGACAAATAATCAGGGTCCCAACCAGTCTTCGTTCTTCGTCGGCGGAACGTGGAGCACGCCCTTCATTTCGCCGATAAGCCGTGGGGTTTCCGGAGAATAGACAGCGAGGCTGCTGCGGTCGTCAGAAGGGCTTCTGCCGGCGTTTGCTGCCGCCGCCCGTCGGTCACCCCCGCTGAGCGGCCTGCTCGTCGCGCTGGCGCTGGACCTCGCGACGCTTGTTGGCGAGCGATGCGATGATGACCCCGACCGCCACGACCGCGATCAGAATTGTGCAGGCGGCGTTGATCTCCGGCGTCACACCGAGACGAACCTGGCTGTAGATCTTCATCGGCAGCGTGGTGGCGCCAGGCCCTGAGGTGAAACTGGCGATGACAAGATCGTCGAGCGACAATGTGAAAGCCAGCATCCACCCGGACACGATCGCCGGCATGATGACGGGCAGCGTGATCTGGAAAAACGTCTTCACCGGCGGCGCGCCAAGATCCATCGCGGCTTCTTCCAGCGAGCGGTCGAACGTGACCAGGCGCGACTGCACGACAACGGCGACGAAGCACATGGTCAGGGTGATGTGGGCAAGCGTAACGGTGAGAAAGCCGCGATCGAGACCGACGGCGACGAAGAGCAGCAGCAGCGATAGGCCGGTGATAACTTCCGGCATGACCAGTGGCGCAAAGACCATGCCGGAAAACAGCATGCGGCCCTTGAAGCGCGTGTAGCGCGTCAAGGTGAGAGCCGCCAGCGTGCCAAGCACGGTCGCCACAGTGGCCGAGATGACGGCGACGCGGGCTGTCACCCAGGTGGCGTCCATCAGGCCCTGGTTGTGGAACAGGGAGACGTACCATTTGGTCGAGAAGCCGCCCCAGACAGTGACCAGTTTCGACTCGTTGAAGGAGAAGACGACGAGCAGGACGATCGGCAGGTAAAGAAAGGCAAAGCCCAGCACGATCGAAGTGATGTTGAAACGGCTCCAGGTCGGGCTCATTTGTCTTGTTCCTGGGCGCGGGCCTGGGCCCGCTGGAAGAGCATGATCGGCACGATCAGCAGCAACAGCAGGATGACGGCGACGGCCGACGACACCGGCCAGTCGCGGTTGGCGAAGAACTCGTTCCACAGCGTCTTGCCGATCATCAGCGTCTGCGACCCGCCGAGCAGGTCGGGAATAACGAATTCGCCGACGGCGGGGATGAACACCAGAAGGCAGCCGGCGATGACGCCGGGCAGCGACAGCGGAAAGGTGATCTTCCAGAAGGCGCTGGTCGGCGGGCAGCCGAGATCCTTGGCCGCTTCGATCAGCGAGTAATCCAACTTTTCCAAGGACGAATAGAGCGGCAGCACCATGAATGGCAGGTAGGAATAGACGATGCCGATGAAGATCGCCGTATAGGTGTTGAGGATGATCAGTGGCTGACTAATGATACCGGTGGCGAGCAGCAACTGGTTGAGCAGCCCCTCGGGCTTGAGAATGCCGATCCAGGCGTAGACGCGGATCAGGAACGAGGTCCAGAACGGCAGGATCACCAGCATCAGCAAAGTCGGGCGGAGCGTAGCCGGCGCGCGGGCCATGCCATAGGCGATCGGGTAGCCGACAAGCAATGTCAGCGCCGTCGAGATGGCGGCGACGATGAGGCTCGTCACATAGGCATTGAAGTACAGCGCATCCTGCGTCAGCCAGGTGTAGTTATCGATGCTGAGCTGTTTCAGCTGGGCGAGAAAACCGGAAAACCCGTCGCCGAAGCCAAGCACCGGCGTGTAGGGCGGTATGGCGATCGCCGTCTGCGACAGTGAAATCTTGAAGACGATGACGAACGGAACGAGGAAGAAGAAGACCAGCCAGAGATACGGGATGATGATGACGAGACGGCCAATGAAGGCGGCACTCAATCTGGCCAGGGCGGATTTGCCAGCATCGTTGGTCTGAGAGCTTGCTGCAGCGGTGACAGCGGCATTCGACATGACGGTCCCCTATCGCGTCAGCACGACGCCGGCGTCCGGCTGGAACGACACCCAGGCACGGTCGTTCCAGCTCAGCGGATCCTCGGTGATGCGGGCCGCGTTCATCGTGCTCGCCCGCACCACGTGACCGTCGTCGAGCCTGACGTGATAGACGGTCATGTCGCCGAGATAGGCGATATCGTAGACCTCGCCTTCGATGGCGTTGACGGCACCGGCCGGCTTCTTCGACGATATCTTGATCTTCTCCGGCCTGATGGCGAAGGCGACGGCCGCGCCGGTGGCGGCATTGCCGGCATTCTCGGTTCGGATGGTGATGCCGTTGCCCGCGTCGATGCTTGCGGCACCGGCCTCGCCACGCGCGAGCTTGCCTTCGAACATGTTGACGTTGCCGACAAACCCGGCGACGAAGCGGGAGCCCGGCGCTTCGTAGACTTCCGCCGGCGTTGCCACCTGCATCACCTCGCCCTTGTCGATGATGGCGATGCGGTCGGCCATGGTCATCGCCTCTTCCTGGTCGTGGGTGACGACGACGAAGGTGAGGCCGAGTGACTGCTGCAGATCCATCAGCTCGAACTGTGTTTCCTCGCGCAGCTTCTTGTCCAGCGCGCCCAATGGCTCATCGAGCAGCAGCACCTTCGGCCTTTTGGCGACCGAACGAGCAAGCGCGACGCGCTGGCGCTGACCGCCGGAGAGTTGGTGCGGCTTTCGCTTGGCGAACTGCTCGAGCTTGACCAGCTTCAGCATCTCTCCAACGCGCGCTGCGATCTCGGGCTTCGGCATGCCGTCCTGCTTGAGGCCGAAAGCGATGTTGTTTTCGACCGTCATATGCGGGAACAGCGCATAGGACTGGAACATCATGTTGACCGGCCGCCGGTATGGCGGAATCCCACGCAGATCCTGGCCATCGAGCAGGATGCGGCCGGCGGTCGGCTCCTCGAAGCCGGCGAGCATCCGCAGAAGCGTCGATTTTCCACAGCCCGACGCCCCAAGCAGGGCAAAGAACTCACGCTCAAAAATGGTCAGCGACAAATTGTTGACGGCGGTGAAGTCACCGAACTTCTTGGTGACCTTGTCGAACTGGATGTATGGCTTGGCGTTCGGATCGTTCCATGGCGCGAAATCCCTGCGGATGCTGCCAAGCGATTTCATGTCCCACTCCGTCTGATTCTATCCCCTGAGAAGTGCGACCCCGGCAGCCAGCACCGGGGTCGCGTCAGATTGCTATTGCCCCGTAATAATCTTGGTCCACGACCTGGTGACCAGACGCTGCGTCTTGGGGTCGTAGGGACCCACGGTGAACAGCTTGGCCAGCATCGCATCGTCTGGATAGACGCCCGGGTCATCCAGGATTTCCTTGCTGACCAAAGGCTGCGAGGCCTTGTTGCCATTGGCGTAGAAGACATAGTTGGTCGATTTGGCAATGACTTCGGGTTTCATCATGTAGTTGATGAACTCATGCGCCTCGGCGGCATGCGGCGCGTCTGCCGGGATTGCCATCTGATCGAACCACATTTCCGCGCCTTCCTTGGGTATGACGTAGGCGATCTCCACCCCCTTGTTCGCTTCCGCCGCGCGGTCGCGGGCCTGGAAGAGGTCGCCGGAAAACCCGACAGCTACGCAGATGTCGCCATTGGCGAGCGCATTGATGTATTCCGACGAGTGGAATTTGCGGATCGACGGCCGAATGCTCAGCATGAGATCCGTCGCCTTGGCGATGTCATCAGGAGAGGTCGAGTCGGGCTTGAGGCCAAGGTAATTCAGCGCGGTTGGAATGATGTCCGTCGGCGAATCCAGGAAATACACCCCGCAACTCGCAAGTTTGGCGATATTCTCCGGCTTCAAAACCGCATCCCAGCTGTCGATCGCATCGACACCGAGCGCTTCCTTCACTTTCTTCGTGTTGTAGCCAATGCCGGTCGTGCCCCACATATAGTTGACCGAGTATTCGTTGCCTGGATCGAATTTCGCAACCCGGTCCGCCACGTCACTCCACATGTTGGTAAGATTGGGCAGCTTCGACTTGTCCAGCTTCTGGTATACCCCGGCCTGGATCTGACGGGCCAAGAACGGACTTGCCGTCGGTACGACGACATCGTAACCGCTGCCACCGGCAAGCAGTTTGGTTTCAAGAATTTCGTTGGAATCATAGGTGTCGTAGACGACCTTGATGCCGGTTTCCTTGGTGAAATCCTCGATGATCGAGCTGTCGATGTAATCCGACCAGTTATAGACATTGACGACGCGGTCCTGGGCATGAGCGCCGAGGGTGAAAAGCGTCAGAAATGCCGAGGTCGCCGAAAGCCAGAACGCTTTGCGGGTCATGCGTCTCTCCTTTGATGAGTGTTCCATCGCCAGCTCGTCGCGGGGCTGCGCGGCTGGGCGTTTGCTTCAGATTATTGGGCTTTCCGGCAAGCGACAAGAGCGAACCGCCGACACCCCGGCGCTTCGATGTGCAGTAGCCATGGCCTCCGTTCCGATGTCGTGATCCAGATGGCGTTCCGACGCCGTCAGAGGCTCTCGCCACTGCGCGGGCAGGAATACGACGATGTTGTCCGGTCTCGATCAGGCCGGAGGGGAGACTTGGCAAGATACGCCTGTCTTGTTGTTGCCGTATTGGCAACCTGCCCGTGCGGCCAAGCCATTGTCAATGGCTCATCTGGCTTTGGCGCGTGCGCCGCATCAATTGGGCGACGGCATGCCGGTGACACCCGGCCGCACTGGCCGCGCCTGACGCTTGAATTCGAGCCCGATATGGACGAGCAGCGCCGTGACCACAACAGTGCCGCCAAGGATGGTGCGCCCCGACGGCACCTCGGAATGGACGAGCCAGACCCAGATCGGGCCGAGGATCGGTTCGAAGGTGCCGAGGAGTGCCGCGACCGCCGCCGGAACAAGCCGGGCGCCGGTGGCGAAGAAGGCAAGGCCGAGACCCAGATTGACCACGCCGAAGGCAAACAGGAAACCCATGTCGCTGTCGGAAACCGCGAATTGCGATGTCTGGGAGGCGGCGAATGCGGCAGCAAGCATCGTGCCGAGGCAGGTCGCCGGCGTCATGCGCACATGGGCAAAGCGTCGCGTGATGACGGTGGCGATCGAAAACATCACGGCGATGAGCAGCGCCAAGCCGTCGCCGATGGGTGACACCGCGCCATCGAGCGATTCCGATACCATGATGGCAACGCCAGCAATAACGGCTGCAATCGCTACCCAGGTCGCCATTGCGACCCGTTCGCGAAATACCACCCAGGCAAACAGCGCCGCCAGAAGCGGCACGCCGGCCTGCATCAAAAGGATGTTGGCGACGGTGGTGTAGGCAAGCGCCACGACGAAGCAAGTCGATGCGGTGGCAAAGCAGAACGCCACGGCAAGGCCAGGCAGGCCCATGCCGCGGAACAACCTCACCGTGCCGTGCCAGCCGTCGCGCCAGATCATGAAACAGATCAGGAAGGCGGCGGCCCAGACCGATCGCCAGAACACCACCGTCCAGCTGTCGCCCGCTTCGATGAAACGGGCGATGGCGCCGCCGAAACTCCACATCAGCGCCGACAGGAATATCAACAGGAAGCCGACACGCTCGTCACGCGGCGAAACAGCAGGCGCAATCGGTGATGATGCGGTATCGGTCATGGGCGCGACTGTCGGCGATTTCTGGGCGGCACGATGTGCAACGGACGACAAGAACGTGCTTCATTCGCGTAGCGCAAAGGCAGCGGCTGAGCGTGGTCCACCGGACGGCGACGGTTGTGGCAAAGATAGCAGGTCGCCCGCCGAGGCCTCATTGAAAATCGAAGGCGCTCAAGCCGGTCACCATCTCGTCGAGGCCGAGCGGGCGCGTCACCGGCGGCTCGGCGCGGGCGAGGCAGCCGATGCGTTCGCACAGCCGGCAGGCTGGACCTATCGGCGTGGCCGGATTGATGCTCCGTCCGGCTTTTCCGGCCGCTGCGGCAGCCGGTGCCGCCAGTGCCGCGCCATAGACGATCTCGTCGCGAAAGCCGATGTCGCAGCCGAGCAGAAGTGCGGTACGGCGCGGGCGCTCGGAAAACGAGCCTTGCGGCCCTTCGAGCGTGCGGGCGACGCAGAGGAACTCGGCGCCATCGGGCATTTCCACCGCCTCGACGAAAATCTGGCCGGGCTGGGTGAAGGCGGCATGCACGGGAAGCTTGGGACAGCCGCCGCCGAAGCGGCTCTGCGGAAAACCCTGGCTGCCCGCCTTGCGGAAACGGTTGCCGGCATTGTCGACCTCGATCATGAAAAACGGTACGCCCGGCGTGCCCGGCCGCTGCAGCATGGTCAGGCGGTTGGCCGCCTGCTCGAAGGAAACGCCGAAACGCGAACGCAGCACGTCGATGTCGTACCGGGCGCGTATCGCGGCTGCGTGAAAGGGCTGGTAGGGCATCATCAGCGCGTGGGCGGCGTAGCGGCCAAGCTCGAAGCGGGCGAGCCGGCGGGCCTCATCCGAGGTCAGCTTCAGCGCCTGAATCTCGCTTGCCACCGCGACGGTCATGCGGATCAGACAGGCCTCCATCGCCACCTCGCGCAACTGGTCGAATGGCGACAGGCGCTCGGATAGAAACAGGCGCTGCGAGTGACGGTCGTAACGGCGGCGCCAGTTCGGCATGGTGGCGACCGGCAGCACCTTGACGACGATGCCGTATTCGCGTTTCAGCCAGGCCTTCAGCGCACCGAGCAGATCGTCGCCGGGATCGAGCACCGACGTGAATGCCTCGGCCTCCTCTTCGATCGCGGCAAAATGGTTCGGCCGACGCTCGAAAATCTCGTGCACCTCGTCGATCGGCAAGCGGGCGCCGGAAAGCGCCGTCGCTTTGCCCTCACGTGCAAGGAGCTGGTTGAGGTCGGAAAGCCGCTCGGCCTGCTCGCGATAGGCGCGAAACAGTTTTATCACCGCGGCGGAAGCATTGGGCGCCGCCTCGGCAAGCTCGATCAGCTCCTGGTCACCAGGCAATTCGCCGACCAGCAGCGGATCTGAAAACACTTCCTTCAGGGCGGCGACCGACCCCCTCGCCTCGCCCTGCAATTCATGCGGGTCGACCTTGTAGACAGATGCCAGCTTGAGGATCAGCTGGACCGTCAGCGGCCGCTGGTTGCGCTCGATGAGATTGAGATAGGAGGGCGAGATGCCGAGCCCTTCGGCCATCGCCGTCTGGGTCAGGCCTTTAGCGCTGCGAATGCGGCGGATGCGCGGCCCGGCGAAGATCTTTTGATCGGCCACTCGGCCATCCTTGACAGAAATTGACATTGCTTCTACACGGCGACGCCGTACTGGTTTTTTACAATCATGACAAATTTACAGCGCCGGGCTGTCAAACGCAATACAGGTTTTCCCTTATTTCTCAGCCAACCGCACGGTTTTTCTCGCCTGTTTCGCGCCGAGATGTAAATTCTGTCACACCAAAACGGCGCAATAGCCCCGCCTCTGTCCCTGCAGCAATTTATCCGGAGTGACCAATGACCGATTTTTACAACCTCGTTCCCTCGGCGCCGGAAGGTCGCTTCGACGGTATAGAGCGGCCCTATTCGCCGGACGATGTGAAACGGCTGCGCGGTTCGGTCCAGATCCGGCAGAGCCTCGCCGAAATGGGCGCCAACCGGCTTTGGCAGCTCATCCACGAGGAGGACTTCGTCAACGCGCTCGGCGCCATGTCGGGCAACCAGGCGATGCAGCAGGTCCGGGCCGGGCTGAAGGCGATCTACCTGTCCGGGTGGCAGGTCGCCGCCGACGCCAACACCGCGTCCGCCATGTATCCGGACCAGTCGCTCTATCCCGCCAATGCAGCGCCCGAACTGGTCAAGCGCATCAACCGTACGCTCCAGCGCGCCGACCAGATCGAGACCTCCGAAGGCAAGGGACTTTCGGTCGACACCTGGTTCGCGCCGATCGTTGCCGACGCGGAAGCTGGCTTCGGCGGACCGCTCAATGCCTTCGAGATCATGAAGGCCTTCATCGAGGCGGGTGCGGCCGGTGTCCACTACGAAGACCAGCTGGCATCGGAAAAGAAATGCGGCCATCTCGGCGGCAAGGTGCTGATCCCGACCGCCGCCCATATCCGCAACCTCAACGCTGCGCGGCTTGCCGCCGACGTCATGGGCACGCCGACGCTGGTCGTGGCGCGCACCGACGCGGAAGCGGCAAAGCTGCTCACCTCCGACATCGACGAGCGCGATCAGCCCTTCGTCGACTATGACGCGGGCCGCACGGTGGAGGGCTTCTACCAGGTCAGGAACGGCATCGAGCCTTGCATCGCGCGGGCCGTCGCCTACGCACCACACGCCGACCTGATCTGGTGCGAAACCTCCAAGCCCGATCTGGCGCAGGCCAAGAAGTTCGCCGAGGGCGTGCACAGGCACCATCCCGGCAAGCTCCTCGCTTATAATTGCTCGCCGTCGTTCAATTGGAAAAAGAACCTCGACGACGCCACGATCGCCAAATTCCAGAAGGAACTCGGTGCCATGGGCTACAAGTTCCAGTTCATCACGCTGGCCGGTTTCCACCAGCTCAATTTCGGCATGTTCGAACTCGCCCGCGGCTACAAGGCGCGGCAGATGGCGGCTTACTCCGAGTTGCAGGAGGCTGAATTCGCGGCGGAAGCCCACGGTTACACCGCGACCAAGCACCAGCGCGAAGTCGGTACCGGCTATTTCGACGCCGTGTCGATGGCGATCACCGGTGGCCGGTCTTCGACCACGGCCATGCACGAATCGACCGAGCACGCCCAGTTCAAACCGGCGGCGGAATAGCCGCAACGCAACGAACAGAGGAACGCCCCAAGGGGTATAAAATAGGCTGAAGGAGAAGACCAATGGCATCGATAAGCCGCGTCAAGGAACGGGCCGAAGAACAGGCCACCACCATGAACGTCGACCAGCAAGCGACCATCCGCATGCTGGCCAACGACCTGCACAGGCTTAACCAGTCGGTGATGAAGGCGGTCGAGGCCGGTGTGTCGGTTGAGCTCGTGCGCTCGGCACGGCACCATGGCGGCGACGGCAACTGGGGCGATCTGCTGATCCCGGTGATCGTCACGCAGCGGAGCCTTGGCTGACCGAAATTCGACCAAAGCCGGTTGGTGGATCCGGCGTCACCTGCGCAGTCCCTGCGCAGGTGATTTGCGTTTGCACGACCAGTTTGCATATAGTGTGAAAATAGAACTTTCTTTAAACTTTAACGTTTCTTTCGATATTCTCGACATCAGTCATTTCAGCTTGACATAGGCAGCGATCTCACGGCACTTGTTTGTAAGTTTCAACCCTGCATTGAAACCAGACGAGTGCCCGTCCCGCTCATGCGCCCCGTGAACCGCGAGACCAAAACTGCAAAGCATCCTAGTCTAGAGGGCAGGAATATGGGATCCGTGCTCGCCGACTTCAGCCGCGTGCTCGTCGTTGGAAAATCGCCGGTCAACCGGGTGGTGGTTTCGAAAATCGTCGAACGATCCGGGCTCAAGCCGATCTCGGAATCGCCCGAGGCGGCAGCAACGACGTTGCTATCGCTCATTCCCGGAGCTGTCGTCCTTGATGGCGGAGCGGACAATAAGGACTGCGATGCGCTGATGCCGGGTATCGATGCGCTGCGACGCAGCTCGGGCACATCGCGTCCCCCAGTGATCCTGCTTTCGACCAAGAATGGCACGCCGGAGAGCCTCGGCCTGTCGAGCGTCATCGATGCGGTTGTCGTCAAGCCGATCACGACGGAACGGCTGCAGCCGGTGATCGACCATCTGATCGGGCTGGGACGTAACTAGTCGACATCAGGGTCGACGCCGACACCCGATCAACGGGCTTTGCCGATGCCTTCGATCAGCGGGGGCAATTCAGAGAGATCGGCTATCTGGCGGAAGCGCGGCGCGGTGACCGGCGGCTCGACATGTTCCAGCACCCAGGTCAGTTCATGCGGCACGTGAATGCCCCAACTGCCGGCCTCGATCGCCGGCACCACGTCCGACTTGAGCGAATTGCCGACCATCATGCTTTTTTCCGGGCCATCGCCGTGGCGGCTGAAGATCCTGGCATAGGTGGCCGCGCTCTTGTCGCTGACGATCTCGACGGCGTCGAACATATCTCCGAGGCCGGATTGCGCCAGCTTCCGCTCCTGGTCGAAGAGATCGCCCTTGGTGATCAGCACCAGACGATACGCATCCGCCAGCTTTTCCACGGTTTCGCGCGCATGGGGCAGCGCCTCGATCGGATGGCCAAGCATCTCGCGGCCCGCAGCAAGAATTTCGGCGATGACCGAGGCCGGAGCGCGGCCCTCGGTAATCTCGATCGCCGTTTCGATCATCGACAGGGTAAACCCCTTGATGCCGAAGCCGTAGACGGCGAGGTTGCGCTTCTCCGCCTCCAGCAATCTTGCCGAAATGTGCCGCTCCTCGGCGTGATCGGCGAGCAGCGCGGCAAAGCGCCTCTCGGTGATGCGGAAGAACTGCTCGTTCTGCCAAAGCGTGTCGTCGGCATCGAAGCCGATCGTGGTCAATTCATGGCTGTTCTGCATTTCGACGCCTTCAACCGAGATCTTGCGCCGAACCTAAGCCGCCCGCGGCGGTTTTCAACCGGGCAGGCAATGTAGGGCCGGCTCCCTTCCCTTCCATCCCCGGCCACGGCTATACTCCAAAATCCGCAACCCAATCTGGTGAATGATGCCGCCTGCAAAAAAGGAAGTCCGTCCGTCGAGCCGCGGAGGACGTATCCGCACGCCTGCCTACGTGAAGAATCAGCGCGGCGTGAAGAACTGGAAGGAAGTCAGCGCCTGGCTGGAGTGGCGCGGCATCGAGGATATTGAATGCATCACGCCCGACCAAGCGGGCGTTGCGCGCGGCAAAATGATGCCGTCGAAGAAATTCACCTCCAACACCTCGCTGGCGCTGCCTTCGGCGGTGTTCATGACGACAATCTCAGGCGGCTATCCAGAGGACGGCAACGGCTTTCACTATCCGGAGGACGACGGCGATCTCAAGCTGATGCCGGACCTTTCGACACTGACCGTGGTGCCGTGGGAAGAGGACCCGACGGCGGCGGTCATCTGCGACCTCGTGCACCAGGACGGCCGCTCGGTCGAGTTCACGCCGCGCAACGTGCTGAAGCGCGTGATTGCAGCTTACGACAAGCGCGGGCTGAAGCCGGTGGTGGCGCCAGAGATCGAGTTCTACCTCGTGCGCAAGAACCCCGACCCGGACTACCCGCTGACGCCGCCGGTCGGGCGCTCGGGACGGGCGATCGGGGGCGGCGCCGGCTATTCCATCGCCGGCGTCAACGAGTTCGACGAACTGATCGACGACATCTACCATTTCTCCGAAAGCCAGGGCCTGGAGATCGATACGCTGATTCACGAGGAAGGCGCCGGCCAGCTCGAGATCAATCTGCGGCACGGCGATCCGATCGAACTCGCCGACCAGGTGTTCATGTTCAAGCGCACCATCCGCGAGGCGGCGCTGAAGCACGATATCTATGCCACGTTCATGGCAAAGCCGATTCAGGGGCAGCCCGGCTCGGCCATGCATATCCACCAGTCGATCATCGACAAGAAGACCGGCAGGAATGTCTTTTCTGCCGAGGACGGCTCGGAAACCGAAGCCTTCTTTCATTTCATCGGCGGCATGCAGAAACATGTGCCGAACGCGTTGGTGATGTTTGCGCCCTATGTCAATTCCTACCGCCGGCTGACGCAGTCGGCTTCGGCGCCGGTCAACAACAAATGGGGCTACGACAATCGCACCACCGCGTTCCGCGTTCCGCGTTCCGACCCGGCGGCCAGGCGCGTCGAGAACCGCATCCCCTCCTCCGACGCCAATCCCTATCTGGCGCTGGCCGCATCGCTCGCCTGCGGGCTGATCGGCATGACCAACAAGATCAAGGCCGAACCGCCGGTTCTCACCACAGCCAACGATGCCGAGATCGATCTGCCGCGCAGCCTGCTCGAAGCCGTCGACCTGCTCGAAGCCGACGAGGAACTCTGCGCGCTGCTCGGCAAGTCGTTTGCCGCGACCTATGCGGCGATCAAGCGGGCTGAATTCGAGACTTTCATGGAAGTGATCAGCCCGTGGGAGCGGGAGTATCTGTTGTTGAATGTTTAGGGGAGTAGGGGGGTAGGGAGTAGGGGAGTAGGGAGTAGGGGAGTAGGGGAGTAGGGCGAATGGCTGAGAAAACAGGTTCCTACAAGGATTTAATAGTTTGGCAACAGGCAATGGACCTTGCGGTGGCGGTTTACGGCGCGACGAAATCCTGGCCCAAGGAGGAACTTTACGGACTGACCAGCCAAGTGCGGCGCGCCGCAACTTCGGTGCCGGCGAACATAGCGGAAGGCTATGGCAGAGAGGTCCGGGGCTCCTATCAGCAATTTCTCCGTATCGCTCAAGGGTCACTGAAGGAGCTGGAAACTCAGCTTCTGATCGCTGAGCGTACCGGCATTGCGCCGAATGCGACTGCGGCTTCATTGTTGGCGAGCACCGAAAGTGTGGGAAAGCTTCTTCGACTTCTAATCCGCAAACTTTCAGCCGTCGACTAGCATACCTATTCCCCTATTCCCCTATTCCCCTATTCCCCTATTCCCCTATTCCCCTATTCCCCTATTCCCCTATTCCCCTATTCGAGCATCATGCCTTACCAATCCCCAATCTCCCCCGGCCGCTCCTGGTATGAGGACACGGCCGGCCCACGGCCCGAATACGAGGCGCTCGATGGCGACCGGACATGCGACGTCGTCATCGTCGGCGGCGGCTTCACCGGCCTGTCGGCGGCGGTGCACCTCGCCAAGGCCGGCAGCAATGTCGTGCTGATCGAAGCGCATCGTTTCGGCGACGGCGCATCGGGCCGCAATGGCGGCCAGCTCGGCACCGGCCAGCGCGCCTGGGCCGAGGAACTGGAAGCGGAGTACGGCTTTTCCCGTGCCAAGGCGCTGTTCGACCTCGCCGAAGAGGCCAAAACGCATCTCCTCGAATTCGCCGCGGTCAACAAGATCGAGATCGACTACATGCCCGGCCAGATGTCGGTGGCGCACAAGCAGCGCTACGTCGACGACTACAAGGCGCATGCCGAAATCATGGCGAACCGTTTCGGCTATCCGCACATCACCTTCATGGACGCGAAGGAGACGGCGCAGCGGTTGGGCTCGACGCGCTACTTCGGCGGCACCCGCGACACCGGAACCGGGCACATCCATCCACTGAAGCTGGTGATCGGTACGGCAAAAGTGGCGGCGCAGGCAGGCGCCCATCTATTCGAACAGACGCCGGCGACCGGCATCGCGTCACTCGGCGGCAAGGTGAAGGTCACGACGCCGAAAGGCACGATATCAGCCGAGAAATGCTTGATCGGCGTCAACGCCCATGGCGGCACGATCGAGCCGGTCAGTGCTGCGCACATCATGCCGATCGGCTCCTTCATCGGCGCGACAGTGCCGCTGGGGCCGGATTCAAACGTATTGCCGGGCGGTGAGGCGGTCGATGATTCCCGCTTCGTCGTGCGCTACTTCCGCAAATCGACGGATGGACGGCTGCTGTTTGGCGGACGCGAGATCTATGCCGTCAACGATCCGAAAGACATCCATGTCCATATCCGCCGGCAGATCGCCGAGCTTTACCCTGAGCTCGGGGACGTAGAAATCTCCCATGGCTGGGGCGGCTATGTCGGTATCACCATGCCGAGAAAACCGTTCGTGCGCGAGGTGATGCCCAATGTGATCTCGGTTGGTGGTTATTCCGGTCACGGCGTCATGCTGTCGAACTTTTTCGGCAAGCTCTATGCAGAAACCGTTGCCGGCAACCGGGACCGGCTGAGGCTGATCGAGGATCTGAAAATTCCGGCCTTTCCCGGTGGCCGACGCTTCCGCGCTCCGCTGCTCTTTCTGGCGCTCAACTGGTATGCCTTGAGGGACCGGATCTAACCACAGGTTGCATAATCCCTTGCAAGCGTGCAGAATCCCTTGCGAGGGCGCAGTGATGCCACAATCGCGGGCAACAGATGAGCGCCGTGGGACAGTTGAACTGGGAATTTTGCGGGCCTGCCCGCTTTTGGTTCTGGGACTGATGGAACGCCGGTTTTCCGATTGAACGTCGGCCCGCAAATGGAGGTTGCAAGAGTGAGAGAGCCCTTCAGTTTCGGCGCGCCGGAACGACGGCGCTTTGCGATGCAGTTTGGCTACGATATGCGGCCCAGGTTCTGGCAAAAAGTCCGGTCGAACCTGCATCTGGTAATCGCCGCACTTGGCACAGCAGCGCTGCTTGGCGTGGCCGCAGTGGCGCTATGGCTGGCATTGCCGGCCAACGAGAGACAAGCAATCGCGAGTCCCGAGCAGATCGTTCCGAGTGTTCCAGTAAAAACAACAAAGATCGTGCCGGCCGCTGCCTCGACGGTCGCCGCGGTGCAGAAGGCAACAGGCAAGGCCGATGCGGTTTCGCCGGCGGTGGTTGCGGCGGAAGCCGAGATACCGGCGCTGGCGCCCAATGATCCCCGCTGGACAGGGTCGGGAACGAAGACCGCGCCCGGCCAATTGGCAGGCCAGGCGGAACAGACGGCAGACAAGCCGTCCACCGCGGCGGCATTCGCCGATCCTGCGGCGAAAACCAAAGCCGCAGCATTGCTTGCCAAAGTCGCTGCTCCCAGCAAGGCGGCAACAGACGGCGCGCAAACCGCCGCCATTCCGACGCCGAAGCCGCAATCGCCGGCAGCGACGCAGGGTGATGATAGCCAGGCCAAGGTCGAAGCCAAGAAAGTGAGCGCGGCCGATATCGGACGCATCCTCAGGGCCGTCACCATGCGTACCGGACCGAAGAAGAATGCGGCCGCGATAGTCACCGTTCCCGCCAAGACCTCGGTTCAGGTGATGGGCTGCAAGCAATGGTGCCAGATCATCTACAACGGCAAGCGTGGCTGGATCTATAAGAGCTTTGTCAAGACTGGTGCGTAGGGCTGATCAGGCGATCCTTTGACGTTGCAACACGGCTCAGAGGCTTCCGTATCGTGATCGGCCGAGCAGACGTCTATTCGAACGGAACTTCGAATAGATCACAGGTCAAGTACCCCCGGCCTTGCCGCGGGTATGAAGACCAACATTTGACATCATGCGCCCCGAAACTCGTGATAGCAGCCTGTATCACGATCAGCTTGTCCAGCTGCCGGGCGGCTCAGATGCAACGTCCACCGTCGACTTCCAGCGCCACGCCAGTGATAAAAGCCGCCTCGTCCGAAGCGAGCCAGAGCGCTGCGTTGGCTATGTCGAGCGGCGTCGAAAGCCGGCCAAGCGGGATCGACGCGCGGAATTTGTCGCGGATTTCAGGTGTGTCGGCGCCCATGAATTTTTCCAGCATGCCGGTCTCGCCGGCGACTGGGCAGAGGCAGTTGACGCGGATGTTCTTCGGCGCGAGTTCGACCGCCATGGATTTGGTCGCGGTGATCGCCCACCCCTTCGACGCGTTGTACCAGGTGAGGCCGGGCCGCGGCCTGATCCCAGCCGTCGAAGCCGTGGTCAGGATGACGCCGCCGCCTTGTCGATCCATGATCGGCACAACCGCCAGAGCGGCGTGGTAGATCGCTTTCATGTTGACAGCCGTGATCGGGTCGAAGGTCGTCTCGTCGACCTCGAGCATATCGCCGTTGCGATGGGTGCAGCCGGCATTGTTGACCATGATGTCGATGCGGCCGAAGGCGCTCTTTGCGGCATCGACCATCTCGTCGAACTCGGAACGCAACGAGACGTCGGTCTGGGTCCAGATCGCCGCCCGGCCGATGTCGTTGGCGACGCGTTCGGCGCCCTTGGCGTTGAGGTCGGCGACAACGACGCGCGCGCCCTCTTCGGCGAAGCGCTTGGCCATGCCTTCGCCGAAACCTGAAGCGGCACCGGTGATGACGGCAACTTTGTTTTCCAGGCGCATGGCTTTCTCACTCATAATTGAACAGGATGGTTCGGCAACCGCCGGCGATGGCCGGCGAAAGATCAATATACTCTCGATTTCTCCTTTGGCTTTCGCCGCGATCCCGCTCTATGCTGCATCTGCGAAGGCTTTCCGGAACACTTCGCCGAGAAGCGTCCGGGTTGCGCCAGCGTCAAGGGCACACTTCAGGACCAATCGTTAAAGCTCGATTGGGCTTGGGATGCGACGCCGTGGCACTGGAAAATCTAAATCGATTAGATTATATCAGCCGCGTCACAGCGACCGGCGTCAAAGCGGACAAACCATGACCAGCCAGATCATTCCCGTCGACCCTTTCGACTTCATCATTTTCGGCGGTACCGGCGATCTGTCGGAACGCAAGCTTTTGCCGTCGCTCTACCATCGCCAGCGCGATCATCAGTTTTCCGAACCCACGCGGATCATCGGCACGTCGCGCTCGAAAATGACCGACGAGGAATTCCGGGATTTCGCCAGGCAGGCGATTTCCGACCATGTGAAACCGGCCGACATCGACGCCACGGAGCTGAAGACGTTCCTTGCCCGGCTTTCCTACGTTTCGGCCGACGCAACGACCGGCGCGGGCTTCGACGAATTGAAGAAGGCAATCGGCGACAGCGATTGCATCCGCGCATTCTACCTGGCGGTGGCGCCGGCGCTGTTCGGCGACATCTCGCACAAGCTGAAGGAACACAAGCTGATCACGCCGAATTCGCGCATCGTCCTGGAAAAGCCGATCGGGCGCGACCTCGCCTCGGCGCGCGAGCTCAATGATCTGGTCGGCGATGATTTCCATGAAAGCCAGATCTTCCGTATCGACCACTATCTCGGCAAGGAAACTGTGCAGAACCTGATGGCGCTGCGCTTTGCCAATGCGCTCTACGAGCCGCTATGGAATTCCGCCAATGTCGACCATGTGCAGATCACCGTGGCCGAGACTGTTGGCCTCGAAGACCGCGTCACCTATTACGACAAGGCTGGCGCACTGCGCGACATGGTGCAGAACCACATGCTGCAGCTTCTCTGCCTCGTCGCTATGGAGGCACCGTCGTCGATGGACGCCGACGCCGTTCGCGACGAGAAGCTCAAGGTGTTGCGGGCGCTGAAACGCATCAACGGCAACGAAGCGCCTAAGCACACGGTGCGCGGCCAGTACCGTGCCGGGGCCTCGGCCGGCGGGCCGGTAAAAGGCTATGTCGAGGAGCTCGGCAAGAACAGCAACACCGAGACCTTCGTTGCGCTCAAGGCCGAAATCGGCAACTGGCGCTGGGCGGGCGTGCCGTTCTACCTCAGGACGGGCAAGCGGCTGGCGACCCGTGTCTCGGAGATCGTCATCGAATTCAAGCCGATCCCCCACTCGATCTTCGGCGACAGCGCCGGGCCGATCTCAGCCAACCAGCTGGTCATCAGGCTGCAGCCCGACGAAGGCGTAAAGCAGTTCATCATGATCAAGGATCCGGGGCCGGGCGGCATGCGGCTGCGCCAGATCCCGCTCGACATGAGCTTCGCGCAGTCCTTCGACGGCCGTGCGCCCGATGCCTATGAGCGACTGATCATGGACGTCATCCGTGGCAACCAGACGCTGTTCATGCGCCGCGACGAGGTCGAAGCGGCGTGGAAATGGATCGACCCGATCCAGGACGCCTGGGAAAGCGGACGGCAAGAAGCGCAGGGCTACACGGCCGGCACATGGGGCCCTTCGGCCTCGATTGCGCTGATCGAACGCGACGGGCGGACATGGCACGAGAGCAATTGAACAGCGCCCCTTACAGCTGGCATGCGTTTGCCGAACGCCAGGACCTGGCGGCAGCACTTGCCGGCCACGTCGCAGGTCGTCTGACCAATGCAATCGCTGAGCGCGGCACAGCATTGCTCGCCGTGTCCGGTGGCACGACGCCGGCGCGATTTTTCGCATCGCTTTCGAGTATCCCGATCGCCTGGAACAAGGTCACGGTGACGCTGGTCGACGAGCGTTGCGTGCCGGCCTCCTCTCCGCGCTCCAACGCCGGGTTGGTCGCCGCCAATCTTTTGCAAAACGCGGCGGCAGCCGCACGTTTCGTGCCGCTCTACCAAGAGGGAGTAAGCATCGGGGAAACTTCGGAGGCCGACAGCAGGATGTTGCGGTCGCTTTCCTGGCCGCTCAATGTCGTGGTGCTTGGCATGGGAACCGATGGCCATACCGCATCGTTCTTTCCTGACGCCGACAATCTGGAAAAACTGCTCGACCCGTCTTCGACAAGCACCGTGCTCCCGGTTCACGCAACAAGCGCCGGCGAGCCTCGCCTGACGCTGTCGCTGGCACGGCTCGTAGAAGCCGGCTTCATCGCGCTGCACATCGAAGGCGAGGACAAACGCAAGGCATTCGAGACCGCTATGGGACCGGGCGCGAAAAAGCCCATTCGCGCCGTGCTCGACGCAGCCGGGACACCCGTAGATGTGTTCTGGGCGCCCTGATTTTCAACTTGCCGTGGTTCCCGGCGGACGGCGGGAGGATGTTTTCCGGGACCGCGCCTGAAAGGACCTACCGATATGACCGCACGACGTGACATCGAAGCCATCACCGAGCGTATCCGCCAACGCTCCAAACCAGGGCGCGAGGCCTATCTCGGCCGCATCGCCGAAGCATCGAACCGCACCGCCAACCGGGCGGTGCTTTCCTGCGGCAACCTTGCCCATGGCTTTGCCGTCTGCAGCCCCTCCGAGAAGGTGGCACTTGGCGGCGACCGAGTGCCGAACCTCGGCATCATCACCTCCTACAACGACATGCTGTCGGCGCATCAGCCTTTCGAGACGTTTCCGGCGCTGATCAAGGACGCGGCGCGCGAGGCCGGCGGCATTGCCCAGGTCGCCGGCGGCGTGCCGGCAATGTGCGACGGCGTCACGCAGGGCCAGCCCGGCATGGAGCTGTCGCTGTTCTCGCGCGACGTGATAGCCATGGCCGCGGCGATCGGCCTGTCGCACAACATGTTCGACGCGGCCGTCTATCTCGGCGTCTGCGACAAGATCGTGCCGGGGCTGGTGATCGCGGCGCTGACCTTCGGCCATCTGCCGGCAGTGTTCATCCCGGCCGGGCCGATGACGACGGGCCTGCCCAATGACGAGAAGGCCAAGGTCCGCCAGCTCTATGCCGAAGGCAAGGCAGGAAGGGCCGAACTGCTTGAGGCCGAGTCCAAATCCTATCACGGGCCGGGAACCTGCACCTTCTACGGCACGGCGAACTCCAACCAGATGCTGATGGAAATCATGGGCCTGCACACGCCGGGCACCTCCTTCGTCAATCCCGGCACGCCGCTGCGCGACGCGCTGACCAGGGAGGCGACGAAGCGGGCGCTGGCGATCACCGCGCTCGGTAACGCCTACACGCCGGTCGGCCGGATGATCGACGAGCGCTCGATCGTCAACGGCATTGTCGGCTTGCACGCCACCGGCGGATCGACCAATCACACCATCCACCTGATCGCCATGGCGGCCGCAGCCGGCATTGCCATTACCTGGCAGGATATTTCGGACCTTTCGGAAGCCGTGCCGCTGCTGGCGCGGGTCTATCCGAACGGCCTTGCCGACGTGAACCATTTCCATGCCGCAGGCGGGCTCGGCTTCCTGATCCGCGAACTGCTCGACGAAGGCATCCTGCACGAGGACGTCCAGACAGTTTGGGGCGAAGGCTTGAGGCCTTATGCGGTGGAAGCCAAGCTCGGTCCCGATGGCGGCGTGGTGCGCGAGGCCGCGCCCCGCGAAAGCGGCGACGAGAAGGTGCTGGCGCCGTTCAAGAAAGCGTTCCAGCCGACGGGCGGATTGAAAATGCTCTCCGGCAATCTCGGTCACGCCGTCATCAAGACTTCCGCGGTGAAACCGGAGCGACGCATCATCGAGGCGCCGGCAAAGGTTTTCGACAGCCAGCAAGGGCTCAACGAGGCGTTCAAGGCCGGCACATTGACCGGCGATTTCTTCGCCGTCATCCGCTTCCAGGGGCCGAAAGCCAATGGCATGCCGGAACTGCACAGACTGACCACCGTGCTCGGCGTCCTGCAGGATCGCGGCCAGCATGTGGCGCTGGTCACCGACGGGCGCATGTCGGGCGCGAGCGGCAAGGTGCCGGCGGCAATCCATGTGACACCGGAGGCGGTCGAGGACGGACCAATCGCCAGGATCCATGACGGCGACATCATCAGGCTCGACGCCGACGCCGGAACGCTGGAAGTGCTGGTGCCGGCCGGCGATTTCGCGCTGCGGCGGGCGGCGGACAGCGATCTTATCGCCAATGAATTCGGCTTTGGCCGCGAGCTTTTCGCTGGATTCCGGCAAATGGTTGGCCGTGCCGACCACGGCGCCAGTGCCTTCGGAAACAGCGTGGCGGAATTCGCGCTGCTGTGAAAAAGGACGGCGCAATGCTGTGGCTCGCGCGCCGCCCTTTTCTCGGCGTCGAATTACATCCCTACCGGACCGTCAGCTCGGCTCGCTCGCCGGCTTTGATGGTTACCGTACTTTCCTTCGAACTGTTGTCCAACTTCTCTGAGACAACAGCGTAGTCGCCGGCCAGTAGCGCCGCCTGGTATTTCTCGTCATAGGCGTAGCCAAGCGATTTGCGGTTGCCGTTGATGTCCTTTTTCGCCTCGAAGATCTCGATCTTCGAGGCCCCCGGCGCGGTGATCGCCAGCACGCCGGCATTGATGGGGATTTTCAGATCCTGATTCTCACCGGCTTTGACGCTGAAAGGCTGCTCGGCAACGGCAAGGTCGACCGTCGCCAGCAACACATAGTCATCGGGCGGCAGATCGAACTTGCTGTCAGGACCATAGGCGTAAGCCACCTCTTCCCTCGTTCCGTCGATCTTCTTTTTTGCCTTGAACACCTTGAAGCCGATGCCCGAACCGTCGGCCTTGTCGCCGCCGGCAGTGTAGTAGGCGTTGGCAACGACATGCCCGACGCCGACGATGATATCCTTGTCGATGACCCTGCCGGCCGTGAGCGGGATGGTTTCGGTAACCTCGCCCTGCCCGATCCTGACCGTCACCTTCTGATCGCCGGCAGGCAACACGACTTTCGTGTCGCCATAATAGGTCGGGGGCGTATCGACGCCCGGATAGACGATCACCACAGCCGCGCCATCGGCCACGTCAGCTCCCTCACTTGGCCGCGGATGAATGATGAGCGTGCCGGCATTCAGCGTGAAGAGGGATTTGTAGACCTGGCCCGCCTCGACCACGATCTTCTGTTCGGTCCTGGCCTCACTGAGGCGTGCGACGACGATGTAGTCGCCCGGCTCCAGATTGCTTTTGTAGGCTCCGTATTCGGTGGTTAGGTAGTCGCCGCGCGTGCCGTCGGAGTTTGCCTTGTAGATCTCCCAGGAATTGCCGTCGGTGACGGGATCGCCGCCCTGCGCCAGCACCACGGTCGGCATGAAGTTGAACTCCGGCTTTTCCTCGGGAGCCGGCGGCGCCGCAGGCGCTGGTTCGGGCGCCGGTGCAGGTGCGGCGGCGATGGTTTCGACCAGCGCGTTCTGCAGCGCTTGCTCGTCGGACGCCTGGATGTATTTGCCGCCGGTGTTATCGGCGAGGCAAGCGACCTGCTTGCCCTCGTCCGCAGTCAGGCCGAAGCCGACGACGTCTACGGTGAAGTCGACGCCGGCAGCCTTCAGTTCCTTGCCGAGCGCGCACGGGTCGCCATTGCAGGTCTCAAGCCCGTCGGTGATCAGGATGACGGTGGCCTTGTCCTCGGTGTATTTCAGCGCCTCGGCCGCCTGCTTGACGGCTGATGTCAGCGGCGTCTTGCCAAGGAATTTAAGGCTGTCGGCGGCAGCGGAAACGGCACCTGCCGAGCCGGCCTGCGGCGGCACGATGAGCTCGATATCCTCGCAACTGCCCTTCTCGCGATGGCCATAGGCCATGAAGCCGATTTCCTTGTCGGCGGGGACCGATTGCAGCACGGTTCTGAGCGATTCGCGGGCAATTTCGAGCTTGGGCTTACCGTCGATCTGCGCCCACATGGAACCGGAAGCGTCTAGAATGAGGATGACTCGATCGGCGGCAAGGCCAAGCGTCGTCATCCACAACAGGAAGGCCGCCGCAGCGACGCTCCGTGCAAGTCCCGCCATGAAAATCTCCTGAGCCAGCCCCTCGGGTTTGCTTGAGCATCAGCGCACCCTGCTTCGCACGGAAAAGCTATTCGACGCCGGGTCAGGACACAACCCCGAACGCCGGGCGTTGGAGGGTCGGCCACAAGCTTGGGCCAACAAACTCGACTAGCCCAACTTAATATGTCGTGCGCCGCTCTTCGGAAGGCGGCCGGCCGAATTGCAGCCGGTAGCTTTGGGCAAAATAGGAGTGTGAAGTGAAGCCGGTGGCGATCGCCACGTCGAGGATCGGCATGTTGGTCTGGCGCAGCAATTCGCGCGCGCGTTCGAGCCTGAGCCGCATGTAATAGCGGCCGGGCGTCACACTGAGGTGGCGCAGGAACAGGCGCTCGACCTGACGCACCGACAAGCCGGCCGACTTGGCGAGTTGCACCGCCGACAGCGGCTCGTCGAGATGGTCGGCCATCAGCTCGACGGTGCGCCGCAGCTTCTCCGACTTGCCGGTCAGGTCGCGTTCCGGCCCAACACGCTGGCGATCTCCGGCAGAGCGGATGCGCTCGTGCTGGAACTGGTTGGCGACGCCGTTGGCGAGGCTCGAGCCTAAATCGCTGCGCACGATCTCAAGCATCAGGTCGATCGAGGTGGTGCCGCCGGCACAGGTGTAGCGCTTGCGGTCGATCTCGAAAACATTGCCGGTGCAGTTGATGTCGGGAAACCGCTCGACGAAGCCAGCGCGATTCTCCCAATGGATGGTGCAGCGATAGCCTTCGAGCTGACCTGCCTCGGCGAGCAGATAGGAGCCGACCGACAGCGCGCCGAGCGCGTTGCCGCGCCGGCCCCAGTTGCGCAGCGCTGCCAACACCTTGCTCTTGCCCGGGAATTCGGTTGTCAGCCCAACCGAGACGAAAAGAATATCGACCGGCGGTAGATCGGCGACAGCGTAGTCGACCTTGAGCGGCAGGCCGTTGGAGGCCATGACGGCCTCGCCGTCGGCCGACACCGTCGTCCAGCCATAGAAGTCGCGGCCGAGCAGTCGGTTCGCCGAACGGAACGTGTCGATTGCGGCGGCCAGCGAGAACATGGAGAACTTGTCGACCAGCAGGAACCCGAACTGCCGGCCGCCTTGAACGGGATCGTTCGTGACCGGCCGCTCTGAGGGAACAGTGAGGTTCGGCAAAGCTGAGGCTTTCCAGGTTTCAGAAAGACGGCCGTTTCAATCCGGCCGCGAGATAGGCGGAAGCTAGCGTGTTGGCCATCAGCATGGCAATGGTCATCGGTCCGACGCCGCCAGGCACCGGTGTGATGGCGCCGGCCATCTTCGCCGCTTCCGCATAGGCGACGTCACCGACCAGGCGGGTCTTGCCATCACCCTTTTCGGGCGCCGCGATGCGGTTGATGCCGACGTCGATGACGGTGGCGCCTGATTTGACCCAGTCACCCCTGACCATTTCAGGTCTCCCGACAGCCGCAACGAGAATATCGGCGGTGCGCGCAAGTGCGGCCAAGTCCTTGGTGCGGCTATGCGCGATGGTGACGGTGCAGTTGGCGGCAAGCAGAAGATTGGCCATCGGTTTGCCGACGATGTTGGAGCGGCCGACGACCACCGCATTGAGGCCGGAAAGATCCTTGCCGCGCACACGCTCGATCAGCAGCATCGAGCCGGCCGGCGTACAAGGCACGAAGGCTGTCGCCAGCTCGCCGGTGCCGAGCTTGCCGACATTGATGAAGTGGAAGCCGTCGACATCCTTTTGCGGCGCGATCGTCTGGATGATCTTGCCCGCATCGATATGGCCAGGCAGCGGAAGCTGCACCAAGATGCCGTTGACGGCCGGATCAGCGTTGAGTTCGCCGATGATATCTAGCAGTTCCTGTTCGGAGGTCTCGGCCGGCAGCGTGTGTTGGACCGAATGGAAGCCGCATTCCTTGGCGGTGCGGGATTTGGAGGCGACGTAAACCTGGCTCGCCGGATCCTCACCAACGATGACCACCGCGAGACCGGGCTTCCGCGCGCCCTTTTCAATCAGCTCGACGGTCAAGGCCTTGACCCGCCGCACTACGTCTTCGGCGACGCTTTTTCCGTCAATCAACTCGGCCATAATCACCCTCAACACCGTTCCGTCTACAGCGCGTCGCGTCTGATTGATACGGCGCGCGTTAGACCTTGTTTTAGACATGTCGCCGGCCCAACCGCTGCCCACCCCGGTTAGGCCCGAGTGGTGGCTTCTGGGTGACATCAAGCGCGGCATTTTCACGAAAATTCGACCTGGCAATCCCGTCAAAGCGCCGTCTTATGCCGTTAACTCGAAACCAACGGCTTTTATTCTGTTCGGCGCTTAGAAATAGCGGCGCGCTCGGCTTTCGGTGAGTTCGCGAACCGCTTCGCGGAATTCGCGCAGGCTGGCGCGGATTTCCTCGATGGAGGGCTGCTGTCCAGCAGCTTCCGGCACCTGATTTGCCTTGTCCCACGAGGCTTCAGGATAGACCGACGGCTTGTGCGAAGGCCCCTGTGCCGAGTGAGGCGTCACGGCCGGCGGATAGGGATAGCCGGGCGGCTGCATCTGCCAGGGCTGCGCCTGTGGATAGGTCATCGGCGGCTGCGTATAGGGATACGCGTGCATGTGCGGGGCCGGGTAGGTCGTCTCCTGCGGATCATAGGCGCCTTGTTGTACCTGCGGCTTGTAGCCGGCAGGCGCCGGCCGAGAAGACGCGAGGGGAGACGCCGGTTGCGGGTGGGCGGAAGGGACCGGCCCCCCCTTCGCGTTTTTGGTCACCGCCGGTGAACCATTGGACCGCGTATCGGCAGGTTCTTCCCGGTGCGCCTTGCGCGGCACGATCTTGCTTAGCGCCGACAGCAGTGCACTGATTGGGCCCGTACGCCTGGTGACTTCGGCTGGCGGCACGGGCGGCGGCGACGGCTGGTATGGCTTGTCTTCGATGGGTGTCCGGCGCTCGCCCGTCCTGCCGCGCGACCGCGAATTGGCGGTTTCATGCAGGCTCGCATAGGCGCCGCGCATGGCGCCGAGGCCGACACCGGAGGCCAGTCCCGCCAGCAGACCAGCGAGCGTTATCATGGCGCGCGAAGGCCCGTTCGGCTCGAGCGGAGCGAAGGCCTTGGAGATCACATTGATGTTGGCGGTGTTGATGTCCTTCTGCTCGCCGGTTTCCTTGGCGCGCAGAAGATATTGTTCATAGACGGAGCGTTTGGCGGTGGCCTCGCGCTCCAACTCGCGCAAGGTGACCAGATCGCTGTTGACGTCGCCGCTGCGGACCTTCAACTGCGCCAGTCGGGAGGCCAGATCCTGTTCGAGCTGCACGGCGCGTTTCAGGTCGACCTGCAGCGACGAGGCGATGCGGCGCAGTTCCCCGGCAATACGCTCGCGCGAGCCGGCAAGCTGGGCATTGAGCGCCTGGAGCTCGGGATGGCGCGGCCCGAACCGGATTGCGGCGCGATCGGCCTCCTGCTTGAGGGTCGCGTATTGCGAGCGCAATTCGCTCATGGTGTTGGAGTTGATCTCCTCCGGCAAGGTTCCGCTCAGGACCGAATTCACGTCGATCGAGCGCGCCGACGCCGCGCGGGCGTTGAGTTCCAGCGTGCGCGCGCGGGCGATGGCAAGCTGCTGATTGAGCTTGAGCATCTCGTCGTCGCTGATCAGATGGCCCTGCGCGTCGACGAGATCATGTGTGGCCCTGAAATCCTCGACCTTACGCTCGGCTACCTCTACGCCCTTGCGCAGCTCGTCTAACCTGCCGGTCAGTTCGTCGCTCGCGCGGCCGGCGGTGTTGGACTGGATCTGCCCGAAGGTCTGCAAGAAAACGTCCGTCATCGTGTTGGCGATGAGAGCCGACTTCTCGCCATTTTGCGTGGTGGCACTGACGGAGATGACGAAGGTCTTGCCGCCGCGCTCGACCGAAAGGCTTTCGGCCAGATTGCCGACGGCCAGCGCACGGCGACGGCCGTCATCGGCGCCCAACTCGTCGTCGCGCGACAGGATCGATCGGATAAGCGTCATGACGTCGAGGCCGGACTCTTGTCCGTTGAACTCGGGATCGTTGACGAGGTTGAGCTTGTCCACGACCTTGTTGAGAACGGTGCCGGAGGTGAGCACGCGAACCTGGTTTTCGACGATGGCCAGCGTGGCATCGGACGCAACCACCGATTGGGTGAGATCGCGGTCGGTGAGCTTCAGATCGCGCGGGTCTACGATCAGTTCTGCCGTGGCTTCGTATTTCTTCGGCATCGAAAGTGCGATCGCGACACCAAGTCCGGTGCCCAGTATCGTCATGGCGAGGATCAGCAGCTTCGACCGGGCAATGCCGCGGACGACCTGCATAGGGTCGATCAACGGCTTCCAGTCCTGTCCACTGTCATTCTCGCGGGAAGACCGCTGCTCGTCAGCGGCATATCGGGACTCGAATGTGGAATATCGAGGTTCGAATTCGGAATATCGAGGCTCGTCGCTGGCGTATGGAGGATCGAACCCGGCGCGTCGAGGCTCGGACGCGTAATATCGAGGATCGGCATCGAAACGGTGGTCCTCGGAAACGCCCGCGGCAACCGGCTCCTCCTGCGACCCGACGTCCGCATAGTTCGCTTCAACGGCCTCGTCCACCTCTGGTGGTGTCCGGGCGGCCGACGCGGATGGATAATCGGTTCGAGGCTGGTTTATTTCATCGTTTGCGGAGAATCCTGGGGCTGGTGAGCGTTCCGGAGCTGCTGAGATTCCCGGATCGCCTCGCGCCTCGCGGCGTGAGCGCGCGAGACGATGGCGCGTGGCGGCATCCTCGCGCCATGACGAGTTCGCCCGATCCCCGATCGAAACCAGCGATGGTTCAGCGTCTTCTTCTTCGCCGCGCATCGCCTGGCCGAGCGCCAGCAAGGACCGCTCGCGCTTCCAATCTTCACGGTTTTGCCTGTCGACCATTGTCGTGGAGCTTGCCCTTGGCGGCTTGGACGCGCGGTCAGCCATTCGTTAAGCCACGCTAAACAAGCATAGGAAACAAAAAGTTAATTTCCCTGCTTTGAGGACGAAGTTTCCCTCTCCGGCCGCGCCCTTCTGAGCGCAATGAAGCCGTTCCAAACGGCGCGTTAAACTTTCCAACCTATGCTATCTCCGACACATGACCCAGGCTGGCAACATCCCGCAAAGGCGGCCCCTCGCCCGGATCGGCGCTTTCGTGGCCGAACGACGGGGCCTGGTTCGCGACTATCTCTCGGCGATCAGCGGCGCCGGCGGGCGGCTGGTGTTTTCACTCGCTTATTTCATCGCGCTGGCCAACACGCTGTCCATCGCTGAGTTCGGCATGTTCGCCACCGCCTCGGCAGCCGGCGTGATGCTGTCGCGTATCCTGGCCCTCGGCTTCATCTCAGCGCTTTACCGAACCGCCACCATCCGCCCCAATCTGATCGGCACCTTCACCGCCGGTTTCCTGCTGCTCGGCGTGATATCGCTGCCGTTGCTGGTTGCCGCCTCCTACGGCGTCTACCTGGCCTTCTTTGCCAGCACCGTGCCACTATCGGTCTTTGCGGCGGTTGTCTTTGCCGAGGCGCTGTTGTGGCGGCCGGTCGAGGTCGCACTGATCGTCAACAACGGTCTCGGCAAATTCGGCCGCGCCGCCCTGCTGACGATCCTGGCGACGGCCTTGCGGGCGCTCGGCGCCGTGCTGTTCATGTTCGCGGCGCAGCCGACCGTAGGGGTCTGGTCGTGGTATTATATCGGCGCCAACGCCGCCTCGCTGCTCATCGCCTTCGGATTTTTCTATCCGCGCCAGAGGCTGCGGCTGCGGCTGGAACTCTATCTCAGGCGGCTCGCCGATTCCATCTACGTGGCCGGCGCGGAGGTGCTGTTCTATCTGCAGATGGAATTCGACAAACTGCTGGTGCTGGCGATCGGCGGGCCGCACCTCGCCGGCATCTATGCGATCATCATGCGGCTGGTCGACCTGACTGCGATCCCGATCCGCACCTTCTCGATGATGCTGGTGCAGCGCATGATGCGCGCGCCGGAGCTGCTGTCGCGCCTTTCGGTCAAGAGCGGCATCGAAGGCGGCGTGTTCCTGGTCTCGACGCTGGCGCTGGCGGTGCTCGGCATCGTGCTGCATTTCTTCCCTAACGCATTGGGCAAGAATGTTGCCGAGGCCGCCCCTCTGGTAGCGCTGGCAATCTGCGTGCCGGGCCTGCGCAATCTGGTTGAATACCAGGCCGAGCTTCTGTTCGCGCGCGGCCAGACGCTGGTGCGGGCGATCAACCTGGCCCTGCTTGCCGGGCTGAAAGCGGTCCTGCTGACCTATGCGCTGACCACCATCCTGGACACGCCCAATCTGGTGCTGTCGCTCAACGTCGTCTTCCTGTTGCTCTATCTCGCCTCGACGCTGCTCACCTATTCGGCGATGCGCAAACCGGCCAAGCCGGTCTAAGCGGCAAAAATTGGAGTGGATATAAGGCCGTTGCCGCCTTCCAAAATGCGGCGCACGACCAGCTTTGTGGATTGCTGCCAATCGGGCGCTGCCCACCCAAATACGGACGCAAATTTTGCCGTCGTCAGACGTGAGTTGGCCGGGCGCCGTGCCTTGGTCGGATAAGCACTGCTGGCTAGATCCTTCACCGCAGCATAGGGGCCACCAAGCGCTCGGCTCGTGCTTAGGACGTGGCGGGCAAAGCCGCTCCAGCTGGTCTCGCCGGTTCCTGCCAAATGATAGACGCCGAAGGCGTCAAAATTCTTGTCGCCATGCAGTACCGCCGCGACCTTCAGGGTTGCATCGGCGATATCAAGCGCAGAGGTGGGATTCCCCACTGGTCGGCGACCACCGTGATCTCGTCACGATCGGCGGCAAGCCGCAGCATGGTCTTGACGAAATTCTTGCCAAACGGGCTGTGGACCCATGCCGTGCGCAGGATGAGGTGGCGCGGATTGGCCTTGGCGACCGCCCGCTCGCCAGCGAGTTTCGAGGCACCGTAGACGCTGCGCGGAGCGGGCTCGTCCTCTTCTGAATAAGCCCCCTCGCCGCTCCCATCGAACACATAATCGGTCGACAGATGGACTACCGGAACGCCAATCCGTGCTGCGGCCGCGGCAACATGGCCAGCGCCGATACCGTTGACAGCGAAGGCCAGGTCCGACTCGTCCTCAGCCTGATCGACAGCGGTGTAGGCGGCGGCGGACACGACCAGGTCGGGCCGGGCAGCCGTCAGCGCCGTTGCGATCGACTCTGGCCTCGTCAGGTCGAACTCAGGCCTGCCGAGCGCGACGACATCGAGGTTTGGGGCGTCTGCGCGCGCTCTACGAGGCTGCTGACGACCTGGCCCTCGCGTCCGGTGACGACAAGCCTCACGCGGCGCCCTTGCGTGCTTCGCCCAGGCGCTCGCCGGCGTAGCGCTCGCGACGGGTCGGACCCCACCACCACTCGTTTTGAAGATACCAGTCGACCGTCCTTGCGATGCCGCTGTCGAATGTCTCGCGCGGTGTCCAGCCGAGATCGCGCTCGATCTTCGAAGCGTCGATTGCACAGCGCCGGTCATGGCCCGGGCGGTCGGCGACGAAGGTGATGAGATCGCGATAGCGCCGGCCAGTGGGACGTGGCCGCCTATTGTCGAGGATGTCGCAGATCGCTTCGACCACCGCCAGATTGGTGCGTTCCGAACCGCCGCCGACATTGTAGCTCTCGCCGACCGCGCCCAGTGTCGCAACCATGGCCAACGCGCGTGCATGGTCCTCGACGAAAAGCCAGTCACGCACATTGGCGCCGGCGCCGTAGACCGGCAATGGTTTTTCGTCGAGCGCGTTCAAAATGACCAGCGGGATCAGCTTCTCGGGAAAATGGAAGGGACCGTAATTGTTCGAACAGTTCGACAGGACGACCGGCAGTCCGTAAGTGTCGTGCCATGCGCGCACCAAATGGTCGGATGCCGCCTTCGACGCCGAATAGGGCGAAGACGGGGCATAGGGCGTCTGTTCGGTGAAGACACCGCTGTCGAAGGGCAGATCGCCGAACACCTCGTCGGTCGAAACATGATGGAAACGAAACCGGGTTTTTTTCTCGTCGGGAAGTCTGCGCCAATATTCGAGCGCCGAATTGAGCATTCGGTAAGTTCCGACTATGTTGGTCTCGATGAATGCCCCCGGCCCATCGATCGACCGGTCGACGTGGCTTTCGGCGGCAAGATGCATAACAATGTCGATCTCGTCGCGATGCAACACCTCCAGAATCGCCCTATCGTCACGGATATCGGCGTGCTCAAATCTGTAATTGTGGGCATTCTCGATGGAGCGCAACGAGGCAAGGTTCCCCGCATAGGTGAGTTTGTCGAGGTTGGTCACCCGGTAGGCCGGATTGCTGCACAAATGCCGGCACACCGCCGAACCAATGAAGCCGGCACCTCCAGTCACCAGAAAATTCATGCTGCTCCCCTTATGATAATACCCCTCACGCAAACACTTCTGCGGCGGCGAGCGTCGTCGCCTTGAGGTCTTTGTCCGAAAGCTGGAACCCGCCAGCCGTAGATGGCCATTCGATGCCAATGTCGGGATCGTCGAAACGGATCGATCGGTCATGCTCTGGCGAATAGGTGTCGGTGACCTTATACAGCACCTCAGTGTCGGGCACGAGCGTGACGAAACCGTGTGCAAAGCCCTTCGGTACCAGAATTTGATTGCCCTTTTCGGCGGAGATCTCAAGGGCGACGTATTTTCCGAATGTCTTCGAGACGCGGCGAATATCGACTGCCACGTCAAAAATCCTACCTCGGACCACGCGCAGCAGCTTGTCCTGCGCGCGCGGCGGAAGTTGATAGTGGAGCCCCCTCAACACACCCGCGGCAGCGGAATAGGAATGATTATCCTGCACGAAACGCAAGTCGATACCCGCGTCTGAAAACCGCTCGGCGTTGTAGGTTTCGATAAAGAAGCCGCGCGCGTCGCCGAATCGCTTCGGGACGATTTCCAGCACGCCGTCGAGGCCGAGTGGCCTGATCTCCAACACCTAATTCTCCGTCAACTCGATGACGCGCTTGCGCAAATAGGCGGCATATTCATTTTTTCCCAAGCAAGTGGCCGCTGCAGAACCTTGTCCGCCGTCAGCCAGCCCTGCTCGAATGCTATTTCCTCCGGGCAGGCCGGCTTCTCCTCGATTTTCAAAGGGGTGCCGCTGACCTTGTCGAAGGATACCACGCCATAGCGCTGCGGATCCTCGACATGGTAGGCGAACACCGATGCACAGCTTTTGCGCGAAGCTGCCGTGCGGCAGAGCTGTGACAGTCCTTCCCCGAAATAGATGTTGTCGCCCAGGATCATCGACACGCTGTCATTGCCGATGAAGTCGCGGCCGATGATGAAGGCTTCCGCGAGACCGTTGGGATGCGGTTGCACTGTATAAGACAGATCGAGCCCGAATTCCAAACCGTCGCCGAGCAAATCTTGAAAAACCGGCAGGTCGCGCGGGGTTGAGATCACGAGAATCTCGCGAATTCCCGCCAGCATCAGGACGCTCAGCGGATAATAGGTCATCGGCTTGTCGTATATTGGCAGGATCTACTTGGAGACCGCCAGCGTCAGAGGATAGAGCCGGGTCCACTGCCCCCAGCCTGGATAATGCCCTTCAACAAGCTCTCCTAAAAATGTCGTCGCTCCCAGCCGGCGTAATTTTCCCGTGCCTATGTTTCGTGCAGCGGCTTGTCAATCTTGGCCAGAGCTAGGACGAACTCCCGATGGGAACAAACAGCTTATCGCCATTGTGGTCGATCTCGATCAATTCGTTCTTCTTGGCCAAACGGACCGCAAATCCTTTGTGGAAGATAATGGCGTTCATAAAGGCAAACGTCATTGCAAGTGCTTCAGTCCGCAGCGGATAATCAACCAGCGAATGGATCAGAAGAAAAGCTACTGAAAGAGATGCCGCCTTTTGAAGGGGATCGCGGCTAATTTTAGCAAACGCTGTAAAAAGCATCACAAAATAAAGCACCATCAGCAGGATAGCGGGAGCCCCACCCTCGAAAGCTATTTCAAGATAATCATTGTGGGCATGATTTACGTATTGCTTAAAAATCATCTCCTCCTTTTCATATATCTGATAGGCTTTTTGAAAATTTCCAAACCCAACGCCGGTTACCCAGTTCTCTTTGATTCCCTCAATGGTGGTGCGAGCAAACTCTCCTCGCCCGAAGGCTGGATCAATTGCGTCAGCATCGATCTTCGTCCATGCGCCTATCGTATAGGCTGAAAGTCCTATGAAAGTAAGCAGTATGCCCCATCTGCTAACCTTGGAGCGCGCTGAAAGAAAGACAATGGACAGTACTGTTATCGCCAACCCGATCAGGACACCGGCGCGCGAACCAGCGGCCAAAAGAAGCAGCAAAAGCGTGACCAGTCCGAGCGATCCCGACAAAAGATATCCGCGGAACAGGCCGTGGTAGACAACGAAGGGAATAGAAACAAAAAGCAAAGCCGCAAAATGATTTCGGTTGGCAAAAAGCCCGGCGTTGATCGTAAAAGGCAACAATCCTTCTATGGCGATGTTGTCAGAGAGCGAATATTGAATCGCTCCCGCCAAGCCGTTGCAGATGACACCCATAAAAAAGAACGGCAGAAGCCCCTGGACCTGCTCGGCACGCAAACGCAGCACCGCCAAGAAAAACGCTGCTGATGCGATCAAATACAACAGACACTCGATCGTCCGTCCAACTCCGACGCTGACAAAACGAAATCGGGTTTCCCCAACCAGCCCGGAATCTGCCAGCAACAGCCCTGGTCGCAATCCGTTGAACAGCGCCGCCGGCAGCGGGACAATTTGCAAAATCACCAACGCCACAGCGAAGGCAAGCAGCCACAGAACAGAATGCGGAATTCTCTGGCCGGAGTTTTGTGAAAAGACAGCCGCCGCCGAGACAATCGCGGCGATCTCAATCAGCGTGTCCGTATAGAGGCCGCTTGCAGTCCCTCCGCCGATCAGCAGCGATATGAACAACACCGACCCGAGGAGGTATTTATCCCATTCCGATGGCCGGTCGCTCAAGATGGAAGTCTCTCAATGCTCAATTTGTGCATTACCAGCGTACCGACATATCGAAACCGCCAGCTCTCAGCGATGGCCGCAGTTTCCAGCTTCAATAATTGCATAGGGCACCCAGCCGGTCCAACCGAAAAATCCTGACTTAGCGCCTGACGATTGTAGGTACCTTCCGAAATATTGAATCGCGTTATTTCGCCGGCCGGCCCCACGCACCTGATCGACCAGTACAAGTCCTTTGGAAGCTTTAGGTTTCTTGCAGACGCCAAAAGAGAAATCTTGTAGGAGCCTGGAGGAAGTTCAATATACTGCTGAAGAGCTGTGTTCTTGACAGGCGTATTCAGGAAGCGCACTGTCGCTCCGCCCTCACCTTCGACCGCAGCTTGAGACGTTGCAAACGTAACTTCCAGGCCCGACTGATCGCCGACCTGCCAGTCAAAAGGCTTGCCGCTGCCGCTGGATACAGGTTCAAATGTACTGTTGAAAATGTACCCACCCAGTTTCCGCTCTTGATCGGACAGACTGAAAAGAAACAACCGATACGCTTGTTCATATTCCTTCTGGCGAATATAGCCGTGGATCACATAGGACAATTCGCTCGAATTTGGTGGTGCGGTTGAGCCGGTCAAATCGAGCAACAGCCGATTTGCAAAATCGAGTCCTTCAGGGGTTTTGCCCAGCGCAACCAATAGACTGGCTCTCCAGGGCGCCGCGGCTCTGATGGCTGCGAGCACAGCCTGGTAACCATCAGGGTTCGAGAGGATTGTCGGCAGACCCTCGGCGATCGCCGGAAATTGATCTGGCCATCGCCGCAGCAAAATATCGATCCCGCCGACAGCTTTCGGCAGATCGCCTGTTTCAATAGAGCGTCCAATGGACCTCTGAAGCGCGTGGATTTCGGTTTTGGACAGCCTTCGAGCCTGATCAAAAAGCTCATAGGCTTGGTCTTTTTCGCCTTGCCGATATTTGATCTCGCCGATTAGGCTATAGAGACGCGCATCCGCAAGATCAAAGCGAAGCGCGCGTTCGGCCTTGGCAAGCAATGCGTCGAGATCGGGAACATTGCTTGTATCGTTCAGGTCATTGGTGAGTTCGCCTATTAAGGCATTGATGTTCAACGGATCCAGCGCGAGGGAAACGGTTGGCGTTTCGGTTTCAAGAAATCGACTTAGCCCGATCGATGAAGCCGCCAACACCAGAACGGATGCGGCGAACCAAACGCCTGAACGCCGGAGATTTTGCATAAGCGGGCTGGTCTGCTCCGTCATCGACTTTGCCCTCAATTTTCGGGGTACTCGTGCCGTAGTCGTAATACTGGTAGTTCATATATTTGTAGGCGTAGTTGTAATCGAACTTGTTCACTGCAAACTTCGACATCGCGGCTCCGACCACGTTCGCGCCGGCAGCTCGCAGGCGCTTCAACGCTGTCTTCGCCGACTTGCGTGTCACCTGATTTGTGGAGATGACCATCAATGTGCCCTCGGCAAGCCGGCTAAGGATGGGAGCATCTGAAAGGCCGACGATCGGCGGGGCATCGATTATGACAAGATCGAAGCGCTTGCCGAGATTGGTGATGATCAACGCCATCTTCGGCGAAGAGAGCAGGTCAGCAGGGTTCGGCGGGATCGTTCCAGAGGTCAGGACTGTCACATTAGGATATTTCGTTGCCCTGAAAATGCTTGCCAGATCCTCTTTGCGGACGGTGTTCGTCAGGAGATTGCTTAGTCCGATTGTGTTGTCGAGACCAAACAGCCGATGAAGATTCGGCTTTCGAAGATCACCATCGACAATGAGAACTCTTGCACCAAGCGCTGCAAAATCCTGTCCGAGCTTGAACGAGGTGGTCGACTTGCCTTCCGATGGCTCCGAACTCGTGACCAGCAGCGATCTCGGCGCGCCTTCGGCGCCGGAGAACTGCAACGATGTTCGAAGCGAGCGATAGGCTTCGGACAGTCCGGATTTCTGATCGGTGATGCTGGCTATCAGTTCCCGGTCATCGACATGCGGCAGGATGCCGAGCATCGCCAATCCCAACTCCTTTTCGATCTGCTCAGGATTGGTGAAGGTGTTGTTCAACAACTCGATGATATAGATGATAGATGCGCTCAGAGCCATGAAAAAGGCCAGAGCAATCGCGAGATTTATGCTTAGGCGCGGAGAATAAGGCCGATTGGGAAGCGTCGCAAAATCTACGATCGCGGCGCTCTGCGTCTTAAGTTCTGAGCTCACGCCAACTTCATTCAACTTAGCAATAAGATTGTCATACTGGGATCGATTCGAGTCAACTTCTCGTTTCAAGATTGTGTACTTGATATTTTTATCGTTGAAGATAACCTGCTGCTGCTCCATCTCAGCAAGTTTTGACTTAAGGTCGGCCTCCTTGTTCTGAGCCTCTTGGTATTTCTGTCGAAGCGAGTCGGTTATAGTCAAAACGCCGTTGTTATAAAGTCGTTGCAATTCGTTGATCTGAGCCCGAAGCTGCTGCATCTCTGGAAAGCCAGGCTTCAATATGCCCAATTTCTGCTGATACTGGCTGGTCAAATCCGCCAGCTTATCGGTGATCTTCTGCAGGCCTTCGCTCTCCAAGACCGGGCCGAGGCTCGACCCGCGACCTTTGTCTATCTGGTCCACCATTCGTCCGGCATCGAGACGCTCCTGGATTGCTGTCGCAAGCGCGGTGTTCAGAGTCTCGATATTCGACCCAATCAGCGATTTTTCGTCGCCGGTTACTGTGATGCCTGCATCCTTCGCATAAGCGACGAGTTCCTCCTCGGACTTTTGAAGCTTTTGCTTTACCTGCAGAACCTGTTCCTGGATGAATTGCCGTGCCAGGTCTGAGGTTTCGCTGGTCTGATCGAGACGCTGATCGATAAAACTCTGCGCGACCTGATTGGCTATATCACTTGCATATTTCGGGTTCTGGTCGGCAAACATAATCGACAGCAGACTTGTATTGGTGACCAGAGTGACCGTGAGGTCATCCAGAATGCGCCCGATCGCAATTTCCTCACGCTCCTCTGGGGTCTTCTCTTCTATGGAGGGCGATTTGGAAATTCCGAACGCACGATAGAAAATATTGCTGGGCGAGAAATTCGGCGTCGGAAACAGGAAATCCGGCTTTTCGCTGAGCCCCAGTTGGAACACCACGCGCTGCGCCAAAGCCCTGCTTTTCAGCTTTTCTCGGGCCGTTTGAAACGCCCGCATATCGCTGGTTTCAGAAACCACTTCAATGTCCTGGAAGACCTTGGCCGAAGGAACCAGCACTTCCAATTGCGTTGTTGCCCGATATTTTGGCGTCTGCATCATGGTAACAATGACGCCAGCAACAAGCCCGCCAGCAACCATCATGACGATCAGCCATCGATACTGGACAACGTAAAAAAGCAGCTTGAGTGGATTGAAACCCTCCTCCTGCTCCGAGTAATCGCGACCGTACGAGCCATAGTTTTGCGCACCGTCGTAGTACAGGTCCGCGGATAAGGCTTGGCCATGCCCTGGTCCGGCAATTTGATGCTGTCTGTTACGATCGAGCATGGTGCGAAGCAATCCTAGGTTTGGCTGTATCCTGAGTTCTGACGGGCAATGATTATAGTCCCGGGACCACCGCTATTCTGGCTGCACTCGAGGCGACGCCGAGAGCGTCCTTGAGGTTGTTCATAGCAATTTTCGATTTCGAGGCGAAGACGACGATCTTGTCGCCACCATAGATGCGTGGATTGCGGCTCTTGCCGGCACGAATCTGCTCCACATTGTAATTCGCGACCAAAGTATTTTGACCGACATTGCGATAGACAAAGACTTTTCCCGCATCGCCAATGGCATTGAACCCGCCAGCAAGGGCGATGGCGTCGATGAGGGAAGAATTGCTCGACACCGGAAAAATACCGGCCCTAGTGACTTCTCCGTCGACGGTAATGCGCTGTCCGACCGATTCCTTGACATAGACCGACACATCGGGCGACTGCAGATAGTTGGCGCCGTAGGCCGTCTCGATTTCCTGCTCCAACTGACGGACAGTCTTTCCTGCCGCAACGACAGTCCCGATAAGCGGAAGCGAGATTTGCCCGCCGGCGTCGACTTGAACGGTTCTGTTCAGATTGTCGACCTGGAACACATTCACCTCGAGCACATCGTTCGCGGACAAAGGTTGCTCGTTGCCGTTCTGGGTATGCGGCGCAGGCAACTCCTTCACCACCTGCAAGGCGCCGCCGCCCGAAAGCGGCGCAGACGTTGAGGTCAATTGCAGCGCATCGACCGACGTCGGCGACGACGATGTCGTTGACGAGGTGCTCGTACAGGCAGACATCGCGAGCGAAGTGAGGACGACACATATCGTTCCCATACAACCTCTTGCAAAATGAAACCCGCCCATCACGCCGTCCCACCCTTCAGCAAGCGACCCAATCCCGCAAAGCGACCGACATTGCCGGGGCCTGCCGGTTTGCTCGCATGCGCCTTTCCGACCGGCTCGATATGCCGGTTGGCCAATACTTCGCCTGGACGTTTTAACACCATATTGCGGGCCTCATCTTCCCCACATCGTTTCGCGGCAACGGCGACTGCCTGCGAAAGCCCAGGGCGCCGGCGGGTGGCACCATGGGCGTCCGATGCGATAATATCTACCCTGCCTTCGTCAATCAGCTTTTCCGAATAGTAAAGCGCCGTGCGGCCAAAAGCACCAACAATCGAGTCTGCCGTAAGCTGAATAAGGCAGCCCGCTGCATTCAACCTCTCGACAACGTCGTAATTTGCCTTGATCCAGGTCAGCCGCTCAGGATGGGTAAGAATCGGAATGAACCCGGCGCTGATGAGACGTAAAGCAAGATCTTCCAGCCTCGGCGGTAAAACATGATGCGGCGGCTCAAATAGAAAATAGCGAGACCTGTTTAAGGTCGGCACATCTCCGAGCGCCAATTGTTCCGGAAGGTCGGGCGCCACATGAACATCGGCACCGACATAAAGAGCGAGCGGTATTGCGGCACGGCGCAGCGCCTGCTCCAACTCTTGAACTGCTCGGGCAATATTTGCCGTTCCGTTTTCGTACATGCCTCGAACGACATGCGGCGTACACGCCATATGGGTCGTTCCATCTGCCACCGCCAGCCGCGCCATTTCCAGCGATTCAGCAAGACTGGGCGAGCCGTCATCAAGACCGGGCAAGATGTGGGAATGCAGGTCGATCATTGGCGCTTGCGGCCGCACTGAAGCAACGTGACGACTTCTCCCAGATAACAGGCAAATGCGCCACCCGCACGATTGCGAATGACGCATTCATCAAGTTCATACAATGCGATAGACGCCAGATCCAAGCTATTCGCTGACAGCGTTGTCGTCATCGCGCAAGCTAGAGATCAGCATTGGGGCGCCACCTGCCACCACCCAGTCGGTCGAGGCGAGTTCGCCCAAGACGAACAGCACCCAGCCCCAACTCAGCCAATAGAGCGGTATGGTTGATGAGTTTCATCAATACCAGGCTCCAGCCGGCGCACCAAAGCATGAGGCACCGGCGATACAATAACAGCAGAGGCAGTCACATGCCTCTGCTACGTTTTTGCCCTATTGCCTAACGGCTAACGCCGTTGTTGTCATCCTGAGTTGCAGCCAGAACACCGCCAGCAATAGCCATACCACCAAAAAGGAATAGCGGAGTATTGGACTGGACGCCACCCGGGGCGATCTGACCCGTGTGTTCAGAGCTAACGGCGGCAGCCGTCTGTTCGGAGCCCACAACTTTCAGGCAGATATTGTTCTCGACACGAGAAATGTCGAGGCTGGAATTCGCCGGCACATCCAGGTTGCAGCCACCAACATTGACGGAAGCCGATCCTTTAGCACCGACCACTATCCGGCTACCGAAATCCAGAACATTCCCCGCCTTTGCAGGGCCATAACCGGCAGCCTGCGAAACCATTACGTCACCATTAGCGTGCCCGATGGAACCAATCGAATTCGCCGCCCCCTGATAGGGCGTCGTGCAGGTGCATGACGTGTCCTGAGCGAAAGACGAAACTGGGCTTAAACCGATCGAGGCGATAAATCCGGTCAACGCACTTTTAACTATAAGGTTCATTCGTTTCGATCCTTTTTGTCCCGCCGTATCTCAGCCCCGGCCCAAGCACCAAGATACCGGACAGCGCGTAACAGTTTTTTGCTTTAATTCCAACTTGTTTCGCATATGCGAGATGAATTTTTGGTTTCCGCTGTGTTTCATTGGACACACTCGCTTGGCAGGTTTAAATCTGCCACTTTCACTGCCGTCCTCCGGAGATTGTCGGAAGCTAGGTCGGTTTGCGGCCGTTATAGCCGCCATCACACCGATACTTCGTACAGGAACTCAAGGAATTGTGGTCGACTGATTCAACGTTGGCGTTATCGCACATCCTGCCTTTACATTTTATGACAGTCGTAAGTCGTGGAAAGACTAACACGAGCGGCCGTTGGCGATGCGTTACGAGCCGGATAAGCAAGATTTGTAGGTCGAGCCCGCTTGCACAGGCTGTCCGCACAGGATGCCCGTCTCGGCAAGTTTCGCGGCCAAATCCGTGCCATCGGACGTGAGGCATTGCACGACGATAGTGTCACCGAACTTGGAGGCAACATTGCCGTCGCACGGCGTCCCCTTGCCGACCGGCTTGCAGGTCAAAGCGAGTCCTTGATAGTCTCGGCGCGCCACCTCCGTTACCATGGCAAGCATGGATCGCGGCTTGGTAAATGCCACGCCGCACAACACAATCTTGCGGCCGGCAACACGAAGATCATCGATTGCCTGGATGGAAAGCTTGCCATCGAACGGCTCAAGCGCCGCCTGTGGCTTTGGGGTTTGCGGACCAACAGGCGTCCCCTTCTTCACGATGATGGCAAAGAAGCCAATCGCAAACACCAAGGCCACGAGTGCCAGCAGGCTTATTTGCTTGAACGACAATTTCTCACTCCCGTAGCGGCCAAGCATGCATCTCCATCGCCTCTGGCGGCAATTTCCGCACGACCGCACCATCGCCCAATCGGCTCGATCACTGGCCCCGGCTCAAAACACCGAATCCATTTCAGTCGAAGAGACTTTCTACTCAGTTGATCGTTTTATCCAGATCGCCGGTGGTGCTGTCCAGGTATTGTGTCAGCGCACAGACCAGATGGTAGAAGATGCTTGCAGGCACATCGGTCGCCAGCGAGCGGCCACGCTCGTCGATCCGGTCTATCCACAGGCCGAGCGGCGCCGGATTGATGTGCCAACGGAACAGGCGACCGACACGCGCTTCGATCTCGGGCTTGAGATCGGGGCCACCTGAACCGTCTAGCGCGATCGCCGCCTTAATTGCTTCTGCCTGCGGCCAACTGCGCGAGACAAGGTCGAGCGGCAGGCCTTGCCGCGAGACGGCGCCATAGGCGAGGCCGGTGGCGCGATTGAGGCCGTTGGCGATGGCCGAGGCATAGAGCTTTCTGGCAAAGCCGGTCAGTTCGCTCTGGCCGGTCCGTCCTGCAAAGTCGACCAGCAGCGAGGCCCATTCGAAATGGTGGCCAGGTTCCGTCCATGCGCCTTTCTCGCCCTCCGTCGGCCTCCACTCGGCGTCGAAATATTCGCCCAGCGTCCAGCTTTCCCGATCGAAGAAATGGCTGCGAAACAGATCGACGATGCGCGCGGCGCGGCGAAGATAGGTAAGCTCGCCGGTTGCCTGATGCCAAGCCAGGAAGGCTTCGAGCAGGTGCATATGTGGATTGGAGCGGCGTTCGCCCTCGCCGCTCGACGTTTCGAGAAAACCGGTCATCCGGTGATCCTCGAGATGCGCGTCGAGAAACGAAAACGTTTCTTCGCCAAGCCGCAATGCATCAGCATTGCCGACCATGTGAGCATGCGCCAGCGCCAGGAGCACGCAGGAATGATCGTAGGCATCCTCGGCAGCATCGGCGACGGTGCCATCGACATTGAGCGTGCGCACCCAGCCGCCCTTGTCGGTGCGGCCGTTCCTGTTCATGAATTCGATGCCGTGGCTGATCAACCGGTCGGCAGGCCCGTCCCAGCCGCGCGCTTTTGCGACAGCGAAAGCGTAGACTTGCCTAGCCATGGTGCGCATGCGCTTGGGCTTCATCAGCGGTGTGGCGTCAAAGCCGAGCGCCTCGTGAAAACCGCCATGGCGCTCATCGACGCCGACCGTGGACCATAGCGGCACCGTCTCTTCAAACAGCCAGTGGTGAACGCGACGCCGCCAGGCGCCGCTTTCGATCACGCGATCGTCGGCAGGCGTAAACCTGGTCTCCAGACGGCCGCTCTTTTCGAGCTGCTCGACGATCTTCTTGACATTCTGGCTGCGGCTGACCGGGGCAACGAAAGTAGCGTCGGCGGTCGAGACGATGGCAACGTCCTTCAGACCGATGGCCGAGAGCAAGCGACTGTCGCTGCGGATGTAGGAGTTCTCGCAGTCGATGGCGACGACATCGCCGACGATGACATTGCCTTCACTGTCGGAGGGACCGACATCGAGCAGCGACTGCCAGGAACCGAGATCGTTCCAGCGGAACCCGGCCGGCACCATGGCGATCCCGCTGGCGCGCTCCATGATCGCATAGTCGATCGACGTCGAGGGAATGGCGGCGTAAAGCTCGAGAGGCATATAGAGACCGGAAAGATCCGATGTCGCGGCCTGGTAGGCAGTTTCAACGGCGTTCCATATCTCGGGCTCGAAAGCCATGAAGGCGTCGCGCATGGCGCTGGCGCGAAACAAGAAGATGCCGGTATTCCAGTAGAAATTGCCAGCCGCCAGGTAATTCTGCGCGGTCGCGAGGTCCGGTTTTTCGACGAAACGCGAGACATCGCAGATGCCATCCTTCTCGCCGGCGACCTCGATATAGCCGTAGCCGGTCTCCGGCTGGCTAGGCTTGATGCCGAACACCACCAGCCGGCCAGCACGCGCCGCCGCAGTACCCCTTTCCACGCTCTGCCAGAATTGCTGCGCAGTCGCGATCTCATGATCGGACGGCACGACCAGTGCCAGGCTGTCGCCATATTCGGACAGGATGCGCAGGGTCGCCAAGGCAACGGCGGCGGCGGTGTTGCGGCCGGTCGGCTCGAACAAGGGACCGCCGCCGGAAAGGTCGAGGCCGGCGAGATCGGCGTGAACGCGGTCGGCGTGCCGTTCCGAAGCGATCAGGAAGACCGGCGTTTCGCCATCCGGCCGCGCCGTAATCCGGCGCAGCGTTTTGGCCAGCATCGAGCCATCGCCCGAAAAATCGTGGAACTGCTTGGGATTGTCCTCACGCGACAGCGGCCACAGCCGTGAGCCAACGCCGCCGCTCATGACAAAACTGACGATCCGCTCGGTCATTGGGTGACACCTCTGACATTTTCAAACAAAGCAAGGAGCGCTGCCGCGTAGTCTCGGCGGCGCATCTGTTGGCGATTTTGCAGCACGGCGACGCTGTCGCGGACAACACGTGGGCGCTGCCCGGCTTCAAGGAGACACTGCGCCAACGCTTGCGGACTGTCAGGTGCGAAGAAGAGCGATCCCGGTGCCTGCTCGCGATGCAGCGGGATGTCGGAGAGCAACATCGGCGTGCCCATCGACTTCGCTTCCTCGACCGTGGTTGACCAACCCTCGAAATGCGAAGGGTTGAGGAGATAGTCCGCGGCACCGATCAGGGCGACGACATCGTCGTAGGGAATCAATCCGAGGTGTCGAAAATGGCTTCCAATTCCATTAATTTCAGCAAGGTCCATCAGGCGCTTGAAAAATGTCGGATCGCGCGGATCCGTGGTGCGACCGGAGAGGATTACCGGCGGCAAGGAGCCCAGCGCTCCGATCTGATTTATGTGCCTCAATGCCTCTACGACCAACCTGTGGTTCTTGTGGACCCAGAACTGATTGGGGAGAAAGAAGAAACGCTCGGGCAGCCCATACGCCTGGCGCGCCTCATCGGCACGCGCCAGGATGGCGCCGGGATCGAGATCGATAGCAAAACGCACGACGGCGGTCTTATTGCGCGAGGCCGGATAGAATGTTTCGCAGTCCGCGAGCGCGTCCCCGCTGGAGAGCATTATGGTGCGATTGCCTGATGTCTGCAGGCGATAGCCAAGATCCCTGCGCCACCAGGCGCTACGCGGAAAAAGATGCGGCAGGCGACGGTGCTGGAAATCCGGGATCCAGGAAACGACCGGCACAGGAAACCGGCTCCCGAACCACTGGGCGACTTCGAAGACAACATCAATACCTTGCGCAGTGATAAGATCCGCGAAAGCACGATCAGTTCCGCCAGCAAGGGCGATCAGCCCTCGCTTGCCAAGCCCCGCGCCTATCACCCGCCCATCGACGATAGCAGGTGCGGCCAACATGTGATCGAAGGACGCGCCAATGCTTGAATGCTGCTCAGGTGTGAGAAACAGTTTCGCCTGCACCTTGCCATGCAGCTCGGAGGCAATGACGCTCAACATGTTGCGCAGATACGACTCGCCGCCTGACCAGGATCCGCGGCCGATGAGGGTGAAGCCGACGGTAATCAAGGCGCGGCGCGGCGCAGATGGCCGACCGGCTCGGCGAGAATTTCAGCGCGATACCAATCGACATAGCCGGCAATGCCCCTGCTGAGCGGCACCTGCAACTGGAGCCCGTCCGGGACGCCGGACGGATCCGAGATCAGATTGACAGGATCGCCGCGCCGGGACTGCCTAGAAAACGAGAGGCGATGGTTGCCCCCCCAAGCCTTCAGAACCATGCTGGAAATCGTGCTTACGGATGCAGCAGCGCCCGCACCGCCATTGTAGATGGCGAAGCGCGGTTCGCCGGCAGGCAAAATGCGATGGATCAACCGCACAACGTCCGAGACATGGTGCCAATCCCTCATTTCCGTACCTATGCCGCCAAGCACAATGTCGGTTTCGCCCGCCGCGAGCCTGCCGCAGAGATCCCATAACAGTTGCTTGCGCAACCCTTCACCATAGACCGAAAAAAGGCGGGCCACCGAGATTGGCTGGCCGTATGCGGCACAATGTGACCGACCAAGCTCCTCAACCATGCGTTTGTGATAGCCATAGGGAGAATACGGATCAAGCGGGGCATCGACCCTGATCGAACCGACATGCCCGCCGCCATAGACCGCAGCGGAAGATGCAAGAACGACAGGTGCATCGGGTGCGTGGAGGCGTAGGAAATCGAGGACACGAGCCGCAGAGACAACGCTTTGTTCAAAGTCTTTCAAGGGATCGGCGATTGACTGGCCAACCGTCGCGCCACCCGCCAGATGATACACTGCCGAGGGGCGGCCATGCGCCGCCAGAGCCGAACCCATTGTCTCCACGGTAATTCCACCGGGAAAAAACGCGCCGCCGGTCGCCAAAGCAAAACCGGGTGCCTCTTTTCGACCGAAGCCGATGACATGGCACCCATTTTGAGCAAGGAAACGAGCGAGGTGCAGGCCGATGAACCCGCCGGCTCCAGTCACCCAGACAGGCTTAGGCTCGGTTGATTGCGTCAAGAAGTCAGTCCTTCCGGTGTTTGTGGCAAAGGTCCGTTCTTGTGGCAAAGGAAAGAGACCAGGCGCCCGGGCCGGCGGTCAAGTGATGCAGCGAGACTGGCGACGGCACCAAATGGCACAGGCGAAAGAGCCAGGCGAACAATCGGGGAAAACGGACCAAAGATTTTGGCGAGCCTCTCACGAATCTCAGACGGCGTCATTGGGTCATAATTCACGACGGACTGGAACGAGATCAGTTCGCGGTCGATCGTCAGCCCGGCCCCCTGGATCGCGGCGCGGTAGGCTGCCAGCGTAAAAGCGTTCTCTCCACCATAGAGATGATGAAGCGGGTGAGCGCGCAGAAAAGGCTGGAGTTGCTGCGGCCCGGAGACCACATGGTCGCGCAACGACAGGATCGTCGCTCCATCGCGAGAGAGACGCGCCATTTCGCGGCAGAAAGCCGGAAGATCATGGGCATGATGAAGCACCTGCCGTGCGACGACCAAATCATAGCCTGCCGCCGACAACGGGATCGCCTCACCGAACGCTTCCACCACTTCGATGGAGGTGCCGGTGCTTTCGGCAAGTGCCCGGATCGCGGCGGCACCGACGAGTGCGCTCGGATCGGGCTCAACAGCGGTCACAGACCACCCCTCGCGCGCCAAGGCATAGGAGAGGAGCCGTTACCGGCGCCAAGATCGAGCGCACGGCCGACCTTGCGCGGGATCATGTGGCGGACAGCGTCGAACTCCGCGCTTTGGTGATAACGCTGTGCGGCCACGACCGGATCGTCGAAATAGGCGGCGCGGGCGAGCTCCTTCATCGAAGGCTCGCTCATACACCAGCGGACGGCGTCTTCCCAAGTCATGACCGCTTCAGTCATCGAGAGAAACCGTATGCTGGATCATCCGCGCCGGATTTCCGGCAACAACTGCGTAAGGCGGCACGTTCCTGGTCACAACGATCTCGCTCTCTCGTCAGATTTATCGGATGCGCCCACGACGGCCGCCAAGGCTTAGCTTGACGAGTGGGATAGCGCTTCGGTCATAGGCCCGCATGCTTCGCCCGTCCATCGTTCCAGGATAATTTTCAGCGTCGGTGAGAAGCACGGCTCCAGCCTCTGTCACCCTTGCAGCAATGCGTCGATCACGCTTCAGTCAGGAGGTTGTTCTGAGCGTTCAGCTACGCTACCGTTTCCGGACTCGTCAAGTTCAGATCACGAGAATTCGAACCGCGTGAATTTCGACCGCGCAAAACTCGCTGGCTGGCCTCTTATGTAGCTGAGTTCCTCTCTCCCGGCGTCCCGTCCGCAGGTTGATTATCGTGTCGCCTGAGAGTAGCGCCTCGGCTCTGGTTCTTCTATAGACGGGGTACTGCCTCGGGGGACCTGAACACTCAACATGCACACCAGAGTCGGAAGCGCGGATTCGCACCTTATTGGCTATCGGGCGGACGTCGACGGCCTGCGCGCGATCGCCGTCATTTCGGTGATAGCTTTTCACTTGTCGAGATCATGGTTGCCCGGAGGATATCTGGGCGTCGACATTTTCTTCGTGCTCTCAGGATATCTGATTACACTGATATTATGGCGTGAGGCGCTGAAGGGGCAGTTCTCGATTTTACGGTTCTACGAGCGGCGTATCCGCAGAATCATGCCGGCTCTTCTTCTCCTGCTGTTCTCTACCACTATGGCTGCGATCGTGCTGCTGCTGCCTGCCGATTTGATCGGATATGGAAAGAGCATGCTCGCCACGCTCGGCTTCGTGGCAAATGTCTATTTCTGGAGAGATACTGACTATTTTTCGAGAGCTGCCGAGGCCAAACCGCTCCTGCATGTCTGGTCATTGGGCGTCGAAGAACAGTTCTATATCATCTTTCCCCTGCTCATTGCGGCATTTGCCCGCTTTTGGCCCCGCGCGACTTTTCCCGCAATCGCGCTGCTCACTCTCGTGTCCCTGGCGGCCAATTGCCTGGCCCTCAAGATAGGCGGCGCATCGCCGGCATTTTTCCTGCTGCCGACCCGGGCGTGGGAACTTGGAGCCGGGGCCATGATTGCTCTTCTGCCGGCCAGCCTGATACCCCGAGGAACCGTCGCTCGCCTTCTCGGAGCAATCGGTGCGATTGCAGTCCTCATTGGCATCGTCAGCCCCCTTCCTACGTATGGCTCCGTCCCAGTCGCGCTACCTGTGGTTATCGGGGCGATGTTTTTGATCGCCGCCGGTCAGGTTGTGCAGCCACCAGTGAACCGGTTAGTAGCGACGCCTCCGCTCGCCTTCGTCGGATTGATCTCCTATTCGCTTTATCTCTGGCATTGGCCGTTCATCGTCTTCTCGCAATATTATCTCGTCCGCGACCTCAACCTCGGCGAGATGATGATTGCCGTGGCGGGCATGACCGCCTGCGCCATCGTCTCATGGCGATACGTCGAACGCCCCTTCCGCAGTCGAGCCATGCCTGCACGAACGGTGTGTCTTGCGGCCGGCGTCGGCGCCGGCGTGCTTGCGATGATTGCGTCGGCACTGATCTGGTCGAACGGGCTGCCCGGCCGGATGGGCGGTGAGGCCGCGGCCATCAACGCGGCCGTTGGAACCAACTACCGCTGTCCCGTCCCAAATTACCTCCGTATGGGCCAGTCGCGCGCCTGCGTGCTCAATCTTGCCTCTCGCAATCCTTCTGACGCAAATGTCGTTCTGCTGGGGAATTCGCATGCACAAATGTATGCGCCTGTCTGGGAGTCGATATTTGTCGAGAGAGGGTTGCCTGGTCTCCTGGTTCCGGCGAACGGGTGCCTGCCGACAGTGTCCGTCAACATTTCGCGTGAGTGTATTGATGTGGCCGTCGCCAATCTCATCGAGCTTGGCAAGCTTTCAAATGTGAAAACTGTTATTCTTGGTTTGACCTGGGCACATGCGGAGAACGGACTGGTCGATGCAAACGGAAAGACAGTCGACAACGGGGACGACGCAGAACTCGTTCGCGGGCTTGACGATCTGATCGGTCGCTTGCTGGGCTTCGGCAAGAAGGTCGTTCTCATCGGCCCGATCGCCTACCCTGGATGGGATCTTCCTTCCGAACTGAGCCGTGATCTCGCCTTCGGCTGGCCTCTGGAAAAACCGACCTATTTGTCGGCAGAAGAGTTCCAGCAGCAGTATGGGGCGGCCATCCAACATTTCGAGGCGCGCCGCGATATCGGCTTCGCGCGCCCGGACACGGTGTTGTGCGACGCAAGTCGATGCGATTATGTTCTGGATGGACGATCCATATTTGCGGACGCCAGCCATATTGCGCAAGCGGAATTGTTCCGTTTTCGCTCCATCTTCACCGAAGCGCTGGCCACGCAACGCTGAGCTTGTGCATCGGTAAAGCCTTCACCTCGCCGCAATCGCGGTTCTGGATATTGGTATTTCGGTCCTCGAAAATTGCCTGCCGAGCGTCGCCGCCAACCTGCCGTCCAGCCGGATCGGTATAAGGCGCTCGGCCGTCACCTCGACCGATGAACCGCTCTGGCGGTGACGAAGGGCGCCGAATGCGGCGCGATTGAAGAAAAGGTGCGAGCCTCGCAATGATCGCTGATAACAAGCTCTCCCTGACCCGCCGCCGTCTGCTAACAGGAGTTGGGGCGCTTGCAGTCTTGACTACCGGATCGGCAGCCTCGCCCGTCGGTCAATTCCAGGGCCGCATGCCTGAACACACCCCGACGCAAACGCCTGGCGGTCTTGTCGTCTTCGGCGACGATGGGACGGACGTCGCCGCTTGCGTCCGCGCCCTTGCCCGGATCGAATCCATGGGAGGCGGAACCCTGATGTTTCGCCGTGGTGCCTATAACTGGTCCTCTGCAGATCTAAAGGCTCTAGGCCATCCGGGCATTGCGGTTCCGGCCAACTGCACCATCGACGGCAACGGATCGATCATCAACATTACCGGGTCGGAACATACATTCTACGTTTTTAGCGCTGTCGACGTCTCCAAGGTTACAGTCGCCGATCTGACCGTCATCGGCAATAGCATGTCGAACGGCTACAATAACGGCGCATTCATGAAGTTCGCCCTTAGCGCGGCCGCAAAGGCCAGCATCGATACGTTCACGATGGACACTGTTGAACTTCAGAATTTCAAGGCGCCGTGGTGGGTCTTGGTCTACAATGAAAGCCCCTCCAATCTAGAGGTGCAGCATGTACGCATCAACGGCTTGCGGGGTATTTCGCGGCCGGGTAACTCGCTCGACCCAGCGTACCGTGGCGCCAACTCGGCTGTCATCAACATCAGCAGCGTGGCATCGGAACCTGCCGAAGCAGCTAGGGCGATCGTCCGTGACGCCATCGTCACCGGCTTCTACGCCGAAGCGACGCACATCAAGCAAGGAATTATCTTCAATAACAACGTCCACGACAGCGAGATCCGCGATGCCGTGGTCCACAATGCCGGACTGGTGGGCGGCCATGACGACACCGGCTGCTACGCGCTCCAGATCTATGGTGCCAATAACCGCAACATACGCATCACCGATCCAGTCCTGATCTTGCCGCGCGATAACGGCATCTATGCGGTCAACGGCTCCGGCCTGGTTATCCGGAATGCGACGGTGCATGGCCAGTCCAGCACCATCGACGGGACATTGCCAAAATCGGCGCTCGCCAGCAACAGCGTCCGGGATGTCGTCATTTCGGGCGGAACGTTCAGCAAGAACGTGACCGATCTCTATCTTGGAATCCGCGGCAGTGAGGCCAATGTCCGTGTCGAGGGCGTGCAATGCGCCGGGGCATCCAAGGCTGGCATCTTGTTGCAAGGCGCCAGCGCCGGTGCCGGTGGTGTGACTATCACCGGGGCGCGGGTAGCCGCCGATTCAACGGCGCATGCGCTCCTTTCCCCAAACGACACCATTCACTACGTCAACGACGTGCATATCGCAGATTGTAACTTCGCCACCACATCCCTCACCGCAGTGACTGTGTCCGCCTCACCCACGCCGGCTCGAAACTGGAGTTTCAGCAACGTGACCTGTACGTCGCGGGGGACACCGTTCCAGGCCAATCAATTTGGCGGGCGGATGACCATCCAGGGCATGCGGCTAGTGCTATCGGGTGGCGGTACGGAGGGGTACAGTGCTTTCCGCTGCTTTGGCGCCGGCGCGATGATCGTCGACGGCTTGACCATCGCCGGCCAAAAGGTAGGCAGCACCATGGACACGCGGGGTTTTGTCGGGTCGTTAACGAACATCCACGGCGAGAACTCCCACACGCAGCCTGTCCCGACCTCGGAAGGGACGGTCCGACCGACATTCCCAGGCTTCCCGGGCGCTCGCATCCAGAACCTGGCACCCGGCGTGGGGACGCATCGCGAGTGGCAATGGCAGCACGGAGGATGGGTCGAGACTGGATAATCGAGGTCAAGGCACCTACGGGCCGCCTCGTCCAGCCGGCGATTGTCAGCACGCACGCCATTCCGGATAGAGCCTATACGCAACAAGGCACGGTCGATCGTTCATTTGGAAAGTCGGGACGGCATAGCGTGGTCCCGATAGGCTATCCCCTGTTGGCGTGGCGCCTGGGGCTGCGGCACGCCGTAGGCTATCATCATGACCATAATCAGACCGCCGCCCGTGATGAGGCTGGTGAAGAGCGACGAGTTTCCAAGGGACATGATGAAGGGGATCGAAACGGTCGCCGCGAATGGCAACCGGTCCGGCGTCACGACCTTGTTGGCTAGGCTGAGAAGCAGGCCGAGAACCACCCCCATGATCACCACGCCCGCCAAACCGTAGGCTGCTACGCCGTCCGTAGCCCAAAAATTGGCGTTGGCGTTGAACCCGCTTCCTCCGACGAGATGGGCGCCGGCGACATATCCGAGCGGCACTTTGTAGGGATAGTCAATGATCATATTGATGATGTTTACATGTGACCAATAGGTCAACGGATTGACGGAAAACGCATCCGCATACACGCCGGTCATCGCACCTTGAATGCCGAGGGTCCGCATATAGATCAGCGCCACGGTGTCCATCGCCGGCCCAACCGGCTGGTAATTTGTAGCTATAAGGATTGCGAGCGCAGAAAATGTCAGCGCTACAAATCCGAACGCAAGGCGAGACGCTGCAATGCGGCCCTTGCTGAGCACGAAAAAGTAAAACCCGAACGTGACGATCAGGATCACCAGCATCATCTTTCCTGCGAACGCCATGAAGACCAGTATCTGCCCCACAAGCCCGAGCGCTATCGCCCAGCGGCGTGTTCGGTCGAACAGTCCAACCGCCAGAAGATAGGGGTTCATCGCATTCGACAGCCACCCCGTCAGATAGAGCGCGAGTGTGCTCGTCTGCGCGGAGCCAAATCGGGCGCGCTGGTCGTAGATTTCGTCCATACCGGACAATGACATCATTCCCCGGTAGGTCGCGACATAGAAGGCTATGGCCGCCAGATAGAACGCTAGGAAGAAAAAGAAGAACGTGGTTACCGAAACCTGACGAATGAGAGAATACGACTTGAAGTGAATCATTTTCGGGATATAGACTATCAAAAAAAATGACGCAGCCACTGAAACAATCAGCCACGACGCCTCAAAAGAGGTATATCCCTGTCTTGCAACAATAAGAACGGATGGTATGAAAATTGTTAGATACAACATCCAGCAAAAAAAATCAGAATACCTTTTGATTGAAACCGGCAGAATAAATGCAAATGCGGCTATTATACAATAAGCAAGAACGGCATCATTTTCATTGTAGACATAGCTAAAGCCGAGATAAAAGAAGCTTACAGACGCCCAATCGATATAGACGTCCACAAACATGATGACGTAGACCGCCACCCACAGCAGGACGAACATCCGCGCGTAGCTAATATTCCCCGGCCTCAGGTATTCCAATTGCCCCGTCCTTGTCGAGCTGATATGCGGCGTACGTCCCGTATCATCGAAGCCTTACCGCCGCCAAAAAGGTGCGTCCATAACTAATTCACCCTCCCGCCCCTCATTCCTGGCGCTCGACCTGCTGCGCGGGGCATCGGCGCTGATCGTCATGATGGCGCATCTGCGAGGCTATTCGCTGCCCTCCTACGGCGCGCTGCCGGCTTCCGACAAGGGTCTAATCACTGCTTTATTTTACGCCGTCACTCGTCCCGGACATCCGGCGGTGATGGTTTTTTTCGTCCTCAGCGGATTTCTTGTGGGCGGGCAAGTCATCCGCCACGTGCGGGACGGGCGCTTTGATCTCCAGCGCTACACTGTTGATCGGGCGACCCGTATATTTCTTCCGCTGATCCCGGCCCTGCTGCTGACGGCTCTTGTCGGAATCAGCGTTAGCTCCGTCTTTCCGATCCAGGACGTTGTCGCGCACATCGCCGGCCTCAACGGCGTCGTCGTCCCCACCGTGCGGGCCAACGCACCGCTCTGGAGCCTTGCCTACGAAATCTGGTTTTATGTCCTGATGGGCTGCGTTGGCTGCGCGTTTTCCCGACGCTCTCTGCCTGCCTGGTCGTTCGTCGGGCTCGGCAGCGCTGCCTTGGTGTTCAGTGTTCTCGAAGCTCAATACCTGCTGTTCTGGCTGCTTGGAGCGCTGGTGGCTGCCTATCCGCCGCGCTCATTGTGGGTCACATATACAGGGCTCTTGGCGTTCATAGGCGGGATTTTTCTTTCGCAGATGGTCGGGGACGGCGGGCCGTGGGCCGGCTACGCAACGGGACCAGCCGATGCGATCCTGTGCGTTGGGCTCGCCGCGCTCCTTCCGGCCCTCTGTCACCAGCAAGTGAACCGTATACTGGAACCCGCCGCTTGGCCGATCCGAAGCTTGAGCGCTATGTCCTACTCGCTCTACATTTTTCACTACCCGGTGCTCGTCTACCTGACTGTCAACTTTATGCCTGCGGCACCAAGGTTGGGCGGTGGAGGCATCACTTTGCTGGTTGTCAAAGGTGCGATCTGCTTTGCGGTTTGTTTGGTTTTCTATTTGCTCTTCGAGCGAAGGACGGTGGCTTTCCGCAACCGGATCAACGGCACAGTTTCGGCCTAACCGTTAGAGCCTACATCGGCGCGTATCCGGATGTATCCCGTTCAAACATGTAAGCAAGAAAACTCAACACCTTGGCGGGTGCGCTAATGCGCGCGCCTTCCTCGGGCGGCGACCTCTGCCCTGGGGCGAGGGCGTTGTCCGGTCTCATGTCGCAAAACACCAAACCACAGCGCTGGGTGGCACCGTGCATTCAAACTTTATCGAAGCTCCCACTATTCGGTATTATACTTCAAAGGGAAGTCGTGGAACCCATAGTGACTAGGGTCGGTTTTTGACCTGCTCAAGGGCGATCGGTGGAGGTATGAGGCTTTCGAGGGGGATGTAAATAGACAGCCACGTTTCCTCAGTCCAAGGCGTTCCGCCGTCATGGCGGCATTGAAGAGGCCCTTCCGCCGACGATGGGCATAGCAGTTGGGCATTCAGTATGAACAGGATGATGATACTGCTCTCCGGCGCGGCCCTGTCGGTTCTGTTTGGCGCAGACATCGGCACAAGCGCCCCATATCCTCAGTGGCGAGCCAAGGTGGACGAATTCCGTCAATTCAAAGGCCACGCCGAAATCGTCATGTTTGGCGATTCCCTTACTGCGAATGGCAATTGGCAGGAGATGTTTCCCAAACTGTCAACAATCAATCGTGGCATATCCGGAGAGCGCGTCGGCAGCGCGCTCCTCAGGCTAGATGAGATCACCGCAGCACGACCTAGGCTCGTTTTCATCATGCTCGGAGTAAATGATATTCGCAGGTCGGTGAGTCCTGACCGCGTGGCTGCCTCTTACGGCAGAATCATTGATCGCTTGGCGGTTGTGGATGCCATCGTCGTCCAGTCGACATTGTTTACAAGTGACATGACAACCAACGCCGCAATAAAACGGTTGAACGGCTCCCTGGCAGCGCGGTGCTCGCAAGTTGCAAACTGCCGCTTTCTCGACCTCAACGCTGCGCTATCTCGAAATGACCGCATCCGGCCGGAGTTTACGACTGATGGCATCCACCTCAATGGCGACGGCTACCGGGCATGGGAGCATCAGATCCGCCCAATGATGGCTGCAATTCCAACGAAGCAATAATATTCGAACTGATGGACCAGCATCGCGGCGATCTGGATTTGTTGCTTGCCGTCCCGAGTTTTCCCCAAGCGGCAGTTATCCGCTACAATGAGAATAGGAGCAACAATGACCAGCACACCTAGCGGCATCGTCGTGGCTGCGCCTCGGTACAGTGGGACTGTCGTAGGCCGATAAGGCGGTTATCAGCGGTCTAATCGTTCACTACACCAGTTCAAGAAACCGCTCAAATTGACGTTTTTTGCTGTACTCTTCGCGAATTGCGTGATGCCCGGCCCAACCGATTATGTCCCAACTTCCATCATTCAATTGCCGTTCGATTGTTTCCGATGCGTCCTGCGGCTGCTCATAGACGGCCATGGTCTGCCCGTCGCGCATCGGTGAAGGGTAGATGCCCGAGTCTGAAACCAGCAGGGCTCCGGAGCCCATGGTTTCGAAACAACGCATATTTCCACGATCCGGGCCGGCCATATCGATCGAGGCATTGACGACGATCTTGGCTCTTGCAAGCTGCGCGTACATGGCGCGACCGAACACGGGAGGCGCGCTGACCTTGCGGATCGCAGGCGGGCGGCGAACCGCCCTCAGAGGACCGAACCAACCAAGCGGGGTCTCGGCGAGCGGCGTGTAGCGTGACAGATCCAAATGGAAAACAACGCGGTAGCGACCGGCAAGACGTGCGACCGCTTCCAATATCTCTCGCCGACGCTGATGATGGCGACTGTAACCGCCGAAGAAAAGGACATCGATGTCCCTGTTCCGATTCGCAGCCACGCTATCGAGTTCCGGATCGTGAGCGGGGAAGAAATGAGCCGTCTTGGCGCCCTGCTCTTCCCAAAGTTGTCTCATGGACGGGAAATTACAAAGCACGAGGTCGTAACCGGAAAAGTCAATCTTGCCCGGTGCGGCGCGCCAGGCAATCTTTCGTTTCACGTGTCCAGGCAAGCGGCGGACAAAAGCAGCGTCGTAACGAAACGGGTCGAGATTGTAGAAGATATCCGTCTTGTGATGCTCGATCTGGGCAAGGAGGATATCGGCCAGCGGCGTTTCCTCGCCAAGCCCGTTTTCGCGCGCCCACGCCCGCTGCACCGATTCGTCGTCACCGTTCGTAAAAAAGGTTTCCGGATGTCGACCGAGTACCGGCGAGAGAATATGCGCCGCGCCGTAACGGTCATTCAGAAATACCTCCTTCTGCTGCTCGAACCCACTGATCCCCGCGACGAGACCGGCAAGTCGGGGTCGATAGCTTGGGGCAATCCCAGAATTCTGAAAAAGTCGCATGGTTCCGTTCTTGCTATTGCGTGGGTTTTGTAGCGCTGATGACGAACCCGGAACAGAAGATGCGCCAGTTCAGGGCCGCGCAGAGGTTTTCGAACAGCGCGACGGAAAGATAGGCCGGCAGGAAGAAAGCAAAATAGTCGCTGGCGCGGTAAAACGACTTGGCGTCTACCTGCTCGAATCCCTGACCGCGAAAGAGCTTTGTCATATCCGAAGGGGAGCAGTGGTCGAAGAAGGCAGGATAGCCGGTAACGCCGACCGCCGCAGGCCTGAGGTATGGAATCAGCCATCTTTGCATGACCGGTCCGACGATCCGCAGTGCCACCGAATAGGGATGCCATTTCGACGGAATATAGTGGTGCATCACGCCACCTGGCCGCAGCGCCAGGAACATGGAGCGCGCCGCCGCCTTGTTGTCGGGCACATGCTCCATCAATGTGATCGAAATGAGCATGTCCGCCTCGACATCAACGGGCCGCTCGATCGACTGGACGACAAACTGATCGTAGATGCGATAGCAGTCCGGCTTCTCCTCGATGTCCAGACCGATATAGGTGAAATCCGCACCGCGCTCCAGAAGCGGCCGATCAATGCCGCCGACCTCGAGGATCGCTGACGGCTTCAGGCGCGCAACGTCTTCAGCGATACGACGCTCTAGCTCCGCCTTATATGACGGCGCACCGAAAATTTGGGGAAAGTGGTGTTCGAGCCATGCTGCTGCGTTCCTGTTCCAGCCGATAAACCTGTTGAGAATCACCGCACTCCTCTTCCTGCCAGCCGGGCGAATTCCGGACCTCGTCATAGTTGCACCAGCCAGCCTAGGTCAGCTCGCCTTGCTTTTCTCGATTTGTGAATTGTGTCCTGACCTGCTTTATGAACACGTCAGGAAGTGGCGCCTCGCCACGGAAGCTCGTTTCACGGGCCGGATCGTCGTTTACTGCGACGATCGCCTGGTTTGGATAGGTGATGCGCGGCACCTGTCCAAAAAAGGCAGCCCACAGGTTGAAGTTCGAGCCAGCTCCGATGATCACGCTTGCCTGGGCCATTTCCAGCATGTGCGTGACCGATTCCGCGTCGTTGGCCCGGCGTATGTTCGGAAGACCAAGCAGCGGAACAAGGTCAGCATCATCTCCGTCGGAAAAGACGCGGGCCGGCATGCTGGTACCCAGTGCCTCGCGAAGGGCGACAAGGCTGTCGCAATACCATTCGATCGGAAGCCGCTGGTTGTGCGTCTTCGCCTCCACCTGGTTCACATCGAAACGAGAGAAGTCACCAAGACGTACGTGGATAGCGAGGAACGGAGAGGCCGGGTCTTCCGGCAGGTACTTTTTGCGGGTGATCCGACGAAACGCGTCGTACAGCACCGGACCGTTACCGCGGACTTCATGGAAATGTTTTTCGAAATTTGATGCCACGGTGTTCTTGAAGACAACGACCGTGTTCCCGCCGTCATGTGCAATGGATGGGGCGGCCTCCGCCGAAACCTTTCGTGCAGTTGCGAGGAGTACGGTGCGCCACGGTTCGCCGACATAGCCCTTATTGTTAAAGAGCCTGAAATACTCGCGCTTGTCCCGTTCGCGGCGCAAATAGGGACCGATACGAGGACGGAACCAACGCGGCCCAAGCATCTGCGCGTTGTTTTTTCGGCACCATATCTCACAGCGCGCCCAGGCGAGCATGCTGTGACCAAGACCGAAACGGCCGATATCGGGATAGCCATAGAGATGTGCCATGAGCGCCTGTCTTATTAAAAACGCCAGAACTCAGCCGATGTTCGGCAATGGATCCAGGATGCTGATTGCAAATAATGCCGATGAACACGAGGCTATCTTCACAACGTCGTTTTCCCGCTCTCTGTTGCCTGCAAGCTGACCAGTCTCGTTGCACGATCGGCCAGCAGAAGGTGAATAGCATAAGTGACGGCGGTCGCCAGCGCATACCAGACCATGACAGTGTTGGGATTGTCGGCACCCACCCAGCCGAGCCCGCCGAAGACGCACAAGGTGAAAAGAAACCGTCCCACCTCCCAGCTGAATTGAAGCGACTGGCGATCGATGACAACAAGAGTCATGGTCAACGCCGTGGCGACAAAGCGCACATACGCGATCGGAAATCCAATCACGCAGAGTTTGCCGGCCATAGCCCAATCGGCGCCAAAGACGAGTGGGACGAGGCTCGGCGAAAGCGCCATCCCGAGCATTGTCGGCAGCAATCCGATGGCAAGAAGCTGAAAGAGCGAACGTCGAAACACTCTATTCAGCCCTTTCTTGTCGGTGCGGTAGAGCGTCGACAATTCGCCGGTGAAGACCTGTGAAACAGCTACCGCTATGACGCCCACCGGCATCAGGATAAACCGTTCGAGGAGGGCGTACTGTCCTGCGGTCTCCAGATTGAACAGTGCCAGAAAGGCGAATGGTGCGACCGCGGCGCTAAGAGAGGAAAGAAGGGTTCCCGGGAAGGTGAGAAGTCCATATTTCTGGAAACGAATTGCCGTAAACTTCATCTCCGAAAAAGAGAGAGGAGAGATCAAAGTGCGCCAGAGTTTGCCACTCTCGAAGAGCACGCTGATGGCCCCGAAGGTCCGGCCGAATACATCAGCCAGAATGAGACCGACGCCGATGACCGGAAGAAAGGCAAACCCAAGTGCTCCAAAGGAGAACCCTACCGATTGCAAGATTTTGGACCGTGCGCTCAGGCCATAATTGCGGTCGCGGATCGGCAAGAAGGTGAGCATCTGGTAGATTCCCGCGACGGCCATCGCAACGGGTAAAAAGAAGACAATGCCCCGCAGGGATAACAGGACACCCGGCATCAACCAATCGACAGCGCCGGCGACAAGAAGAGCGACCATGCTGGTCCAGATACAGAGCCGAAATGTCAATTTTAGCAGATTTTCATAAACCCTTCCCGGCCGCGCGCTCAGAAGCGCGACCTCGTAGCGAAATGCCACGAACATGACCGCTATGTTCAGTATCGAAACATAGATCTGATAGCGGCCGAACGCTTCAGCATCATAGAGCCGTGTCAGGATGGGAAGAACGGCAACTGCAATTATCTGCGCAATCACCGACCCCGACAGGACGGTCAGGATGCTTCGGAACATTCCAGATCGCCAGATAGGAAAATAAGGGCAATTTTCGCCTGCAACCTGCTTGAAACAGGAGCGTGGCGTACGCGGTGTCCGTTCATTTTGCCGTTCTTTTGCGAACCGCGATGAACTGATCGTTGAGAACGCCATGAACCCATTCTGGCGCAGGCAACACCTCTTCCAACTTCTCCATCACTTCGGCCTTCCGCGGCCATCCCGGCTCGACGCCAAACAGGCGAAAGTCGTCTACGATGACCGCGCAGAAGTGATCCAAGTTTGCCTGGATGAGATCAAGCTCTTTCAACACGGGTTCCGGTTCGTCACCTTGACCGGTAATACCTCCGCTGAAATGGCCATCCAGAAAGATAAGCGCCTTGCTTACCCGTGTAGCAATTTCGGGCAGCAGCTTGGACCCGTCACCGAGCAGCAATTCTACATTTTTCCGCCCTGCGCAGCGCTTGCTGGCCTGATGATACAGCGCTTCGTCAATTTCGACTGAGATCACCTTCTCAAACAGGTGAGACATTCGTTTTGTCGTGACCCCCTTGTAGGAACCAATTTCCACTGCCGTCGTGGCGCCCGTCATGTCCCTGCAGGTTTTCATATTGTGCAATTTCGTTAGCGAATGCGGGACAAATTGTCGGTTTCGCAGCTTCGCAACGAGATCGAGGACATAACCTCCGATCGGCTCCAAAATGCTTTTTGGGTCGTTCATCAGATAGGCTTCTTCATGTTTGGATTATCGCCTTGTTTTAACAAGAACTGTCCGATTTTACGCATTGGCTTCGCAACAAGTGCGTAGTCGACAGGGCCTGCCCCAAGCCAGCGGCGACGTGCCCGCAGCGCTTCCAGATTGTGCCCGATGTGGGAGGCAAGGCTTCGTGTGCTGGCCCCGCCAACCATCATGTCCACCAACACGTGGCTGGTCGCAGCGGTCCGGAACCCGTGGAGTTCAACTGCTCTCAGCATCCAATCATAATCTGATGCCACTTTGAGGTTGAGGTCGAACGTCCCGACGGTTTCCGCCACCTTTCGCCTGACGTAGAATGTTGGATGGGCCGGCATCCATCCGGTCCGAAAGCCCTTGGCGGGTCGGGCTGCAGCACGCCAACGGCGTACGACCCGCTTGGTCAGGTGGTCTTCGACAAAATCCAGGTCGCCATGCACGATGTCGGCTGTCTCGAGCCCTGCGGATATCCGCCCCAGCACAGTAGGATCGTGAAAGCAATCGTCGGAATTCAGCACGCCTACCGCGTCGCCGGCATAGAGGCACAGCCCTTTGTTGAGCGCATCATACATTCCGCTGTCGGGCTCGCTGAGAAGCCGAATCTGGTCCTGTGGGTAAGACCGGACTATTGCCAGTGTATCGTCCGACGAATTGCCGTCGATGATCACCAATTCCTTGTCGCCATGGTCCTGGATCAGGAAGCTATCGATCGTATGCCGGATTGTCGCCGCGGAATTCCAACAGACGGTCAAGACCGAGATTTTCATATCGACCCGGCCCAACCGCCGCTTACTGTGCCGCCACGCGAATGCGATCCTCGTCGAGGCGCCGATGTTCGGACTCCCGCCTTACCGTTTCGAGATCGGACTGGATCATTTCCTGGACCATCGTGGCGAGCGACGTTGTCGCCTTCCACCCGAGAACGCGCTCCGCTTTCGAGGCGTCGCCGATCAGAAGCTCTACTTCGGTCGGCCTGAAGTACCGCGGATCCACCTCGACCAGAACAGCGCCGGATTTTGCATCGATGCCTTTTTCGTCGATGCCGGAACCAACCCATTGGATCTCGGTTCCGACCTCGCTGAATGCAAGCTCGACAAAACGGCGGACCGAGTTCTTCACCCCGGTTGCAAGGACGTAGTCATCGGGCACATCATGCTGGAGAATTCTCCACATGCCTTCGACATAGTCGCGGGCATGTCCCCAATCCCGTTCAGCCGATAGATTGCCGAGGTAGAGCTTGTCCTGAAGACCGAGGCTGATCGCGGCAGCCGCGCGCGTAATCTTGCGGGTAACGAACGTCTCGCCGCGCATCGGGCTCTCGTGATTGAACAATATGCCGTTGGAGGCGTGGATATCGTAAGCTTCGCGGTAGTTCACGGTGATCCAGTAGGCGTATATCTTTGCCGCCGCATAAGGTGACCTGGGATAGAAAGGCGTCGTCTCCCGCTGCGGAATCTCCTGCACCTTGCCGTAGAGCTCGGAAGTCGATGCCTGGTAGAAACGCGTCTTTTTTGTCAGGCCAAGCAGCCTGATCGCTTCGAGGAGACGCAATGTACCGATCGCGTCGGCATTCGCGGTATATTCCGCCGTTTCGAAGCTCACCTGGACATGCGATTGTGCGGCTAGATTGTAGATCTCGTCTGGCTGCACTTCCTGGACGATGCGGATGAGGTTGGTGGCGTCGGTCATATCACCATAGTGAAGCGACAGCCTTACGTCCTTTTCGTGCGGGTCCTGATAGAGATTATCGATACGACCGGTGTTGAACGACGAGGAACGCCGCTTGATGCCATGGACATCGTAACCCTTTGCCAGCAGGAGTTCCGCCAGATAGGCGCCATCCTGGCCGGTAATGCCTGTAATGAGTGCGGTTTTCCTGGTCATTGTGCTTTCTCCAAGCTCGATACGACGCTATTTTCAACGCTGATCAGAGCAACTTTAAACATTACGAATACCCATTTTCAAAAAGCTGGTGGCTATCCCGTCCCATGGGGCTGGAGAGCGGCGGCTGGGGTACATCGACAAACGATCTTCGCCCGGTCAACGCGCGCCAAAGCCTGTCAGCATGGTTCGGATGGTACGAAACACAATCAGCACGTCGAGCCAAGGCGAAAAATTCTTGATGTAGTAGAAGTCGTAGTGGAGTTTTTCCAGCACGTCGTCCACTGCTGCAACATGGCCCTGATTGACTTGCGCCCATCCGGTAATGCCGGGCCGGACAATATGTCGGTATCGATAGAATGGCAGTTCAGCCTCATACCATTTCGAGAGTACGAGTGCTTCTGGACGCGGCCCGATCCAGCTCATCTCGCCGCGCAGAATGTTGAAGGCCTGCGGCAATTCATCGATCCTGGATTTTCTGAGGAACTGCCCTAGGCGAGTAATGCGCGCATCGCCGGCCTTTGTGATGGCTTCGTCCTTTTCGTCGCCAACCGTGGCGCCGAGTTTCATTGTCCGAAATTTGTAAACCTCGTAGACCTTTCCTCTGTACCCCATTCTTTTTTGACTGAATAAGGCCGGGCCAGCCGAGTCCAATCTTATCGCTGCCGCTACAAATAGGAGCAATGGCAAAAAAATTATAAGAACAAACAGCGCTGCAATCCAATCAACTGTCTGCTTAATCTTCAAATAAGCCTGGTTAGGGTTCAACGATCCTAGAGTATTTTCAGAAAGATGCTCAATCTCTACTCGACCTGTGAGCGACTCGCTGATCTGTTTGACATGGTAGACTGGCGTCCCCGAAAGCGCGCGATCGGCAATATACCGCTCCCACTCATCCGAAAGATCAGAACGAAGATCGGCAACGACACCATTTACCCGGTCAATGATAGTATCGGGCGAGGCAAGCCAATGCCAGTTCACGCCGCCGATCTCTTCAAGACGGCCTACGGCCCCCCCTGGAATCACGGCGAGGCTGTAGGGATCCAAGCGCCTGCTCAAGATGCTCAGGCCGAAATACCAGAGAATTGACAGTGTCAAGCTGCTGGCCGCCTGGAAAGCACTGTAGTCGATACGAAACAAGAAAATTGCCAGGTACACCAGCCCGTAGCACAGGGAAAAAGTTGGCAAAATATAGCCGGCGGCCGCAACACCCGGGAAATTTCCTATCCGGCGAAACGAAAAGAAACCAGCAGTATGCGCAACAATGCCTGCAAAAACCGTGATCTGCAGATTGGAATAATAAATTATTTTGGCATCCACAGCCATGCGAATCAATGCGGGCGCCAGAATTGCAAAAGCTAGTCCACCAAGGAGTTGAAATCTAACCCGGTGCAGTAGGTGCCGTTGAGTTTGCGGCTTTATGATCGGAGCATTCAATTCCAAGCACTCTCTGCGAGATTCAGCTCGATAATTCGTATAAGATCTCAATCAAAATTCACCGACGAGTCCGATCGACACGCCGAAGCGGGCCGGTCAGCAGCCCTCGGTTGCCCATCGTTTCGGCTGTCTCGGTCAAACATGCAGCGGCTCCAACAATGGCTACCGCACTCCCGGGTGAAACCCGAGAGCCGACTTTGCAACAGTGTACATCGCATAACCTAGGGTCATTTCGATTATGCGATCGCGACGAGTTCCCTTGAATCCATGTCAACAGGGATCTCGCCATTCATGATGGCAACCAGGACCCGGGCTCTCCCGGCTGGATCGAGCCGGTCAAGGCGACCGATCATCTCCGCGAAAGGACCCGAGAGAATTCGAACCGCTGCGCCCGCAGCGAGGCCTCCGCTGAAATCAAGCAGGCCGTCCCTGCCGGTCAGTGCTATGAACCGCTCCACCAACCCCGAGGGGACCGGCAACGGCCGCTCGCCCTGCATGATGAGCGAGCGCACACCGAATGTTCCATTGACCGACCGCCAACGCTGCAGCGCGACATCGAGGGAGATGAACATGTATCCTGGAAAATATGCCGCCGCGCGCGTCTCGATGCGCCGGGCATGACGTGTCGTCTTCTCGCAGCGTGGCACGAACGGGTGAAAACCCTGCATCCGCAGATGCCGTTCGGCGACGTCTTCCTTTCCCGGAAATACACTGGCCGCGTACCAGCGCGCTGCGGTGCCAGCCGCGGGCTGTTGCAACGATACCGTCGTCTTAACAGTCGTTTTTTCCGGGCTGATCACGCGACTCACTCTCGGCGGTTTCGGCGTTTTCGAGGTCAAGGGTTACGACAGCGTGGAGATACCAGCAAGCAACTATCTCGCCAGAATCGACGCGGCTCGTCGAAAAAATTCCTGCTAATTGCCCGTCACTTTAGCCACACCTAAAAACATCGAGCCGCTTTCTTTTTTAGCTATCGAAGCAGCGGTATCGGGCAATTACGCCGATGTGTAGCTGCCTGGTTACGCTGGCTCGCGATGAATCGCTGGCTGTTCTGGTCCTTAAGCCGTCGATTTGAACATTGTGTGACGGTATCGTTAGCAAAGTGTTGCATAGCAGATACCGACCAATTGGCGCTGGGCCTGCGTTGACGGGAAGTCCCTGCAAGCACTGACCGAAACAGGACCACTCCACGCAATCAATCCCGGTGGTTGCGTGGAGCCGATCAGTGTCGCGTCCGATCCGTCGACCGGCGTTCAGGAGCGTTTGAGCAGCGACCAGACAGCCGGCACAAGGCTCGCCGCCAAGCCGACTTTGATCAGGTCGCCGACGATGAAGGGCACGACACCGAACTGCCATGACTTTTCCGGGCCGATAAGCAGTGCCAACCAGGCAAAGCCCATCGCCATCATGATGATTTCGGCGACCAGAAGCGCATTGAAGAGCTTGACCGGATGGCGATCCCAACCGCGATCGGCGGCCCAGCCGACGATCGCCGCCATGATCACGAAGCCGGCAAGATACCCCCCGGTCGAGCCGAACATGTAAGCGATGCCGATGCCCTTTTCCGGTGTGCCCTGGAAGACCGGAAAGCCCATGGCGCCCTCCGCCATGTAAAGAAGCAGCGTGGCGACGCCGAGGCGCATGCCGAAAGCCGCGGCGATCAGGAAGACGGCTAAGGTCTGCATCGAGATGTCGACCGGTCCGAGCAAAACCCTCGTCTTGGCCGACAAGGTCAGCAGCAGCGTTCCGACGATCGCAAGCAAAAGCTGCGTCGCCAGGCGGGCAGCGCCCTTTTCAGGCAAAGCGAGAGAAACAAGCGGACGCATCGTCGTTGCAATTGCCATGGTCTTCCCCATTTCCGGATTGCCGCAGATTGCGGCTTCACGTTTTCCTATATTGGCTTCCGTGTTATGCGGCAATCGGTTTTGCCGCCCTCCAACAGAGCTGAACGACATTCGCAATGGCGCTGAAATTCGACACAGACTTCGACCCGTCTTACGGCAAGAGCATCACCGTTGTGCCCAACGTGCTTCGGATTACCGCAAAAAACCCCAGCCCGTTCACCTTTCACGGCACCAACAGCTACATTGTCGGGCGCAACACGCTGGCGGTGATCGATCCGGGGCCGGATGACGACGCCCATCTCGAGACACTGATCGAAGTGATCGCAAACAGGCCGGTCAGTCATATATTCGTCAGCCACACGCATCGCGACCATTCTCCGCTGGCGGCGCGGCTGAAGCAGCACACCGGCGCGATTATCCTGGCCGAAGGCCCGCATCGCCCGGCGCGGCCGCTGCGCATAGGCGAGGCCAATCCGCTCGACGCCAGCGCCGACACCGCGTTTCATCCGGATGTCGTGCTTGCCGACAGTACAGTGATCGACGGCGATGGCTGGGCGATCAGAACCGTGCTGACACCGGGTCACTGCGCCAATCACGCAGCTTTTGCGCTGGAACGAACCGGTGTCCTGTTTTCGGCCGATCATGTCATGGCGTGGTCCACCTCCATCGTCGCGCCGCCGGACGGCGCCATGGCCGATTATATGGCCTCGCTGGATCGCCTGATCGAGCGCGACGATCGCCTCCTGCTGCCCGGCCACGGCGGCCCGGTGACTGCGCCGCACAGCTTCATGCGCGAGTTGAAGATACATCGCAGGATGCGCGAAAAAGCGATTCTAGAACGGATCAGAAATGGCGACCGGACGATCCATGACATGGTCAAGGCGATTTACCGCGATACGGACCCGCGCCTCCATGGTGCGGCCGGACTGTCAGTGCTTGCCCACCTGGAGGATCTGGTTGCGCGTGGCCTGGTGAGCGCCGACGGAGACCCGGCCATCGACGGCATTTTCATCCCTGTCGTGTAGGCGCTATTCGGCCGGGGCCGTGCCCACCTGGCCGGCGATTTGCTGATCCAGCTCGGTGAGAAAACTCACGATGCGATCCGCATTGTCGCCAAGGTCGTAGCGGCCGTAACGGGAGGCCGAACGCATATCGACGATGACCGCATCGCCGTCATCGATCACACGGATGGCGACGTCGGCGGGAAGGCCGATGATGAAGCTCTTGGCCAGAGCCTCGATCGTTACCTCACCTTGTCCGTTCGCGTCGGGGAACGGCGCTGCCAGCTGCCAATCCCGCCGATCGAGCACGGTTTGGACTGCTTCCAGGACGCGATCGAAATGCAGATTGTAGCTACGCCCGGTTACAAGCGGATAGGCTTCGGCTTGCAGGCGCTGCTCGCCCGGCGTCGATGGTGAAAGCAAGTTCATATCCCCGGTCCGGGTGCTGGCGTCGAACATCGGTGGATCGTCGAAATCGGTCGAGACGTCGCTGAGCGGTGGATAAGTCGCCGCCCGGTAGGCAGCAATGCCGTAGGGAACGAGCACCAGAAGTGCCAGCAACGTGCCGACGGTAAGGTCGCGACCGCCACGGTCGCCGAAATTCCACAGTCTCGAAAAGGCAAACCCGGCGAACAGCAGCGCAGAGGCGGAAAGCAGCGCGACGATGCCGAGCACCCAAAGAAAAGCCGGCGTTTCGACGAGGCCGTATCGATGGCCGACGAGAACGATCAGAAGCAGGATCGCCGAAAAAGCGCCTGTCCGCCGCGACCAGCCGGCCGCCCTCGACGTCCCTCGAACTGGAATTTCCATTATCCGCACCGCCCCGATCCGAACGGCTCCTTAGAGTCCCTTGGCGGCTTGAAGGCGAAAGACGTCACCTCCGTCAATCCGTCGGCAGGCGATAGCCCCTGAATTGCTGGCGCAGGGTGGTCTTCTGGATCTTGCCGGTGGCGGTGTGGGGAATTTCGCCGACGAAGGCGACGTCGTCCGGCATCCACCACTTCGCCACCTTGCCGTTCATGAAAGCGAGAATATCCGTCTTGGTCGGCTCCCGGCCCGGCTTGCGGACGACGACAAGCAAGGGCCGTTCGCCCCATTTCGAATGTTGGATGCCGATCGCGGCTGCCTCCGCCACATCCGGATGGCCGACCGCGAGATTCTCAAGCTCGATCGTCGAAATCCATTCGCCGCCCGATTTGATAACGTCCTTGGCGCGATCGGTGATCTGCATATAGCCGCCCGGGTCGATATGGGCGACGTCACCGGTATCGAACCAGCCTTCTTGATCGAACTGTTCGGATCCGACGCCGCCATAATAGGCGCGCGCGACTGCCGGTCCGCGGACCTTCAAGCGCCCGAATGTCTTGCCGTCCCATGGCTGCTCCTTATTGTCGTCGTCCGTCACCTTCATTTCGACACCGAACGGCGGATAGCCCTGCTTGCTCTGGATGTCGAGCCGGGCGTCGCCCTCGAGCCCGGCACAGTCCGGCTTGAGGGTGCACAGGGTGCCGAGCGGCGACATCTCGGTCATGCCCCAGGCATGGATGACCTCAACATCGTAGTTGTCCTGGAACTTCGTGGTGAGCGCACGCGGGCAGGACGAGCCGCCGATGACGACCTTTTTCAGGTAGGGAAGTTTCTTGCCGGTCTCCTCCAGATGCTGGAGCAGCATCATCCATACTGTCGGCACGGCGGCACTGAACGTCACCTTTTCGGCGTCGAGCAATTCATAGATCGAGGCACCGTCCATCTTGCTGCCAGGCATGACCAGTTTGGCGCCAATCATCGGACCGCTCTGGCCAAGACCCCAGGCGTTGGCGTGGAACATCGGCACAACAGGCAGTATGGTATCGCGCGAGGACAGCCCCATGGCATCGGGCATCGCTGCGATCATCGCGTGCAACACGTTCGAGCGATGGCTGTAGAGGACACCTTTCGGATCGCCAGTCGTGCCTGAGGTGTAGCACATGCCGGCGGCGGTGTTTTCATCGAACGTCTTCCAGGCGAAGGCGCCGGTGCCTTCGTCAAGCCATTGCTCGTAGGCAACAACGTTCTGCAGCGTCGTTTGCGGCATGTGCGCCTTATCGGTCAGCACGATCACCTTTCTCAGCGATTTGACCGCGCCGGCAATCTTCTCAAGCAGCGGCATGAATGTCAGGTCGACGAAGATCGCCTTGTCTTCGGCATTGTTCATGATCCAGACGATCTGCTCGCGAAACAGGCGCGGGTTGAGCGTGTGATAGATCGCGCCGACACCCATGATGCCGTACCAGGCTTCGATATGGCGCGCCGTATTCCAAGCCAATGTGGCGATGCGGTCGCCAAGCCCGAAACCATCACGATCGAGCCGTTCAGCGACCTGCAAGGCGCGGCGATGAATTTCGGCGTAAGTGGTCCGGACGATCGGGCCCTCGATCGAGCGCGACACGATCTCGCGTTCGCCGTGCTGCCTGGCTGCGTTGTCGATGAGCTTGTGGCAAAGCAGCGGCCATTCCTGCATCAATCCGAGCATTCTGTTCCTCCCATTGGTTTTTGGCCCATTGTGGGACGAACCAACGGATTGTCCAGCCATGACCGGGCCGAAGTGGTGCATTGACCGAAAGACAGGAAAAATCGCCACAATCCGGCCATCGTCGGCGTTAACTTTGATTAATGGGCAAGGGGTGCGATTGGCGAATGAAAGAGGTTCGCATGGACGCGCAACTCGACGACAAGACTCTTGAAAATACGCTCGCCGAAAGCCTGGCCGATTTGGTGCCGGACACTAAGACCGTTTCCGAAGACGAATTCGTCGAAGTTGTCGGCGGCGCCCTTGAGGCGGTCGGCGGCACGCTGCTGTTCAAGATGTGCGTTCAGAACGAAGGCGAAGCTCAACACGTTGCCGCGGCATGCGTCGGCGATGGCGGCAATCGTCAGTTCTTGCTTCTTACCTTGCCGACCGTCGGCGGTGCGCTCAAGGTCGAAACCACGTCGAGAAGCAGCAATCCGGTCGCCGGTATTGCCGCCGCCTATGCGGGCCTGATGGACGCGTTTCAGACTGCGGCCTGACCCCTCACGGCGAGGAATTCGGCAGTCATGCAGGGCCTGAGCGGGTGGGCCTGCAGTCGAGCGGCCTTGCGCAAAGCGTGCTCCCGACACACCTTAGGGTCGATGCAAGGAGAACAGCCATGGACCAGATCGCCAATCCGTCACCCGGCTTTCAACGCAACCCGGATAAAGTGATTACTGTCGAGCCCTATGTCGGAACTGTGACCGTACGCGCCGGCGACGCGGTCATAGCCTCATCGACGAAGGCCAAGGTGTTGACCGAATCGCCCTATCCTTCAGTCCTCTACATCCCGTTCGAAGACATCGATTTCGACCAGCTTCGCAAGACGGAACTGTCGACCCATTGCCCTTACAAGGGCGATGCGAGCTATTGGAGCGTGCTGCCTGCCGCCGAAGCAGGCAAGGAGGCGATGTGGGCGTATGAGCAGCCTTTCGACGAGATGGTCGAAATCCGCAACCACGGAGCGTTCTATCCCAACAAGGTGACGATCGAAGCCGAGCCAGCCTGAGCAGGGACGACTTGAGGCTTGTCTGATCGATCAGTCGGCGACGCCGCTGAATCGCGCAGAGCGACCCCGGACGACATCTAAAGCGGTCAGGCAGGGCCGGTTCGACTTCATTGGCAAGATGGGCGACCCGGTCGTCTGGCAACTGGCCGAAGTTGCCCGGCGCAGCAACGGCAAAGGCAAGTACTTGCCCCGGCTATAATCGGCCAAGGATCCGGATCGCGCCGTCAGACTGCTTGGCGCGGCGCCGGCCGCGAAGCCGCCGACGGCGCCGCCAGGCGCCTGGATGAATCTGCTGAGGGCGCCAAGGTCGGCGTCGGCGAGGACGAGATCCACACCTTTCTCGATATCGAGATCAGCGGGCATGGCTTCGATGCCCATGGTCGGCCGATCATCGGAATCCGAAGAGGCGTGCTCGCGGCGCGTCTGCGCCCAATAATGGCTACGGGGTTGTGAGCGAGCACTTATCCACTGTCTATCCACAACAAAATTCGGTTCGAGAGTAGGGAGCATAGATTGGCCAAGAACTTCGCTTAACGTCGACAAGATTTACCCTTCTGGAAATACATCTTTTGTATATAATGTATATACTTAGATATTACGAAGCCAATTATAGATCACTAAAACATTATAAATCGGAAATGCAAGTATTTTACGAGAGTCAACTGAGAATTTTGTCCGAAGTTATGCATTTTTTCCTTAAAGAACAAGGCGGGTGTAAGTAATAATGTCTTTCTGAGTAGGCGCCATATAAGCGATCAAAATTTCTATCAAGGGGTGCGGGTATGTGATTTGTAGCTAATATACCCGTCGAGTAGGCAGGGCACCGCGGGGCGCTAAGAAAATAAGAAAA